>JAWOHY010000036.1:0-30626 GCA_046484945.1 Bacteroidales bacterium
AAAGCTGTCCGTAACCATCAGCGTAAAGGTGAGAACCGAACGCTGGCTTGGCGCGGTGAAGTTGGGCGAAACGGCCGTATAGCTGCTCAAGCTAACCAGTGGGCCGCCCGTTTGCATCCAACCATAAGCCAATGGCGTATGCTCATCCGGGTCATAGGAATCACTGCCGTCTAGCATAACCAACTGGTTGATTTCAACCGTCTGCTCCGGACCAGCATCAGCGATGGGCTGCTCATTGGTCACGGTGACGATAGTGGTCGCCTGCTGGCTGCCTTGTGCGTTGGTCGCGGTGACGGTGGCGGTGTAAACACCCGTCACACTGTAAACATGGCTGGCGGTCGCGCCGGTAGCCGTCGCGCCTGAAAAGAAACCGGAAATATGTCCTGGTCATCCTGTTGACATTATCTGCTATCATAACACCCCCTGACATCTTCAGCCAGATATTGGTATGTATCCCGCTACTGCTGCTTTATGAATTCAGCATCCTGATTTCCGCAAGGGTAATGAAAAAGCAGGCGGCTGAATTAGCCGGATAACCGGCTCAGGAGTCAAGGAATTCCTTGATCATGTTCATGAATTTCACGGGTTCTTCTGCATGGACCCAATGCGTTCCGTTTTCAATTATTTGTATGTCGGCTCGGGGAAAATTTTGCTTTATTGCAGGAATATCCTCATCCAGGATATAATCGGATTTACCGCCGCGGATAAAAAGTGCCGGTTTCGTGAAACGGGTGGAATAAAAAACACCATCGTACATCGAATCGATATGATAACTGATCACCGGCAGGTTTGGCCGCCAGCCAAAACGGTGCTTCTCCTTCCGGTAAAGATTTTTCATCAGGAATTGCCGGATCCGCTTCTGAGTGATCTTTTCCGACAGACGGGCTTCCACTTCCTGCCTGGTTTTCACCACATCGAAATCGACCGAAAGCATGGCATCGATCAGCTGCAGGTGATAGTTGAACCTCACATAAGTCCTCAAACTGGTATCGACCACTATGATCTTTTGTACCTGATCAGGATATTCCAGGGTATATCGCATGGCAACCTTGCCTCCCATCGAATGGCCCAGGATAACCGGATCATGGATTTTCAGCCTTTCAATTAATTCAGCCAGGTCGTCTGTCAGGGCATAATAGTTAATGACGGGATGGTGCGGCGAATGGCCATGATTGCGTTGATCAGGAATGATCACACGATACCCCAGCCTGGCTATCTGCCGTCCGAACGTGACAAAATTATCCGATATCCCCAACAAACCATGAAGAATGATCAGCGGTTGACCCCGGCCGTATTCCCTGAAAAATAGTTCCATCTCACCTGAGCTGTTTGAGATACATCTGGATCGTATTCTCCAGGCCAAAATAAAGTGCATCGCTGATCAGCGCGTGACCGATTGAAACCTCCATCAACCCCGGGATATTTTGAGCGAAAAACCGCAGATTTTCAAGGCTCAGGTCATGCCCGGCATTCAGGCCCAAGCCAACCTTTTGTGCAGTAATGGCCGCCTCCACAAAATCGTTGATGGCCGCGTGCGGATCGTCGGGAAAATCCCTGGCATAACGCTCTGTGTACAATTCAATCCGGTCCGTGCCTGTCTCTGCAGCATGCGCCACCATATCATGATCGGCATCCACAAATATCGATGTCCTGATCTGATGCCTGTGAAATTCAGCAATGATCTCCCTTAATCTGTCTTTATGCTTCCGGGTGTCCCAGCCATGATCAGAGGTGAGCTGGCCGGGTTCGTCGGGAACCAGCGTCACCTGGGCCGGTTTGACCTCGATGACAAGATGGATAAAAAATGGGGTGGGGTTACCTTCGATATTGAATTCCGTAGTCAATACCTGCTTCAGGTCATACACATCCCGGACCCGTATGTGCCGTTCATCCGGCCTGGGATGGACCGTGATCCCCTGGGCACCAAACCTCTCACAATCGAGCGCCACCCTGATCACATCCGGGACATTCCCTCCCCGGGCATTTCGTAAAGTGGCAATCTTATTGACATTTACACTCAGCCTGGCCATATTTACTTTGTTTTGCCTTGGTTTATTCATGACAAAGCTAAGAATTTCCCGGGCGTTGTTGCAACTGTTTCTGATATCTTTCCGATCTTTGAAACAATTATGAGAGTATTGATACAAAGGGTATCACAGGCCAGTGTCAGAACCGGCCATGCAGAAAAGGGACGTATCGGAAAAGGTTTGCTTGTATTACTGGGGATTGAAGAGACCGACCAACCGGCTGATGCCGCGTGGCTCTGCGGTAAGATCGTCCGCCTGCGAATATTCGATGACCAAACAGGTGTCATGAACCTTTCCGTGAAAGATATCGATGGTGAGATCCTCATCGTCAGCCAGTTCACCCTTCATGCCAGCACCAGAAAAGGTAACCGGCCATCCTATATCCGGGCAGCCCGGCCTGAAACAGCCATTCCGCTGTATGAGAAGTTTCTGGCACAAATGGAAACGGAACTGGGTAAACCGGTACAAAAAGGTGAATTCGGAGCCATGATGCAGGTGAACCTGGTCAATGACGGCCCGGTGACCATTTTCATCGATTCCAGGTCCAGGGAATAAAAAAAGCCCCCTGCATCACTGCAGGAGGCCAAAAACCAAATTAATTAAAGAAAAATTATTTCTTATCAGGACACGCAGACGCACAGTCTGACTTGGATGTAGCGCAACAATCTGCCAAGGCCATGGTTGATTTATCCTTGCAGGATGAGGCTTTATCCTTGGCGCAACAATCTTTTCCGGATTTCATTTCAGCCTTGGAATCCTTCGACTCTACAGCTTTCTTTTCATCTTTCTTGGGATCTTTGTCAAAATTTACCATTTCGACATCCGTGGTGGCAGCTACGATATTCTGAACGTTAACGACGCCGAAAGCTACGAAGCCGAAAATTGCGAGGGTTAGAACCAGTTTTTTCATACTTTTGATATTTAAATAAGTTTTACATAAATTTCGTGAGACAAATGTAAACCTGATTCTCTCCCGAAAATGTTAATCGGCTGTTAAAAACTGTTAATGATATGTTAAAAGTCGATTGTGATAATATTTCAGCCATACATTTGATATCATGAATAAATTCATATTCAGACTGATTGTTTTTCTCACTTCCATTGCTTTGCTGGGAATTTTCATAACCCAGCTTTATTGGGTAAGAGAGGCATATTTCCTGAAAGAAGAACAGTTTGACAACAGCGTAAGGATTGCATTGAAGGGAGTGGCGAACCAGATGCTGAATTATGAACTGAAAATGAAGAGGGATTTGTCAGGAGGTGCCGGACAGGATACCCTGCCGGTATTACCTGACGTCAGGAATATAAACAAGGGGCTGCTTGATTTTAAGATCAATGAGGAATTCAGTTGCATGCAGGTAGGGCAAAACTATGAATACGCCATCATGGATGCCAGAAACAGATCTTTCATTATGGGGAATTACGGTAAATATACTGATGAACTGTTGAATTCCAGGCATCAGCTCCCCATGACCGGATTTAGTGATTCGGAGCATCTTGTCCTGTCAGTCTACTTTCCTGTTGAAACAAGCCTGATCTTCAAAAGAATGATATACTGGCTGGTGCTATCGGTGGTGTTTGCCCTTTTGCTGATATTGGGATTTTTCTATACCATTTATTTCTTCTACAAGCAGAAACGGTTGTCTGAGATGAAATCTGACTTCATCAATAATATGACACACGAATTTAAAACCCCGCTGTCCACGATATCATTAGCCAGCGAAATGCTGATGAAGGATGTGATAAGAGAAGATGCCGGTAAATCGGAACGGTATGCCAGGATCATCTTTGATGAAAATTCAAGGCTACAAAACCATGTCGATCAGATACTGCGGGTCTCAGCATTGGAAAAAGGCCGGTTCAAGCTGAAGAAAAAAGAGTTGGATTTGAATCGTCTGATCAAAAAAATCGCTGAAAATTTTGAATTGACCTTAAAGGAAAGGAATGGTGAGATCAAAATGCACTACTGTGCCAGGAATTTCATCGTGATGGCCGACGAAGAACATCTTTCCAATGTAATTGTGAATTTACTGGATAATGCCAACAAATACTCGCCAGAAGCACCCGTAATCAAAATCGGAACCTACAACACCGATCAAAGTGTTGTTATTTCTGTGGAGGATAAGGGAATAGGTATTAGTCCTGAAAACCAGCGGATGATATTTAACAACCTCTACCGGGTTTCTACCGGTAACATTTACAATGTCAAAGGGTTCGGGATAGGTTTATTTTATGTGAAGACGATCGTGGAAGCCCATGGCGGCCGCATAAATTTGATCAGCGAATTGCATAAGGGAAGCAGATTTGATGTACATTTGCCTTTCGTAATCAAATCTGCTCAGGATGATGACATCGGTAAAACCAAAGATTCTGCTGGTTGAAGATGACCCTAACCTTAGCCTGGTGCTCCAGGATTATCTTGAAATGATGAACTATGATGTCACGCTTTGCCGTGATGGAATGGAAGGATTGATTGCCTTTAAAAACGGACAATTCAATCTATGCATCCTGGATATTATGATGCCTGTTATGGATGGCTTTACCCTGGCCGAAGAGATCAAAAAAATCAACGAAAATATCCCGGTTGTATTTCTCACCGCAAAATCCATGAAAGAAGACCGGATCACAGGGTTCAGGCTCGGATGCGATGATTATATCATGAAACCCTTCAGCACCGAAGAGCTCAGCCTCCGCATCCAGGCCATTCTGAAAAGATGCATGAACCAGGCGGCAGAAAGCGATAAGGAAAGTGAACCTTTCTACATAATCGGGAAATTTGTTTTCGATCATAAAAACATGATCCTCCGCAGGGGTAAAACTGAAAAATCACTGACCCGTAAGGAAAATGCATTGCTCAAACTGCTTTGCGACAATAAAAATCAGCTTTTGACACGGGAAGTGGCACTCAAGTCAGTCTGGGGAAATGATGATTATTTTATCGGTCGCAGCATGGATGTTTTTATCGCGAAACTCAGAAAGCTGCTGAAGGACGACCCCTCCATTTCGATCACCAATGTCCATGGCACCGGTTTTAAGCTCGAGATTAAGTAATCCGGCAGGGGAAAACAATCAAATAAGGGCTAAAAATACCAGACCAGTCCGAGGCTTGGAAAAAACGGTAACTGGTAAACTATCTCCCCGGTGATCCGGTCGCGGTAAAATACGTTTTTGCGGTTATAAACATTGATAATGCTTGCATCGACATCAATTTTTGACTGCTCCGACAAATAAAACCTCTTTTTAAAACTTATGTCAAGACGATGATAATCAGGCAGTCTACCGCTATTCATATCGGCATAAATGATGCTGAGCGCCCCGTTTTGGGTCGTGTAGTCAGAATAGATGCCGCTGGTGAAATCGATCTTCTCGTAATACCCCTGGGTTTGGGTGAAAGGAAATCCTGAACCGTAATTCCATCTGCCGCTTAATTCCCAGGTGAGCCTTGATCCAAAACGGTATGTGCCTACCAGATTTACATTGTGTCTTCGATCAAAATGCGGATAGTACTGCTTCAATTGTCCATCGATATCTTCATAAAACCGGTTGACAAAGGCATAGGAATAAACGACCCAAAAATAAAGGTTCCGCTGGTCGTATTTCAAGGTAAAGTCCATCCCGTAAGCATCACCCGTTTCAATGATGAAATCCTTTTTCAGCAGATCAGGTTGTTCCGGGGCCTTGTTTTCATCATAGATCTTGTTTCGGTTCAGGTTGGTCAGCTGGTTGAACAATTTATAATACACCTCCGCGTTCAGGGACAATGTTGGCGTAATATCCAATTCCGTTCCCAAAATAATATGCTGTGCCTTTTGCAGTGAATTGGCAACAGGTTTTCCGTTGAATTCCCTGTAGAAATCATCCGGGCCTGACAGGAAGCCGTAGAAAAGATTCACCACATCCCTGTCGGACCGGGCACTGACCAGGTTCTGCGAGTACAAGCCACCGGCAAGTTTCAGCCTGAAACGATTTGTCACATTATATTTAACGGCCAGCCGGGGCTCGGGCGAGATAGCCGAAAGAGATGCATACCACTGAAGCCTGAAACTGGGTTCAATTAAAAACTTGCCCCAGGTAAGTTTATACTTGAAAAAACCCCCGATTTCGGTCGTATTTTGCTGCTGCCTGACAATCAGGTCTGAAGCATTCTGAAATTCGTAATTGGTATTATAACCGACCAGTTCGATACCATATCTCAGCTCATCTTTACCGAGAAAATAGGTAAAGTCAAGTCCCACGTCAAAACCGGCGACCGAGCTGATCCTTTCGGGATCGGGCTGATCGCTGAGTGTTTTAATATCTGTCAGGGATATGGAATAGTCAGAATACGCCACATGTCCTTTCATGAGGAAAGGAGAATTCCCCGGTATGACCAGAAAGTTGGCGCCAATACCGGTACTGTTCCAGTTAAAATCGGACAGGGCCTTGTAATTGTTTACCTGGTCTTTGTAATGAAAACCATAAAAATTGATTTTACTGCCATTGCCGGCATGAAGCGATATTTTACCGTACAGGTCGAGAAAGTTAAAAGGGAGACCTGCCGTGTCTACATAACTGTAAAGCGTTTTAGAACTTTGCTCCAGGTACGATCCTTTGGCTGATAGTATAAATCCCGCGCTAAAGCCATTGTCTTCTGAGACCTTTTTAAACGGGCCTTCCAGCAAAAGATTTGCCCCCAAAGTACTGACGCCTGTTTTTCCGGAAAATCTTTGCCGGTTTCCGTCACGGGTGGTAATATCCATGACCGAAGATATTCTGCCGCCATACTCGGCGCCAAAGCCACCGGTATATATGTCGGCGTTACGGATAATATCTGTTTCAAAAACACTGAAGAGTCCAATGGAATGAAACGCCTTATAGATGGTTACCCCGTCCATCAGTACTTTATTCTGAATGGGCGAGCCACCGCGGATATAGAGTTCGCCTCCCTGGTCGCCTGTAAACACGATACCAGGCATAACCTGCAGGTATTGGGCGAGGTCGGGCTGACCGCCAATAGCCGGGATCTGGCTGATCTCCTTTGGTGTGATCTTCACCAGGGAGGTCTGGGTTTCGGTCCTGGCCTCCTGGTAACGGGCCGAGACGTCAACCGTTCGAAGGGTAATGACAGATTCTTGCAAATAAAGCTGTTTGGTGATGATCTCCCCGGCCGAAACCCGGATAGGTAAGCGCAGGGTATCATATCCGAGATATGAGACCATGAGCGTGTATTCACCGGGAGGCACCCGGGTAATAATGAAATACCCGTTCACATCCGTAGCGGCACCGTAAGATGTCTGGAACAGATATACATTGGTAAAAATAACAGGTTCGCCATTGGCTTTATCATAGACAAAACCTCTTACCGTGGCACTTTGGCTGATGGCAATCGTAAGGTTGAGCAGAAAAACAGCAGCGAGAAGGAAGCGTTTCATTAATAGCGGTCAACTTGCAGGCTCGAAACAGCCGCATCAATTTGTATTAAAATATTGCTGACGCTCTCAGAAAAGCCCGGTGTAACATAGGTGCCGTCTCCAAGTTTGTCAAAGCCCTTCAGGTCCCTGGATGATAAAACGGTATTCAACCTGACTTCACAGGCAAATTCCTCGGGCACCTTTATTTTGACGGAAGAAGCCCCCGAGCTGATCTTCAGGCGGCAATCATCATGCAGATCGCCTAACTTCACGCTGATAGACGAAGCTCCCCCGTCGATTTTCAGATCACGGATCCGGAATTCGGAAAGATCCATATCAATGGATGCGGCGCCGACCCCTATTTTTAAATCCCATAGGGGATTTGGGTTTAATTTGATGGCCACTTTGTTCTTCAGGTCAATCCGCCTGATCCGGCCCTCCTCCATATCTATCCTGATCTTCCGCCTTTCGCCCAGATCTGTTGTAGCGTAATTGTATTTCCCGATATTCCCCTCTCTTTCAAATTCAAACAACTCCCCGGAGGTCTCATGGAGGGTAAAGGTTCCGGCGGCAGCATCAAAAACCAGTTCGGCTTCAGTGATCATTTCATCAAATGATTCGAAAAGCCGCTGATCTGCGATAAAAGGCTCCCTGCTGTCCCGCTTTTCCCAATCACCCTTGAATGACCATTTGGGGCCCGAAGTCCTGAACCCGGGTGATGAGGCCAGAATAATAGCAGCTATCGTCAATACAATAATGGTAAGAATAACTTTAAAAACCTCCTTGATAGGCAAAATGGCCACCCCGATCAGAACCAGCACTACCGGCCATAGCTTCCAAAGGCTATACCAGGTGAAATAAATGACTCCCAAGTTTTTCAGGATAAACAGTACCCCGATGAGAACCAGGACGAGACCCCAGATAATATTCCTTGTTTTCATGATTTTGAAGATCTGGTTGATGATACACTACTAAAAATCAAAGCAAGACCGGCGACAATGATCACCACCGGCCAGAAATCATTCAGATGAATCGTGGGCAGAAGCCTGTCGGCCAGGAAAATCATGCCAATGGCAATCAGTATCAGCCCGATGATCAAAGCGCCGTCATTCCGCTTTTTAATATGAACGCCGGGTTCAAAACCGGAAGGGGATGATTCCGGGTTTGATGTCACATCCGGATCAACCGGTTCATTGTAAATGGATAGCGGCTCCTCCGGGATCGCAATCCAGAGGATGAGATAGAGCAGCAATCCCCCTCCCCCAAAAATGATCAGCAAGGCAAAAATGATCCGCACAATCGCGGCATCAATATTCAATGACCGGGCAATTCCGCCCGCCACCCCGCCGAATACCCTGTCGGTCCGGCTCCGGTAAATTCCTTGTCGTTGCGTCATGATAGTTAAATTTCAGATTCAGAATCAATTCTTTTTTAACATTTCGGGAATATCAGCATCCACAAGGATCCGGCCACAATATTCGCAGACAATGATCTTTTTGTGCATGCGGATGTCAAGCTGGTGCTGTGGCGGTATTTTATTGAAACATCCCCCGCAGGCATCCCTTTCAATTTGAACAATCGCAAGCCCGTTCCGGGCATTTTTACGAATTCGCTGATAAGCAACCAGCAGGCGCTCCTCTATTCTCGACTGCAACTCTTCCGACTTTTTAGCCAGCTGTTTTTCTTCGATCTCTGTTTCCTCCACAATATCATTCAGTTCACTCTTCTTGATATCAAGATCATTCTTTCTTTCGTTCAGGACAGCCTCCGCCTCCTCGATCAGCAGCTTCTTGGCTCCCAGGCCCTCAGTATATTCCTTGATCCGCTTTTCTGCCAGTTGCATCTCCAGCGTCTGAAACTCGATTTCCTTGGTCAGTGAATCATATTCCCTGTTATTCCTGACATTCATCTTCTGCTCTTCATATTTTTTGATGAGCGATTCACTGTCTTTGATCGCCTGCTTTTTCTCCGCAATTAGTTTATCAAGCGCATTGATCTCATTACGATGATTCTCAATGCGTGTTTCCAGGCCTATGATTTCGTCTTCCAGGTCCTGAACCTCCAGGGGTAACTCACCCCGGATCATTTTTATTTTATCAATCTGAGAATCATGTTGCTGCAACTGGTATAATGCAACGAGCGTATCTTCTACTTTACGCTCAATACCTTCATCTGATAAAGGTTCGGCAGTAACTTCACTTTTCTTAACGGTGTCTTTCTTCGCCATATAATGAAATTAAAAATAATTGACCGGGTTTATTAAATTTTCGGAAATAATGACTGCAAAGTTAGGAAATTTTTCAATTAAATAACCGGCGATAAGGTCACATGTAAATTGCTCTGTCTCAAAATGTCCGGCATCTATAATCACCAATTTTCCCACAGTTTCCTGAAAGGCATGATACTTGATATCAGCCGATACAAAAACATCTGCCTGCTGGCGGATTGCCTCCGGTATGAGAAAACTCCCGGAACCACCGCAAATCGCAACCCTCCGTACTTTTTTCCCGGTAGGTTGCGAATGGCGCAAATAAGATATCCTAAGGACCTCTTTCAACATTTGTAAAAATTCCTCAAGCGGCATCTCGGCCGGCAACTCACCGATCATACCTGCACCGGCTTTGTCGTAAAGATTATCCAGGGGATAGATATCATAAGCCACCTCTTCATAAGGATGGGCATCCAGCAATGCTTCCACGACAGGCTTTTCAAGCCAGGCAGGGAATATGGTCTCCATCCGGATTTCCGGCTCAAAATGAACTTCCCCCTTTTTACCTACGAAAGGATTCGTTGCATCGCCTCCCCTGAAAGTGCCCAATCCTTTCGCGTTAAAGCTGCACTGATCATACTCGCCAATTTGTCCGGCCCCAGCCTGAAATATGGCGTCCCTGACATTCCCGGCATGATCTTCCGGGCAGAATGTCACCAGCTTCTTTAACGCACCTCTTTTCCTGTTGAGAATTTTGAGTTCGGTCAGCCCCAGTTTACTGCCCAGCATCTCATTGACCCCATGAATGACATTATCCAGGTTGGTATGCACCGAATAAATCGCTATCCCTTGCTTTATGGCTTTGATGACAATCTTTTCAGTCATCGTTTTTCCGGTTATACGTCTCAATGGCTCAAAGATCAATGGGTGATGACTGATCACCAGGCGACAATTTTTACTGACGGCTTCATCCATTACTTCCTCCGTAACATCAAGGCATACAAGACATCCGGCCGTTTCCTGGTCTTCCTGCCCGACAATCCATCCTGCATTGTCATATTCCTCCTGCAGATCAGGGGGAGCAAGTAATTCCAAAGCTTTGATCAATTCACTTATCTTCATGTATAATTGTTTAATTTACAGATATTATTATCAGCCAGATCAATATTTTCAATACTTCCAATAACGTTAACTTAAGCATTATAATTATTTAATTTTTGTTTAATCGTACTTTATTGTAAATTTGTATTTTGCAGTGGTGATCCTGGTAAAAATAATATTATTTCCTTTTGCTTGTTTGTATGGTATTATCATGTTCCTGCGAAACAAGCTGTTTGACTGGAAGATATTACCTTCCACGGCATTTGCCGTTCCGGTCATTGTAGTCGGAAACCTCAGTGCCGGCGGTACAGGGAAAACCCCCCATACCGAATACCTGGTCAGGTTATTGAAAAAAAAATACCGGGTAGCAATATTAAGCAGAGGGTACAAAAGAAAGACCCGGGGATTTATCCTGGTCGGCCCAAATCATACGCAACCTGAAATCGGCGATGAGCCAATGCAGTACCTGAAGAAATTCCCGGAAGTGGTGATTGCTGTTGACGAAAACCGGAGAAGAGGGATTTCCAGGATTCTGAAAGAAAAGCCTGAAACACAGGTGATCTTGCTGGATGATGCCTTTCAGCACCGGTATGTTACCCCCGGAAAGAGCATCCTTTTAACCGATTACCACGATCTGTACACCGATGACTACCTGATCCCTACCGGACGATTGAGGGAGGGCAGGAGAGGAGCCCGGCGGGCTGATCTGATCGTGGTCACGAAAACACCCCAGGTATTTTCCCCGATTACGAGGCGGCGACTGCATAAAACTATTTCCCCTAAACCGCATCAAAGACTTTTTTATTCCTATATTTCATATGATCATCCGGTCCCGTTCAATTACAGCGTGAGTCCAAAACCTGCTGCAACAAAGTATAATTATATCATTCTGGTGGCCGGCGTGGCCAATTCTTATCCGTTGCAGGAATACCTGAGTAAAAAATGCAATGAACTAATAGTCATTGATTTTGCAGATCATCACAATTACACGGCAAAAGATTTCGAAAAAATTACCAGGGAATATCAAAGCATCATCTCAAAAGATAAGGTTATCTTCACCACCGAAAAAGATGCAACCCGAATCGACTGCGTGGAATTTGCCACTTACCTGGAACAACTGCCTTTTTATTTCATTCCGATCAGGATCAGGTTCCATGAGTGTGATGAGATCAGATTTGATAAAATGATCCTGGATTATGTTCAAAAAAATATCAGAAACCTCTGATTTCCTGAAAGATTGTTTTTCTGACACCCCTGTGGCAGGAATTATACTGGGTACAGGTTTGGGAGGGCTCTCTCAGGAAATTGAAACCAGTATTACCATCCCTTACGAACAAATCCCTCATTTTCCTCAATCTACGGTGGAAGGACATGCCGGCGCCATGATCATGGGAAACCTGAGCGGATGCCCCGTCATTGCCATGAAAGGAAGGTTTCATTTTTACGAAGGATACCCGTTAACCGATGTGGTATTCCCCATCCGGGTGATGAAGCAACTCGGCATCCGGCTGCTCATTCTTTCCAATGCCAGTGGCGGTTTAAATCCCCTATTCAGAGTAGGCGACCTCATGTTCATCGAAGACCATATCAACCTGATGAACCTTATGAATGAAAACCCGCTCACCGGACCGCACCACCCGGAATTAGGCCCCAGATTTCCGGATATGAGTGAACCATATGACAGGAATGTCATGACCAAAGCGGAAGAAATCGCCCATGGCCTCGGTATTGCTTATCACAAAGGCGTTTATGCAGGCGTGACAGGCCCTACTTTTGAAACGCCTGCCGAATACAGGTTTATCCGCTACCTGGGAGCCGATGCCGTGGGCATGTCGACCGCCCCGGAAACCATTGCAGCAGCCCAGATGGATCTGCCGGTCTTTGCCATTTCGGTAATTGCCGACCTGGGAGTGGAAGGGAAGATCGTGAAAATTACCCATGATGAAGTGATCGATGCAGCCAGCCTGGCAGAACCCGTCATGACCAAACTGATAAAAGCCCTGCTGAAAGAACTTCATGCAGGAAATATGGTATGATCTCTCCAGGTTGCATTTTTAGATTGTACTTTTGTCGGTCTAATCATATCACACATGAAAAAAAACCTGTGTTCACGCGCCCCTTTCTCACTATACCTGATCACGATCCTATTCCTGGTAATTACCGGGTGTGGTTCAAACAATGACGGTTTCCGTACAGTTATCAAAGGAGAGTTCCCCGATTTTGCCGGTAAAATGGTCACATTGAGTGAAATTGATATTTATCAGGCGATACCGGTTGATACAACCAATATTAAAAGCGATGGATCCTTCCGGTTTTCATTCAACAGGACTGAAGCAGGCTTTTATCTTATTAAAGTGGATAACCGAAACTACCTGACACTGGTTCTGGACCAGGAAAATCGAATTGATGTTTATTCCGGAGGTAAAGAACTTCGCCCCCATTACAGGGTAGAGGGCTCACCTGACTCCGAACTATACCGGCAATTTGAATTATTCCATGAAAATAACCGGAAAAAGATTGATTCGCTGAGCATGGTTTTCAAAAATTACCAGCGATCATCCAGGTTTCTTGCCATGAAAATGGAATTGGATGAAAACTATATAGCAATCTTTGACAGTCAACGGGAGTATATGATCAACTTTCTGGAAAACAACTGCCAGTCACTGGCATCCCTGCTGATCATCAACAGGCGGTTCGGACAACGGCTGGTTATCAATGAAAATGATGATTTTGATTATTTCAAACGCGTTGACTCTTGCCTTTCAGTCCGATACCCGAATAATAAGCACCTGGCAGAGCTGAAATCCAGGATCACAAAAGCAGAGGAAAAGCGGAAAATCAATGAACTGCTGGAGGAAAAACTGGCGCCAGGCAATAAAGCCCCTGATATTACGCTTGAGACGCCCGGAGGGAAACCTGCTTCGTTATATGAACAGGCAGGCCTCCCTGTCATCGTTTATTTTTGGGCATCATGGGATAAAAACAGCCGGGAGTTCAATGATCAGTTAAAGAATGCAATCAACAGGATTGGTAGTAGCAAGATCAGGGTATTTGCCATCGGGTTTGAAAGCTACAAAGAAACCTGGCAAAATATCATCGAACTCGACGGCATCCAAAACTGGACACATGTGACCGACTATCTGAACATCCGGTCCTCTTCAAAATCATTATTCAATGTTCCGGATGATTTACCCTATCTGTTCCTGCTGGATAAAGACATGGTGATCCGTTATAAAGGAAATAACCTGCGAGACCTTATCGACAATTTTAACCGGCTGGATCAATAATTTCATTTCCGGTTGACGATCATTTTGTAATATTGCAGCAAATATCGGCGTGTTGGAAAAAAACCGGCATAATCGTCAGCCCAAAGTCTACTTTGCATCCGATTTTCACCTGGGTATCCCAGACCATGACAGCAGTCTTTTCCGGGAGAAAAAACTCGTCAGCTGGCTGGATAACATATGCCATGATGCTTCTGAGGTCTTTCTGATGGGCGATGTATTCGACTTCTGGTTTGAATATAAAACGGTTGTGCCCAAGGGGTATATAAGATTGCTGGGGAAACTGGCGGAAATGACCGATCAAGGTATCCCAGTGCATTTATTCACCGGTAATCATGATGTATGGGCTTTTGATTACCTGAAAAAGGAGATCAACATACAATTGCACAACCGGCCTGAAATTCACGAAATCATGGGCAGAAAATTCTATCTTGCCCATGGTGACGGGTTGGGGCCTGGTGATCTGGGATACAAATTCCTGAAAAAAATCTTCAAATGCAAATTGAACCAGTGGTTATTCCGCTGGCTGCATCCCGATATCGGAACCAGCATGGGGTTATACTTTTCCCGGAAAAGCCGCCTGGCACATGTCCTGAAAGAAAACAGGCAAACGGAACAGAAAAGTATCGAAGAAGAGATGCTTTACCAGTATGCTGTGAAAATGATGTCTGAAGGGATTTCTGTCGATTATTTTGTTTTCGGACATCACCACCGGCCACTGGTCACAGACCTGGATCCTAAAACCCAGCTGGTGATCCTTGGCGATTGGCTCACGAACTTCACTTTTGCCGAATTTGACGGTAATACCATAACACTAAAACATTTTTAAAACAATTGATCATGAAAGAATTCTTCAAGTTTATGTTCGCTTCGATGCTGGGAACCTTCATTATCCTGGTCATCACTTTTTTCCTGTTTTTTGGAATAATCGTCTCCCTGGCAACCTTTGCCGAGAAGAAAACCGCCAGTATTGAAGCTAATTCAGTACTGCATATCAAACTTGACAAACCGGTATATGACAGGGCGCCAAAAAATCCTTTCAATCTATTCATGCCTGCAGGGTTCGATTTTGAAAAAGTTCCGGGGCTAAATGAAATCCTTGATAATATCAAAAAAGCCGAATCAGACCCCAACGTGAAAGGGATCTTTCTCGATCTGAGCCTGATCCCATCCGGATTCTCAACAGTACGGGAAATCAGAAACGCTTTGTCAGATTTTAAATCCAGCGGAAAATTCATTGTGGCATATGGGGAAATATATACACAAATGGCATATTATCTCGCCAGTGTAGCCGATGAGATTTATTTGCATCCACACGGAGGCATTGAATTCAAGGGTTTGGCCGCAGAACTGTTTTTCATCAAGGGGACACTTGAAAAGCTGGATATTGATGTACAGGTTATACGTCACGGGAAATATAAAAGTGCAGGCGAACTGCTCATGTATGATAAAATGAGTCCTTCGAACCGCGAACAATTGGATGCATTGATCTCCGATCTCTGGGAAACCATGACAACGGATATTGCCCGTGACCGGAACCTTTCAACAGAGCATCTGAATACAGTCGCTGACAAACTGGACGCCCTGGAGGCTGAAAAAGCCTTATCCTATGAATTGGTTGACGGGCTGTATCACAAAGACCAGCTACTGGCGGCTTTAAAAGAGAAGCTGGGGATTGAAGAAAAAGCGAAGATCCAGACGGTTTCACTGGCCAAATACACCCAAACCCCCGATCCTTCCAAAAGTAAGGTATATAAGGATAAGATTGCTGTTGTTTATGCCATTGGCAATATCATTGACGGGAAGGGAGATGACCTGACGATCGGATCGGCCAAAATGTCGGAGGCGATCCGCCGGGCCAGAGAAAACGATAAAGTAAAAGCGATCGTTCTCAGGGTAAACTCCCCGGGTGGGAGTGCCACAGCTTCTGAAGTCATCAGGCGCGAATTGGCACTGGCGGCGGAGACGAAGCCGGTGGTTGTTTCCATGGGAGATGTGGCGGCTTCGGGAGGTTATTGGATTTCAGCCCCGGCGAAAATGATCTTTGCAGATCCTGCTACTATTACCGGTTCGATCGGTGTTTTCGGGGCGTTCCCTAATATGCAGCAGTTTTTCAACAATAAACTGGGCATTACCTTCGATCATACACTAACCAATAAATACGCTGATTTTCCGAATGTAACCCGGCCTTTAACAGATTATGAAACGGTCATGATTGAAAGGATGATCGATAAGATTTACCAGGACTTTCTTGGATTGGTTTCAGAAGGGAGAGGTATGGGAACGGAGCAGGTCGACGCCATCGGGCAGGGACGGGTTTGGAGCGGTACCGATGCCCTGGAGATAGGCCTGATCGACCAGTTTGGCGGATTGCAGGATGCTATCGCAGCAGCGGCGGAACTGGCTGAGATCACCGAATACAATCTCTGGTCGTTACCCGCTCAAAAAGACCCCTTTCAGCAATTGTTCGATGAGCTGACCGGAAATGTAAGCGCGCAAAGGCTTGAAAAAGAGCTGGGTGACTTTTTCACCTACTACCAGCATATAAAATATCTCAGTGAAATGAAAGGTGTACAGGCCCGCCTGCCATTTGAAATCAGGATTTTCTGAAAAATCGTTTTTCTTCCGACGACTGAAGCTGTCGGTTCCAACATTTGTAACACACCTGAAACCAACGGCTTTAGTCGTTGGAGTAAGAACTCTAGCAATGCAACCGACGGCTTTAGTCGTTGGAATAATCCATGGCAGCCAGCCGCTTGTAGGTCTGGTATCTCCAGCGGGCATTTTGTTCGGCCAGTGTAAATAACCTCGCCGCTTCTGCCGGGAAACTTTTCTTCAACGAACTATACCTGACCTCTCCGAAGAGGAATTCCTGGAACTGGCTCCAGTCTGGGTCTTTGGAATCCAGCTGGAACGGGTTCTTCCCTTCCTGTTCCAGCAGCGGGTTATACCGGTAAAGGTGCCAGTAACCTGCATTAACAGCCAGTTCCTGTTCATACTGGGTCTTGCCCATCCCAAGGCGCAGGCCATGGTTAATACAGGGTGAATAGGCGATGATCAGGGATGGGCCGGGGTAAGCTTCCGCTTCCTTCAACGCTTTGAAATACTGGTTCTGGCTCGCACCCATGGCGACTTGTGCTACATAAACATAGCCATAGCTCATGGCCATGATACCCAGATCTTTCTTCCGGATCTTTTTGCCGGAAGCGGCAAATTTGGCAACAGCTCCGACCGGTGTAGCTTTCGATGCCTGGCCACCCGTATTGGAATATACTTCCGTATCCATGACAAGAATATTCACATCTTCACCCGAAGCAATCACATGATCCAGACCACCATAACCAATGTCATACGCCCAGCCGTCACCTCCGAAAACCCAGATCGATTTTTTAATAAGATACTGTTTGAGGGATAAAATTTCGGAAGAAAAACTGCTCTTTGATTTCTCCAGCAGGGGAATCAACTTTCTGGTGGCCTCCTCCGATCCGGTAGCCGACAACATCTGGTCGATCCATTCCTGGCAGGCCACTTTCAGATCCTCCGCCATGCCGTCTTTCATGGCTTCGGTCATCCGCAGGGCCATTCTCTCCCGCAGTTTGTTGATACCGATGGCTATTCCATATCCATACTCGGCATTATCTTCAAAGAGCGAGTTGGCCCAGGCCGGACCATGACCGCTGACGTTATGCGGCCGGTAAGGAGTGGAAGGCGCCGAACCACCGTAAATCGAAGAACAACCGGTAGCGTTGGTGATGATCATCCGTTCCCCGAACAACTGAGTGATCAACTTTATATAAGGGGTTTCCCCGCATCCGGCGCAGGCGCCCGAAAATTCAAACAACGGCTGGGCAAACTGACTGTTTTTCACCGACTGGTCCCTGGGAACGATATTGTCTTTATAGGTGACATTTTTTGAGATATAATTCCATCTTTCAACCTCTCCAAGCTGGCTTTCCAGGGTTTCCATCACCAGGGCCTTTTCTTTCGCGGGACAGACATCCTCGCAATTGCCGCAACCGGTGCAATCGAGCACACTGACCTGGATCCGGAAATGATAACCGGCAAATTTGCCTTTGGTAGGTTGCGTAAGGGTTCCTTCCGGGGCATTTTTCAATTCCTCATCCGAAAGCAGGAACGGCCTGATACAGGCATGCGGGCAAATATAGGCGCACTGGTTGCACTGGATGCAATGATCCACCTGCCACTCCGGTACATGCACCGCAATCCCGCGTTTTTCAAATTCCGTTGTGCCGGCCATGAAAGTACCGTCTTCCCTGTCAAGGAATGTGCTTACCGGCAATTCATCCCCTTTCAGGTGATTGATCGGGTTGGCAATTTGTTTGACAAAATCAGGAACATCCAGCTCAGGATGCACATCCTTTCCATCCAGTTTTTTCCATTCTTTCGGTATCTCCACTCTGGTAACCGCCCCCCCGGCATCGACTGCGGCATTGTTCATTTTCACGATCTCTTCCCCTTTATTGCCAAATGACTTGCGGATCATCCGCTTCATTTCATCTACAGCCAGTTCATAAGGAATAACATTAGATATCTTGAAAAATGCAGATTGCATGATGGTATTGGTACGGTTGCCCAGGCCAATATCTTCAGCCAGCTTTGTTCCATTAATGATGAAAAACTGAACATCATTCTCCGCGAGGTATTTTTTCATGGAATCGGGCAGCTTCGACTTTGTTTCTTCCACATCCCAGATACTGTTGAGCAGGAATGTCCCTCCTTTCTTCAGTCCCTTCAGCATGTCATACTTATCGAGATATGACGGTACGTGGCAGGCCACAAAATCGGGGGTTGTAATAAGGTAAGGCGACCGGATCGGGGCGTCCCCGAATCGCAGATGGGAAGTCGTGATCCCGCCCGACTTTTTGGAGTCATAGGCGAAATAAGCCTGGCAATACTTATCTGTGTTGTCACCAATGATCTTAATGGAGTTCTTATTGGCGGTAACGGTGCCGTCGGAGCCCAGACCGTAAAATTTTGCTTCATAGGTTCCCTTCGATACCGCACTGAACTCCGGTAACAGCGGAAGAGAAGTGAATGTTACATCGTCAATGATCCCGACAGTAAACTGGTTTTTGGGCTCCTTCATTTTGAGGTTCTCGTAAACAGCCGTGATCATCGACGGGGTGGTATCCTTGGAACTCAAGCCATACCTGCCTCCTACGATAATGGGGGCGTCTTTTTTCCCGTAAAAGATATCCTTCACATCAAGGTAGAGTGGTTCGCCGTTTGCACCGGGTTCCTTGGTACGGTCGAGCACGGCAATCCGTTTCACCGTTTTGGGGAACACTTTCAGGAAATATTTTTCTGAGAACGGCCGGTACAGATGCACAATGATCAAACCAACCTTTTCTCCTTTGGCTACAAGATGATCAATCGTCTCTTTAATGGTTTCGGTCACCGAGCCCATGGCGATAATGATATTTTCGGCATCCGGCGAGCCATAATACACAAATGGATGATATTCCCTGCCCGTCAGTTTCGTGATCTCCTGCATATATTGCTCGACCAGGTCGGGAATGGGGTGATAAAACCTGTTGGCGGCTTCTCTGGCCTGGAAATAGATGTCAGGATTCTGAGCGGTGCCGCGGGTTACCGGATGCTCAGGATTGAGCGCCCTGTTGCGGAACTCCTGAATAGCCTCAAAGTCAACCAGTTTTATCACATCTTCATTATCCAGGTACTCCACTTTCTGAATCTCATGAGAGGTTCTGAAACCATCGAAGAAATGCAGAAAAGGAATCCGGGATTTAATCGCTGTCAGGTGAGCCACACCGGCAATATCCATGATTTCCTGTACGCTGCCGGTCGCCAGCATTGCAAAACCCGTATGCCGTGTACTCATGACATCACTGTGGTCTCCGAAGATAGAGAGGGCATGGGCGGCCAGGCTCCGTGCGCTCACATGAAATACGCCGGGCAGCAATTCCCCGGATATCTTATACATATTCGGGATCATTAATAAGAGCCCCTGTGATGCGGTAAAAGTCGTCGTCAATACACCCGACTGCAGTGAACCATGCAATGCACCGGCCGCGCCGGCTTCCGACTGCATTTCTGTCACTTTCAGGGTATCGCCAAAAATATTCTTGCGGCCATGGGCAGCCCATTCGTCAACATTTTCTGCCATATTGGATGAGGGGGTGATCGGATAAATAGCGGCCAGTTCACTGAACATATACGCCACATGTGCCGCGGCATGGTTACCATCACAGGTAATAAACTTCTTCTTTTTCATAATAGTTTGTATTTTAACACTTTAAGCGACAATCGCCTTCTGAAAAACGTTGCGAAATTAATAAATATTAGCCACCTGATATGACCATAAATCCAAAATAGGATGACAACCGTCTTATTTATAATCAGTTTAGATTAATGGATGAATGACTGTATACAGAACATCTGTTCCGAATAACTTCTGCCGGTTAGAATAAATATGGTACAGTAAAAAACCTGGCCGAAAAAAACTATTTGGTTATATAGGGAGGTTTGTCTAATTTTACGCCTCTCAAAACAGAAACAATAAAACTTTTTGACCATGGATCTATCGACCACATATTTAGGGCTTAAACTAAAAAATCCCATCATTATTGGGGCAAGTAATCTGGTAACCGACCTTGATTTCCTGAAGAAACTGGAAGATGCAGGTACATCCGCAGTTGTATATAAATCACTTTTTGAAGAGCAGATACAACTGGAAAACCTTGAAAATTACCAGGCAGAGGAAAATTACGGAAACCGGCATGCGGAAATGACCTCTATGCTGCCATTGCAGAAGGATTCAGGACCTGCAGAGTTCCTGTTTAATCTTTCCAAAGCCAGGCAGGCCGTTAATATTCCATTGATTGCCAGCCTGAATGCAGTATACGACGACACATGGTATGAATACGCCAAGAAAATCGAGGAAACCGGGGTGGATGCCCTTGAGCTGAATTTTTATGCAGTCCCCAGGGAGTTTGATATGGATGATAAATCTATCCTCCAGGAACAACTGGATACCCTTGAAGGGGTGAAAAGATCTGTCAAAATACCTGTGAGTGTCAAGCTCAGCCCGTTCTATACTAACCCATTGTATGGTATCGGTGAAATGGATAAAAAAGGTGTGGACGGTTTTGTGCTTTTTAACAGGCTGTTTCAGCCCGATATCAATGTTGAAAAAGAATCGCTTCATTATCCCTACATGTTGAGCAATGAAGAAGATAACCGCCTGCCTTTAAGGTTTGCCGGTTTGCTTTATGGCAAAATAAAGGCCAGCATTTGCAGTAATACAGGAATTATTAACGGAAAGGATGTAGCCAAAATGATCCTGGCCGGGGCAGATTGCGTACAGGTTGTTAGTGTCATTTATAAACATGGGCCCAAAGTGATTGGTAAAATGCTGGGAGAGCTGGAAGAATGGATGCAAGGCAAAAAGTATAATTCCCTCGGGGATTTCAAGGGTAAGTTGTCAAAGATGAACATCAAAGATCCTTATGCATATCAACGTGCACAATATGTTGATATACTGATGCGATCCGATGAGATCTTCAATAAATATCCTATCCGCTGAGAAAGAATTATTCAATCATAACCTCATCGACAAAGATCCAGGCCTTATCGTCTGCTCCTACATGCCATGGGGGGCAGACTCCCCTGTTTTTCGCGATAACTTTAACAAATCTTCCGCTGGTTCTCATGCCATCCTTTGCAAATTCCTTGATGATAGCATCGGGATAGTCAGCCGGAACATCGTTTCTTATAATAGCCACCGTCCGGAAATCATACGGCCTGGAAGAGACAGCAAACTCAACCTCTTCCGGAAAAAATATCCAGGAATGTTCATCCTGAAGAAACGACGCGGATATCCTGCTAATGTGACGGTTTCTCCCCATGTCGACCACAGCTTCGAGATCAACTCCATGATACCCCTGCCAGGAGCCCGTCCTGAAATTCCTGCCACCCCGCTGACCGTCTATCAAAGCCATATCGCCCCCGCCGGTGTATTGCGGACTGTATGGGTTTTTGATCGAAACCGTCCAGTTATGGTTGATCTTATGAAAATAGGCCCGGGTTGAAAGGCTCGGACCGGTAAGGTCTGATAAAGCCATCGCATTCAAAACGGTAGAACGATGAAGAGGTATGGCTGCGGTGTAAGGGATTGAACCGGCATCTGCCGGATTATTTCCAGTCAAATAATGGATACTTACCTCCGGATCAATATGTTGTATCGACACCAGTGCCTCTTTCTGGAATGAACCCGATTCAGCACTGAAGTATGGAACCGGGGTGATCAGATGATCTTCGATAGCAGCCCTGGGCCTGTAGGTATTTTCAGCGGCCCATAAGGGGTTTGGCCGGGACCCCATTTCAAACGCCAAAAACCCTCCCTTTGTCAAGTCCGAATGAGCCAGGTATGATTTCTCATAGCTTTCACCATTCAGCATCGCAGACTGGACATATATATTCGACGTAGTATTGAACTCCGACCTGATGGTAAACTTCTTTCCATTATCCGGATAAATTACAACCTCCTCAAAAAGCGGGCTTCCCAGAACATAATAGCCTATCGCAGGTGTAACAGGATAAAAACCCATCGCGCTGAAAATAAACCATGCCGACATCTGACCGCAGTCTTCATTACCACACAAACCGGCCGGATCAGCCCCATAGAGATCGCGCATGATCTGGCGCACCAGCTTTTGTGTCTTGTATGGCTTTCCGACGAAATTATAAAGATAAGCTACATGATGACTCGGTTCATTGCCATGCGCGTACTGTCCGATCAGTCCTGTAATATCAGCCTGCTGGCGGCCGGTCACCCCTGTTGGTGATGCAAACATTTCATCCAGCTTATCCTCAAAACCCGTATCGCCTCCCATCAGCTCCTTCAAACCATCGATATCCTGCGGAACATAAAAAGTATATTGCCAGGTATTGGCTTCTGTCAGCATGAAATTAACCTCTGCCGGATCAAATGGTTGCGTGAACATACCATTTCTCTTCCCCCTGATAAACCGGGTTTCAGGATCAAAAAGATTCTTGTAGTTCTGGGCTCTCTGAATAAAATAGTGGTAATCATCCTCCTTTCCAAGTGTTTTGGCCATCATGGCAATACACCAGTCATCGTAAGCGTATTCAAGTGTTTTGGATACCGATTCACCCTCTTTCTCAGCAGGGATATAACCATATCTCTTGTAGAATTCAAGGCCGAAATGATCTTGTTCCGCGCTATTACGGGCTGCCAGATATGCCAGTTCCGGGTCAAACCCTTCTATACCTTTATTATAGATATCCACTATAACAGGCACCGCATGATAACCGATCATACAAAAAGTTTCATTGCCAGCCAGTTCCCAGACCGGCAGCAAACCTCCTTTTTCATAAATATCAAGAAATGTCCGGATGAAATCTACGGTTCGATCCGGCTGTAAAAAACTTAACAAAGGATGTAATGCACGATAGGTATCCCAAAGAGAAAACACTGTGTATACTGTAAAATCTTCCGCAAGATGAATATTTCCGTCGTGCCCCCGGTATTGCCCATCGACATCCATGAACAGGTTTGGCGCTAAAAAAGCATGGTACAGGGCTGTATAAAATTTAACCATATCATTCCTGTCACTGCCTTTCACCTTAATTTTTCCCAGTTCGTACTCCCAGGCCTCATCCGCCTGGCTCTTTACCCGGTTAAACTTCCAGTGATCCAATTCTGCATCAAGATTTCGTTTGGCGCCTTCCATGCTCACCGGGGAAATACCAACCTTTATCATTATTTTTTCATCCCGGCTGGTATGGAACCTGACAAAAGCCTGGATATCATTGCCTTCTGCCTCGTCAAGGCCTTCTGATATAATACCATTGCGGGCAATGCCATATTGGTCAAATGGTTTTGAAAACAGGGCATGAAAATATACTACCTGGTCAGCCGCCCATCCGCTGGATCTCCGGTAACCTCTTATTTCCTTATCATTTATGACCTGTAAAAAAAGTTCCAGTTTTTTTTCTGTCACTATCGATTCTTTCAGATCGATGATAATATATGCATCATCCGATTTCGGGAAAGTATAGCGATGGAATCCGCAGCGGTTAGTCACGGTCATTTCTGCATTGATCCGGTAATCTTCCAGAAAGACCTGGTAATACCCGGGGGCTGCCGTTTCATTCTGATGAGAGAACACCGAACGGTAACCCGATGCAGGATCATCTTCCGAACCGGGTCTGATTTGTAACGGGCCGGTCATTGGCATAAACCGGATGTCACCATAATCCCCGACACCCGTTCCGCTCAGATGGGTATGGGAAAAACCCATGATGGTATTATCGGAATAGTGGTAACCCGAGCATCCGTCCCAATGGTCTTTACGGGTATCAGGACTGAGTTGCACCATTCCAAATGGCATGGAGGCGCCCGGGTAAGTATGGCCATGACCATCTGTTCCGATAAATGGATCCACCAGGCTCGTCAGGCCTTTGTCAAAATGACCCAGGCAACCTGACAGGACCACCAGCAGCACAAAAAAAAGTTTTTGCATTATTTTAGTATTTATAATCAGACACTGGCTTCCTTTAAAATATGTTCTTTATTACTGGTAATGGCATAGGAGAACCCCTTTTTCAGGGAAGATGCTCCCGTCTGGCCCTGGGTATCTATTCCAAGAATACCCACCTGGTGATCTTTGTGCTCCGGATATTTCCTGACGATGCGCCACAGGGCTTCATCGCAGGCATTCTGCGGATCTTTGCCTGACCTGATCAATTCAACAACCAGAAAAGCGCTAAGGGTTTTCATCATCAGTTCACCCAATCCGGTAGCCACAGCTGCTCCGATATCGTTGTCGACATACAATCCGGCACCGATAATCGGCGAATCTCCCACCCTGCCATGCATTTTGTACGCCAGGCCACTGGTTGAACAACCCCCGGAAAGTCTGCCTGACGCATCAATGGCAAGCAGGCCGATGGTATCGTGGTTTTCTGCATTAATAACCGGCTTATATAGGCTGTGTTCTTTCCACTCCTGCCAGGCCTTCTCAGACGAACCGGTCAGCAGGTTCTCCTGTTGAAAGCCATTGGCCAGGGCAAACTGCAACGCACCCTCACCTGAGAGCATAACATGCGGTGTGGCTTCCATTACCAGCCGTGCAACCGAAATCGGGTGCTTAATATGTTGTAAAAAAGTGACTGAGCCGGCATTTCCGTTTTCATCCATAATACTGGCGTCGAGGGTTACCCTTCCCTCCCTGTCGGGCAAGCCACCTATACCGACAGATGAATTCTCCGGATCGGCCTCAATCAACCTGATCCCAGCTTCAACAGCATCGATTGACCGGCCTCCGTTTGAAAGGATTTCCCAGGCAGCCTGATTGGCCATTAACCCGAAATCCCAGGTGGATATCACAACCGGTATCCCGTCGCTTTGATAAAAAGCAGGCAGCGGTTCTGAAAATCCCGGCATCTTGTTCGCCAGCAAACCGGCCGAAACCAGTGAACTTCTCAAAATAAATTTTCTCCTGTCCATCATGAACTAATTGGTTTTAGCGGATCATAAGTAAAGAATGCCAGTACGGTGATGAATAATAAACAACTGAGAGGGACCGCAAAAGCAATCATTGGTGAAGTCAGGTCTGCCAGGTAACCCATCAGCAAAGGCACTACAGCTCCCCCTACAATGGCTGCCACCATCAGTCCCGATAATTCATTACTTCTTTCGGGCAGTGATTCGACCGTAATGCTGAATATCAGAGGGAAAATATTGGCAAATCCCAGTCCCAGTAAAAATATGCTGATCATGGCAATGATCTGCACCCCCGCAAAAAGACCGATGAATCCTGCCAACGAGATGATAACCGATATTTTAAGGAAGTAACGGGCCGGAAGCCAGTTCAGGACGATGGCCCCAAGAAATCGACCGCTCATCAGTGCGATAAAAAAGAACAGGGTGCCTAACAGGCCAAGCCTGGCAATATCGAGGCCGAATGTATCCTGCAGGTATATAGGCAGGCCCGAGCTCATGGACACCTCAGCGCCAACATAAAGAAATATTCCGGATACCATTAGCAGCACATATTTGTTTCTCAAAAGAAGGAAAGTTGAAGTGAGTGAAGCCCCGGACAGGTTCGTTCTTGAATGTTCTTTGATCTTTTGAAACATTAACAGGATCATCGTAATCAGCAATATAATTATATATACAGGAAAAAGGATCCGCCAGTCGCCCCCCCAGTAATTGACAGCAATCAATGGAATAAGCGCACCCGACAGTGTTCCGACAGCCTTTATGAACTGGGCAAGGGACAGGTTCCGCGCATATTTTCCCGGAGCTGAAACATCTCTCATCAATGGATTCCCGGACACCTGTAAAAAAGTGGCGCCGGCTCCGAGCATAAGGATACCCAGCAGAATGGATCCGAAAGATGAAAAACTGGCCAAATAAGGGATGCTCAGTCCAAGTGTGGCTGCTAACAATCCGATCATCAAAATGGTCTTCCTGCCAACTTTGTCCTGGATTACGCCTATCGGAATTGATAATACCCCAAACATCAGAAATCCCATGAAGGGGATCAATTGCGCCGCAACATTTGACAGCTGGAATTCCTCTTTAACAAGCCCTGTCAGCGGTCCGACCACATCCCCAAAGCCCATGCACAAAAACGCCAGGAACACAGGAAATGAGGTATAAATATGAAACGGTTTTTTCATAAATCTGCAAATTAATTGACAACTCTCTGGTAATGGAAAATACCAGGCGAAGATAACCAGTTTTTGAAAATGTTGGAAATGATTTAAGGAAGAGGGGTTGGGCAAGAGGGAAAAAAATAAAGGGCGCCCCCCGGCACCCTTTACTTAAACCCAAAATCATGAAAAAACAAATGAAATATTTCTTCAATCAGTAGTTAATCAAGAAATATTAAAAAGGTAATATCAAAAAGAACATATTATTGAGAATTTTTTTGTTTTTTTCACTTTTATCCAGCTTATCAAGTATACTGGAAGCCTCTTTCGAGTATAGATGGTCCGTTGAACCGGCAATCGACTCTAAAATTGACGCCGCCTGATCGGTATCTTCGAGCGCCAGGTATGAGAGCCCCAGGTACCATTCTGCAAATTCAGTATAAAGATTATTATTATCCTGCAATATGTTTTCAAACATCCTGGCGGCCTTCTGATAATCCCTCAGCTCAATATTGGATATCCCGGAATAATACATTACGGCAAAATTCCTCGGCTCATTCTGTAAGATCTGATCGAAAAGTTCACTCGACTTTTGAAAGTCCCTTTGCCCAAATGAAAGCAAAGCTTCAGCTACACTAACACTACCTGTCCTGGAAATACCGATGGTTTCTCCGGATTTATAATACATTTTAAATAGTTTCTCTCCGGAATATTCCCCGGGATGCAACAGCAGGATCGACCCTGCAATTAATCCGACAAAAAGGACGGAGGCCACGGCATACCAGTATTTCCGTGTAAACTGGATTACCCGGGTCCGTTTCCTGGATGCCATTTTTTGCTCATTTTGAGCCTGGATACATTTTGACCTGAAATCAAGGAGGTCTTCCTCCCCGAGGATCTTATTTATATCTTTCTCCATCCGGTACTCCAACGCCAGTTCCCTGTTGGTTTTCAACGACTGTTCAAATTCAGCCCTGCCTGCAGAATCCAGTTCATCTTCGATATAAGCATCGATCCATTCCGTATGTTTCGCTCTATTCATAATTGGTTAAATATTTATTAAAATTCGGATCGTTAAGTATTGAATTCTTTAATTTTTCCTTACACATAAATTTTCGGGTCTTTGCATACTTTTCGGTCTTAAAACCCATAATATCTGCGATTTCTTTCAATGAAACCTTGCTCATGAACAACTGAAGGACCTTTTGACAATCTTCACTCAACCGGAGAAAGTGTTGTTGAAATAACCGGTATTTATCCTGATCTTCTTCGGGTTGATCGAAGTATTGATTTTCCTGCAAATCACCCATATCTTCCATCTCCAGGAACTGGTGGCTGAATACCCGGCGGTCGAGCCGCTGCAACCATAAATTCCTGCAAATTGAATATAAAAAAGTTTTGAAAGAACTTGTCAATATCAGGCTTTCCCTGGAAATTTTCCTGTATAAAACAACCAAAGCATCCTGAAATACATCCTCTGCATCTGTTTCAGTTCCGGAGTTTGTTGTGATCAGAAACTTGATCGTGGGGTAGTATTCCTTGTATACATACCTGATTATGCCACTCTCACGTTTCTTTAGCCCATCTATGATAGCTTCATCAGTGTAAAACGTCATTCATCGTTTCTTTATCATGTTATCCACAAAAGGTAATACGAGTTGTAAGAGAAAAAGTTAATTTTTTTTCAACAATTCATTGTCAAGTTCAACATTTTTTTACAAAAATACTGTTACTAAACTTAACTGCTTTGAGTTTTTTGATTAACTTTACAGTCTTTTCAACTATTATCAGCTCATTATTTTCCATTTTCATAACTTTTTTTTTCGTTTTCCGTATTACCTTTGTGGTGGTTCCATGATTAAATTATGAAAAAGGTATAAGCCGCTAAAAATCCTTTTCACTCAACCGGATTTAATTTAATATCGAACGCCTAAATTTGACCAATCATGGAAAAAGTTACTTTCAGAACAATTTGCCTGATCTTTATACTCATCAGCTTCTCGGCTTACTCCCAGACAGGCGAAACAATCAACGGGCTGCTTCTTTACCATGGAGAATACCCCCATGCTGGAGCTACCGCCAATTTGCATGACGCGAATGGCAACATTGTTGACTTCACAACCACCGATGGTTCGGGCAACTATTCTTTTTATAACGTCCCGCAGGGCACTTATACGATTTCTTTTGAAGCCACTGGTCCCGGAGGTGAAGTAACCCTGACGGATGCCTTCCTGGTCATGATGCATTTGTTTAATCTTTATCCATTCTCCCCAATAGAACACCTGGCTGCAGATGTGGATGGCAATGGCACCATTACCTGGAATGACTATACCCTCATACTGGTGGGTTACATAAACCAGGGGAACCCCTTTCCCATCGGAGATTGGGTATTTGAAGAAATCCCGCCTTTCACCATGGGCTCCAGGTCCGAAACAAAGGTATCTGGAAGCAATTCCTCCGGAGATGTCAGCGGAACCTTTGTCCCCACCAAAACAGTTGAATCGGTTTTTGCCCATTCACCGGCTAATGACATCATGACCAGCCCTGGAAACGTGTGCAGTGTTCCTGTCAGCATAGCCCATTCCCTGCAAATGACCGGGATGCACCTGGTTTTACAGATCCCCGAAGGGATCATGATCACCAATATTGAATCATCCTTGCAGAATCTGAACTATTCTGTCCGCCATAATGAACTTATCCTGACGTGGCTGGATCAAAACATAACAGGCCAGGCAGTCCATCCCGATGCTGCATTGTTCAATATAGAAGCTGTTTTAGCAAAAGGCCTGGATGAAAACAGCTCTTACCATTTTAAGCTGTTGCCGGGTAGTCACTTTATCAATACTGAAGGTAAAGTAATCCATGGGGTACACATTACCATCCCGTCATTAAAATATATGACAGAAGATCGTTTTCACCTGACCGCCTATCCAAATCCATTCACTACCCAGTTTTCGCTTGGTTTTGAATTGCCGTCGGACGGCCAGGTTGCCATACAGCTTTTCGACCAGTGCGGAAGGATGGTGAATCAGATCAACCATTCGAGCCTTAGCGCCGGCACCCATCAATTGCAGATTGACGGCTCCACCCTTGCCCCCGGGATATACTTTTATCATGTTTCCGTAATGGGCGATGAAAAATACAACAAGAAAGGATCTATCATTAAATCCAAATAGCGGCGTTCTTTTTAAATCCGAAAAGGAGTACCTGCGGGTGCTCCTTTTTTTATTAAAGAAATATTCTTTAAATTCGCACCGGATCCGTTTGTTATTATATTATAATGTTCATCTTGCGTTTCGGTTACCGGCCAGCGATAATATCCGGGATCATATTTTTTTTCGCCGCCCTGCCATTCCTGAAGGTAAATGGCTTTGCCGGGACAGATGACGGAACCCTCCAAAGGATCACCTGGCTCGAGGAAAAGGCAAAAGTCTTTCATAACAAAAACCAGTTCGACAGCGCCCTGTTCTATTACCAGGAACTAAAGGAAGCCTGTCTGAACGCGGGCCGGTACACAGATTTTCTGAATACCGAGATAAATATTGCCGATTTGCTCATTTTGAAGCAGGAACATTCCCGCGCCAGGGAAATGCTCCAGAAAATTGAAAGTGAGATCAGGGCCACCTCATCCAATCCGGAAATTCTGGCCAGCTACCTCCAGGTCAAAGGAGGCTACTACCTGGCCACAGGCCACCTCGATTCGGCCAGGTATTATCTCGAAACATCTATCGTCACCAGGCAAAAATCTACCGGTGAAGCCGATACATTACTCCGCTATGCCTGGAATAAACTGGGGAATTACTATTTAAGGGTGGGTGATTTTGAAGCGGCTCAGCAATGTCACCAGAACGCATTGAACCTATCCCTCCTGAAAAAAAACAAAGTAAACTTCCAAAGCGCTTCTTCCTACCAGAACCTCGGCATTGCAGTGCATATGCAGGGCGACTAT
>JAWOHY010000090.1:0-14626 GCA_046484945.1 Bacteroidales bacterium
CTTGACAGATATAGCCCCTTTGAGCAGCTATCTGCCGGCATCACAAGCTCCTTTGATCATCGCGGGTCCATGCAGCGCCGAATCAGAAGAACAGGTACTGGCAACGGCCCATGCCCTGAAGGACATCCCTGAAGTAGCAGAGTTCCGGTGAGGTATCTGGAAGCCCCGGTCACGACCGCAGGATTTTCAGGGAGTCGGGGAAAAGGGCCTCCCATGGCTGCAGCGTGTGAGAGAGGAGACCGGTTTGAAGACAGCTGTGGAGGTTGCTTCTCCGCGGCATATTGAGCAATGTCTGCAGCATGGGGTGGATATTCTTTGGATCGGATCGCGGACCGTGGTAAATCCCTTCTCTGTGGATGAAATAGCCGAAGCGTTGAAGGGTGTTGATATCCCGGTATTTGTTAAAAACCCGGTCAATCCTGATTTATTGCTGTGGATAGGGGCGCTGGAAAGGTTGAACCGGCAGGGCATCCGCAAACTTGCGGCGGTGCACCGGGGGTTTTCAGTATATGGGAGCAGGCCTTACCGCAACCTGCCGGTCTGGGAGATCCCGCTGGAACTGCGCCGCCTGGCTCCCGGATTGCCCGTACTGATCGATCCGAGCCATATCAGCGGAACCCGGGCCATGCTCCCGCATGTAGCACAGGCAGCCGTCGACCTCTTATTCGACGGGATGATGATAGAATGCCATATTGACCCGGCCAAAGCCCTGACCGACCGGAAACAACAGATCACCCCCCGGGCGCTGGCAAAGTTGGTCAGAAAACTGCAGGTGCCTGCCGGGAAGATCACCGGAGCGGATGAAATGATCCATCAATGGCGCAGGGAAGTCGACCTCCTGGATGAAGAAGTACTTCAGTTGCTGGGACAACGGATGGAGATCGTCGCAAAGATTGGAAAATACAAGCGGGACCGCAAAATGCAGCTTCTGCAACTGGAACGATGGAGCCAGGTAGTGCAGGACCGTCTCGCAAAAGGATCCGCACGCGGCCTGAGCCGGAATTTCCTGATGAAACTCCTCAACGCCATCCACGAAGAAGCACTAAAGATTCAAAGAACCAATACCTAACACCCAACACCCAGGCAGGTTTTTATTCAACGATCAGTTTCCCGGAAGCAATCCGTGAGTTTTCAGTATGCAGCAGGTAGAAATACATGCCTGATGGCCATTCTGAAACGCTCCAGCTCACGCCACCGGATCCGGCCGGCAGCAGGTTCTCATAAACAAGCTGCCCGTTTGCATTGTAGACCATGAAACGCGTATCCGCTTTCAGGTCTTCCGGGGAATAAGCCATGTTGACCAAATCGGTCGAGGGATTGGGCATTAAGGTGAAGCGGGCTTTTTCTTCGGGCCGGTACCCGTCCGGAATGTTAGTATAGGTATCCACAATGGTTATCATCAGGTCGTCCCAATAAAATCCGTCAGCCACAACGTAAGCATCACTGCGTAATGTGAAGCTGATCTTGACCGACCCGCCCAGGTAAGGTTCCAGGCTGATCTCTTCCCGCACCCAGGTGGTCTGCGTGCCGTCATACAAAGGTTGCCCTGAAGCCTGGTTGGAATTGCCCGGCCGGGTGTATTTCCCTTGCATGGGAGTCCATGTCCCGCCGTTGTCACCTGATATGAAAACCTGCACATAGTCATACCCCGCTTCGATATCCCACCTGGCCCAGAAGTTAAGCTCGGCATACGCGGCATCCCCCAGATCGATCGGATCCTTCAGCACGATGACATTGTTCTCGTAATTGGAATATTGTCCGTAAGGGGAATCGGCGATCGATCTTTCAGGCGAAACGTAATGAAGATTGGTGACATTCCACTTTACCGAGATCCACTTATCAAATGTTTCGGCATCATCTTCAAAAATAACAACGGGGGTCCCATATATTTTTCTGATGGTATCCGAAAACGAGCCCAGTCCATCATCGATCGTGAGCAGGTAGAGAACTTCCGTTCCATTTTCAATCCCTTCCCTGAGATGATAAGAAAAAGCGCCGTTGATAGTCTCCAGGATATCCAGATTGGAAAAAGTCAACGGGGCGCTGACCGAATCAATGGCATCATTGAGGGGTTCGATTGAAACGGTATAACTGACGCTGTCCTGCAGGCCCAGGCGCTGGAGCTGGAAAAACAGCAGACCACTGGTATTCTCAAGGATGGTAGAGGCCAGGTCGGTAACAGTGGCATACGGGCCAGCCAGTTTAGCGGCCATCAAATTCTGCCACATGTTTTCCTGGCAAAGCGGGATGATCTGCGAAATGGGCGGCCAGAAGCCTGCACTGCCGTCGCCCACCTCGGGAGTATACGAATAGATCAGGTTCTTGGTCGTCTGCTCACCATACATATAATCATCCGATCCGCCATTGGTGGCATATATAGTGGTATTACCCGGCCCGTAAACATAACCATTTTCTTTGGTCATGATGGCCGCATGGGCGTCGAATATTTCGTCGTGCGGGCAGGGCTGGCTGGTGTATCCCCATGGAAAAAGCAAGAGATTGCTGTAGGAATGGTAATTCAATGCAATGCTGAAATTATAGTCTTCACAGAAATCCTGGAGGCACTGTGTCTCAGGTTCTGAAAAAGCATAGGGGCCCCGGTATGTGTCGCTGGAAGGATCGGGAGAGGAGCCGGAATTATTGATGCCCCACATATAGCCGAAATTACGGTTGAGGTCAACACCATGGGAACCGTCATCATTGGTCCGGCGGTTTTTACGCCACATACCGCCGCCGTTTGGATTGTTCTGGATATTGAATGCATATCCATCCGGGTTAACGATGGGCACAAAATAGAGTTCGAAATTATCCACGATATACTGCACATCGGGATCTGTCTCATAATTTTCCAGCAGGTAATACATATAAAAGATCAGCAATTGCATGCCGATGGCTTCGCGTGCATGGATCATCCCGGTATAGAGGATCTCAGGCTTATCCTGCTTCACACCCGGATTATCCGAGATCCTTACCCAATAAACATCACGGCCATTATGCGAGGTATAATTCAACTCGGATCTGGGTGAGATAAGATTTGGGTAAAGGGCAGCCATTGTATCCAGGTGATCCATGGTCTGGTCGATCGTCAGGAACCCTCCGACGGGCCCCAGTTCAAATCCCTGCGGGACAGTCCACTCCCGGCTTAGCGTGTATTCCTGCCGTTTCAGTTCATCCAGCCGGTCGAGATACGGGGCATTTCTTTCTTCGTAAAACCTCGACACATCAGGGATCAGCACCTCATAAGCAATGCCGCAGGCGCGAACGATATCCAGCTCTTCAGCCGATAATTCGCAGATCACATACATGCCATCTTTAACGATGCCATGATCAATCATCAATCCATGGGAAGCCATGATAGCGATTTCCTCCTGTCCGGCAGAGAGTTTCACCCTGGAATAGGGCGACTGGGCAGCGATCGTCAAAACTGAGAGGAGAATGAGGGTAAAAAAGAAGAACTTTTTCATATTGATAAGGTTATTCGGTTATTCTGCCAACAAAATTAGGAATTATCGGAAAGGAAGGCGGTTTAAAGAGGAATAAATCATTTCCATTGAAAAGTTTTGAGCAGATGACGTATATCTGCTTCTATATACCTGATGACCGGCTCCAGGGAATCGTTATTCGGGGTCACATCGAAATATAGCGCCCCGCGCAGAAAGTGCGACAAGCTGTCGGTAACGAAAAACTGGCAGGCAGTGGCGGCCCGTGATCCTTCAATATAATAGATCAGGCCATAGACTCCGTCTTCAGGTCTGTAAATCAGTGAATCATTGATTGCTTCCGCTTTCGGGATATGTTTCACGACAAAAGCCCTGGAGTCCTCCAGGTATTCCGGCAGGTTATCATTCACCCGCTTGTAGCTGATGTGGATTCTGCCCTTAAAATCGGGGAATTCGATATCGATCCAGAAAGGCTCTGAAGAGGGGCGTGTGTCGGGGATGACATTGGCATAGACAGGCAATTCGAAAGAATAAGGATAATGGGTATTAAACCGGACGTATTCTTTTTCCGGCAGGTCGATCCGGAAAAAACCCCGTGGCTTTGGGGTATGATCCTGCCGGCAGCCCGCCAATATGAACAGCAACATCAAAAAAAGGATGAGGTTGTTCCTTCCGGTTACCCATGCATGGTGGTTTTCAGGCATCATCCTCCTCCGGTGTTTCGGCGAGGGTGACCAGCACCTGCTTGATTCGCCGGTTATCCACTGCCTTGACGGTAAATGTAAACCGGTCAAAGGAAACTTTTTCATCCTTTACAGGTATTTTCTCGAGCAGTTCCAGGATCAGTCCGGCCAGTGAATCGGCATCTCCCTTGACCGCATCAAATATATTATCATCAATCCCGAGTATTTTGCAAAAATCATTCAGGGAAGTTTTACCTTCAAAAAGAAAATTATGGTCGTCGAGTTGGGAATAATCAATATCTCCGACCAGTTCGTCGTGTTCATCACTGATTTCCCCGACGATCTCTTCGATAATATCCTCCAGGGTAACAATTCCCGAAGTGCCGCCATATTCGTCCACTACCACGGCCATATGGATCTTCTTTTCCTGGAACTCCTGCAGCAGGTCATTGATCTTTTTATTTTCAGGGACAAAGAAAGCATCGCGCAGGAGAGCCGTCCATTCAAAAGTTTCATCCTTATCCAGGAAGGGCAGCAGGTCTTTGATATACAGGATCCCTTTCACCTGGTCGAACGAATCTTCATAGACCGGGATCCTAGAATATCCGGCCTCAATGATCATTTGAATCAATCCCTTGAAGGATGTTGTGATATCGACAGCCAAAACATCCACTCTCGACTTCATGATCTCCTTCACTTCGATATCCCCGAATTTCACGATACCCCGCAATATCTTTTTTTCCTCGGCAGGGGTGTTTTCCTCTGATGTCAGTTCGATGGCATCTGACAGTTCGCTCATGGACACATTATACTTTTTCCGGCCGATCTTTCTTTCGATCAGGTTTGTCGAATGGATCAGGATGCTGCTGAGGGGATAGAAAACCTTGATCATTAGCTGGATAGGCCCTGCCATAAACCTGGCCAGTTCCAGATTACGCCGGGTGGCATAAACTTTGGGCAGGATTTCGCCCATCATCAGGATAAGTGCCGTTACCACCACCACCTGTATCAAAAAAACAAGCCAGTAGGGTTGCTTTATTAAATCGATCAGGCTGTTGGTAACAAAAGTAGAAATGACAATGATGGCGACATTGATGAAGTTATTACTGATCAGGATGGTGGCTAACAGGCGTTTAGGTTTCTCTACCAGTCGCAATACCATCAGGTCAAACCTGTCTTCCCTTAGCCTGAGCTGGTGGAGCTGGTCAGGCCCCAGTGAGAAAAAAGCCACTTCCGCACCGGAGACCAGTGCGGAAGCAATCAGTAACAGCATGATCCCTAATATACCAGTCATCACTCCAACGGATAAACCGGCTCCGGCTATATTGAGGAAGACCAGTACGAGATGACCCAAAGGGTCAGGTTCTATAATATCCAAATTGTGAGGTCGTTGGTTGCGTGTGCAAAGATAGAAAAAAGTCGGACGCTAAAACGGCAGATCATCCCCGGGTTCCTCATTCAGTTCGGATTCGACCTCCTGTTCCTCCGGTTTTTCCGCTTTTTCTGCCGGTTTCTGACTGTTGAATTCGCCACCCGTCTGCTGGTCGCGCCGGCCACCGAGCATGACCATATTGTCGACGAGGATTTCGGTCGTATAACGCTTGTTACCGTCCTTATCGGTCCAGTCGCGCGTGCGGATCCTTCCCTCTACAAAAATGGAATTCCCCTTTTTAAGATAATTCTCCGCCACCTCGGCCAGTCCGCGCCATAAAACCAGATTGTGCCATTCGGTATGTTCCACCCTGTCACCGTTCTTACTCCGGTATGTCTCCGTTGTTGCAAGGGAAAAGTTAGCCACTTTCACCCCTCCTTCCAGATTCCTGATCTCAGGGTCCTTCCCAAGATTCCCGATCAAAATAACCCTGTTAATTCCTGCCATAGCTGTAAATTTTTAATGAATAATTGATTTAACTTTTCACAAAATTAGTGATTAAAGAAGATTTTTACTGTTTAATCCGGTTTTTTCCAAAATATACCCGGTCAGAACCGACTTTTTTTCAAAAAATTTTCTATCAGTTTGGGAACCGGATAGTTATGAACTTGGTCCAGGCTCACTTTCAGACAGGATTCCATGAAGAAATCCTCTGAACGGATAATGAAGAATTGCACATGCAAGACCCTGTGGGTAAGCACATGCCTGACTTTTTGCACCATGGGTTCAACCTGGAAAAAAGTGTTCATGAACAGGGCCTTCCATTCGGGCGTCTCTGTCAATTCACCAACATTCATAACATGTCCCGTCTCGATCAGCGGGAAATCATAGAGGTTTCGCCAGATATCCTTTTCCAGTCGCTTCTTTATCCAGATAAACGGCTGATCATTTTCCTGGCTAAGGATTACCAGGTAATGCAGGTACCTGGGTTTCGGAGGGTCGTTTTTTTTCAGGAGTGGCAAATTTTCAGTCATGCTTTCTTTAAATGCAGCACAACCCGGCTGTAGCGGGCATTGGTTGCACAAGGGGCGCCCGGGAATACAAACCAGTGCGCCAAGTTCCATGACTGCCTGGTTGAATGCGCCGGGCTGCCTGTGATCGATAACCCCGTCAAGGAACTTTTTCACCCTTTTCTTCCCCGGCGCTGCATTGACCGGTTCCCTGATACCGAGATACCTGGCCACCACCCGCATGACATTGCCGTCGATCACCGGGTAAGGTTCGCCAAAAGCAATGGAAGCAATGGCTGCGGCTGTATATTCACCAATCCCTTTCAGCCGGAGGATTTTATCCGGGGATTGGGGAAATACGCCGTTGTGATCTTCCAGAATGCAGCGGGCTGCCTGCTGCATATGCCGGGCACGGGAATAATAACCCAATCCCTGCCACACCTTCATCACCTCATCCTCACCGGCATTGGCCAGGGATGCCACATCGGGAAACCGTCCTACAAAGCGTTGATAATATTCCAGCCCCTGCTGTACCCGGGTTTGCTGAAGGATCACCTCCGATACCCAGATCCTGTAGGGATCGGTGATTTTCCGCCAGGGGAGATCTCGTTTGTTCCGGTTATACCAGTCGATAAGCAGCCGGTCAAAATCCATACTTTTGAAACAATTTATCAGTGAGCAATTTAGAACGATTTTTTTTGATGGGAAATATTTGACAAGTGAAAAATATTATATCTTTGCTGCCTCTTAAAAAAAATTAAAGTTAAAAATCTAAAATTAATTGAGTTATGACCAAGGCAGAAATCGTTGCGGAAATAGCAAACAAGACAGGGATTGAAAAAGTAGCTGTTCAAGCAACTGTTGAGGCTTTCATGGAAGCCGTAAAGAGCTCGTTGTCAAATGGAGAAAATGTTTACCTGAGAGGTTTTGGCAGTTTTACCGTTAAGAAAAGGGCTGAGAAGACAGGAAGGAATATTTCCAGGAACACCACCATTATTATTCCGGCCCATTATATCCCGGCTTTCAAACCAGCTAAAACATTCGTAAGCGAAGTGAAAAGCAACGTAAAAGTTACGAAATAATTTTTTAAACCAGGATCTATGCCCAGCGGGAAGAAACGGAAAAGGCACAAGATGGCAACCCACAAGCGCAAAAAACGCTTGCGGAAGAACAGGCATAAGAAGAAGTAATTTTTTTGCCGGGGTTACTACCTCAATTGAATAAACCATTCACTGGTTTGCTTCATCATATCCAGGCAGCTATTAGCCGGCTGGAAGCTTAAACCATATAAAACAACTTCAATGTGGACAGGGAACTGATCATTGATGCGAAGTCTGGAGAAGTTGAAATAGCGCTACTGGAAGACAAGGTACTTGTTGAACTTCACAAAGAAAAAAGCAATCAGGGCTTTCAGGTGGGTGATATTTACCTGGGCAAGGTACATAAGATCATGCCCGGGCTGAATGCTGCCTTTGTGGACGTCGGGTACGAAAAAGACGCCTTCCTGCATTATCTCGATCTCGGCGCCCAGGTGCGTTCGCTAAGCAAATATACCAAACTGGCACTGGGTGGCAAAGCGGCCAGGATCCCCCTTGAGCAGTTCATTGCTGAGGAGGATATTGAAAAAACAGGGAAGATCACCCAGGTATTGAAAGTGAACCAGCCGGTGCTGGTGCAGATCGAAAAAGAGCCCATATCCAGCAAAGGCCCCCGGATCTCCTCCGAAATTTCTCTGGCAGGGCGGTTTTTGGTTCTGGTTCCTTTTTCCAACCGGATCAGCGTTTCGACCCGTATTAAATCGGTCGAAGAGCGAAACCGTCTCAAGCGGCTTATTGCCAGTATCAAACCCAAGAATTTCGGCGTGATCATCCGAACGGTCGCCGAAGGAAAAATGGTCGCCGAACTGGATGCCGACCTGAAAAACCTGGTTTCCAGGTGGAACGAAATGATCCGCAAGCTTCTGGATGCCAAACCGCCACGTAAGGTGCTCAGTGAACTCGGCAGGACCTCTGTGATCCTGCGCGACCTGCTCAACGAGTCGTTCAATGCCATCACGGTAAACGACCATGCAATTTTCGAAGAAATCCGCAATTATATCGGGAAAATTGCACCCAAAAAAGTCGATATCGTCAAAATGTACCGCGGCCGGGTACCCGTTTTTGAATTTTTCGGCATCGACAAGCAGATCATGAATGCTTTCGGCAAAACAGTGAGCATTAAAACGGGTATTTATCTCATTGTCGAACATACCGAAGCGATGCATGTAATCGATGTGAACAGCGGTCACAGGTCACGAAAAGAAAATTCGCAGGAGGAGAATGCCCTGGCTGTCAACATAGAAGCTGCTACGGAAATCGCCCGTCAGTTAAGACTTCGCGATATGGGTGGTATCATCGTGGTCGACTTCATCGATATGCACGAATCAAAGCACCGCCGGCAGTTATACCAGAAGTTGAAAGAAGAGATGGCAAAGGATCACGCCAAGCACACCATTCTGCCGCCCAGCAAATTCGGACTGGTACAGATCACCCGGCAGCGGGTAAGGCCCGAGCATGAGATCGAAGTGCTGGAGGAATGCCCTGCCTGCAAAGGCTCCGGCAAGATCCGCTCAAGTATCCTGCTGACCGATGAGATCGAAGCAAGCATCCGTTATCTCATCGAAGAACAAAATGAATCATACATCAAACTCACACTCCATCCGTTCATATATGCCTATCTGACCAAAGGCTTCCCATCCGTTCAGATGAAGTGGTTTTTCAAGTATAAAAAGTGGATCCACCTGGAAGCCGTCAGCCGTCACCATCCCCTGGAATACCATTTCTTTAACCGGATCGAGGATGAGATCAAAATGTACGGCGAACCGCCCAAAGCGCCGCTGGACAGTCTTCCGGTGGAATAACAGATAATGTTGGCTCTCTGCGCTCGAGTCATTAAGTGGTCATACGATTGTCATACGATTGTCATACGGTTGTCATACGATTGTCATACGGTGGTCATTCCTCATTATTGTGAAATATGCCTTGCCATTGCGAAATGAGAAATGATTGACTTTTCCTGAAAAATGTATTATCTTTACCTCATACTTGTTGTTAACCTTTAAACCATTGATTATGAGCACATTTACCCCCCCCCCACAGGATTTTCGCCGTTTTGATCATGGTCCTTAGCATGGGCTTTACCTCTCCTGTCATGGCACAGACCATCCAAATCGACAGCACTTTCACCGCCGACGGAGAAATTTTTCCATTTGGCCAGGTTGACACGATTTACGGTCTGAGCATTTCCGGGTCCGTCCAGCTTCTCAGCGACACCAGCCTCGTCAGGGTGATACTAACTGATAGTGTTGGCAATGAATGGATGGTGTATGAAGCTTACCCGATGATTGCAGAGAATTGGATGATCTATTTTTCAGATTTTGCTGATGAAACCAGGCATTTGCAAGTTAATCAACCTCTCATGATTTCTGTTCAAATCATTGATGCGCTGTTCAATTTTGATACTATTTATTTATATGATACTGGGTCCGATCTCCTTGAGAATCTTCAAGCAACTCATAAGCAGTTAATTGAAAAAGAAAAAATTGAAAATATAAAAAATAATATTTCCCTGCATCAAATGATTTGGTTTGCTGACACTACATCGGTATCAATTCTTAGTTTTCATCGAAAGCAGAAACTTTTTGGAATAAAGTATAATCTTTGTGGTTTGGAATATTATGCTGGCGGTGTTTTTGATCCAATCCCCGGCACATCTTCAATTGATGATGTGTCATCTCTGATTAGCTCTTGGGACTGGCGAGAGAGACATGATGCAAATATAAATACATCTCATTACTATGATGGAGATATATCAGGTACCGGCTGGCTTACCGGTGCCAAAGACCAAACTGTTATTGAATCATGTCAAGGATTGTGCTACATTTACGGGCCTTTGGGTGCTATTGAAGGTGTCGCTAATCTGTACTTCAATCATCATGTGGATTATTACCTATCAGTTCAGCATGTACTCGATTGTGATCTTCATTCTGATAATGAGTGCAATGGAGGATTTGTCGGAATCACAAATATGTTCGTCAGGGATTCAGGGGTTGTAAATGAATCTTATTATCCCAGAGATGAATTTCATGGAATATGCAGAATTCCTAATCCTCCAGGTAACGGACAACTTGAATATCGGGTTAAAATAACAGGCTCTAAATATGTAAGTTACCCTGGACCTGCTTTGCCGGATCAGATCAAAGATAGTTTAATTAATTTTGGACCATTGATTGTGTCTTTAAAGAATTATGTCGGTGACACAAGCCATGCAATATCGCTGATTGGTTATAAAGTTTTACAGGTTAATGACTTTTTTTTAAAGAAGAAACAGGGCGGCGGCTTTGACACCATTACCGTTCAACCCGGATCGACTTATATAGGTAAATTAGCCTGGCTCTATAAAAACAGTTGGGGAACCAACTGGGGAGAAAATGGCTTTGCCTATCATCTTCATGAAGATTTTTATCCATCTAGTGTTGTACATTATTATCATGGGATTGATGATATCTTAACTATTTATGACACTGTGGTTTATCGTGATGCTGACAATGACGGCTACTACAACTGGGGTATCGGCCCCAGACCTGAGGGTGTTCCAAATAATTATCTGCAGGACTGGAACGATAATAACAATCGCATCGGCCCCCGTGATGAAAACTATTATGGAATACCTGTGGCGCCGGAGATAGAAGTGTATGATAATCAAATAGGAATAGGATCAAAGCAGATACACCGCAACGGTTTCTATTCTTTTAACCAAAACAATACATCATTATCTTTCCGAATCATTAACCCAGGAAGCGCTGCATTAAACCTAAATCCATTCCCGAATCCAATCACCTTTGCCGGACCCGATGCAGATAAATTCGCGGTATCTTGGACGCCTGAATATAAAATCAATATGTTCGGTGGTGAAACCGAATTCACGATTGGCTTTAGCACCGATGAACCCGATTCGATGCATATTGCTTATCTGAGAATTGATATTGCTGCGATAGATGAGGATGTCCTGGAAGATTTCTGGTTTGCCCTGGTGTATAATGGTTGCCATACTCATGAAGGAGTCATTGAAATAACCAGTGATATTACCTGGGACGAACCATTTACGGTGGTTCGGCAGGATCTTAATATTGCCCGTAATGCAACTTTGACCATTAAAGGTAATGTCGCATTCACCGAAGATGCTGATATTTTCGTCGATGCAGGTTGCAAACTCATTATCGATGGGGGTAAACTTACATCGGTGTGCGGTACGTTGTGGAACGGTATTGATGTATGGGGAGATTCCCGAATGCCGCAAACTGCACAGTATCAGGGGACAGTCAGTGTGATCAACGGTGGATGCATAGAGTACGCCGTCAGGGGTATTGAGACAGCCGAATACGACGGATACGGGCACTGGTACCCTACCGGAGGTATTGTTTCGTGTAACAATGCACTTTTAAAAGACAATCTCATCGATGTTTACTTTTTCCCTTACACCAACAGGCACCCGGTTACCCAGGATATTCTTCCGAATTTCAGCAGGTTTTCAAAAACCACTTTTAAAACCACCGATGATTTGTATGATATCATGGCCCTGGTTCCTTCTTCGCGTATCTTTATGGACGAAGTGGGCGGCATCGTTTTTTCAGGTTGCACCTTTGGGAATTATTCCACCCGGAACGACCAATACAGGGGCAAGGGAATTGAAAGCCACGGCTCAGGTTATTACATTACCAGCGATTGCTTATACCAAATACATCCCTGTTCTGTGCCCATACCGTCCCGGTTCGAAAACCTTGATTACGGCATCCGGGCCTTCAACAATAACGGCTATTTCACCGTTACGGTCGATTCTGCGGAGTTCCATCACAACCGGCGGGGAGCGCATTTCAGGTTTATGGGATACCCCGCGGTCATAAAAAGCACATTTGATATCACCGATCCCGATGGACTTTGGACACAGGATGAAATGGTAGGTCTGTACCTGGATGCCCATACCACCGGGTTCAAAATAGAGGAAAATCAATTCTTTGGCTCCTCTCCTTCAACCAATATCGGGATGCACCTGCTCAATACCGGGACCGTGCAAAATGAAATTTATAATAACAGCTTCACCTCCCTCCTTACCGGCATTGTGGCTGCAGGAGAAAACAGGCTCGGCAACACGGGAGCGGGACTGTGCATTAAATGCAACGATTTCATGGAGTGTACTACCGATGTCTTTGTAACGTACGAGGAGGATGAGTATGGAAACCCCATCATCACGGAGAATACCGGCATTGCACTGAAACAGGGCGATGAGGGAAATGACAACACCGCTGCCGCCGGCAATACATTTTCTGAAAATGCTGAATTTAACTATTTTAATGATGACGGCTGCAAGCATATAGATTATACATATCATGGTGATAATCCACCCGATAATATCATACCTAGTAATTACGCCGGTGAATTTACTCCTCTTTCAGATGATGATGCTGAATATTCAAAATCCGGTTCATGTCCTTCCCACCTTGGTGGTGGCATCAATCCTTCCCTGGAAAACTTCAATCTTAGCATTGAAACTTCAATGATATCGGCTTACCAGGATACACTGCAGTTACTAGTGGATGGTGGAAACACGGAAGCTTTGAACTATGAAGTTATTTCCAGCTACCCCCAGGAAGCTTTGGTGGTCAGGCAAAACCTGTTAAATGCCTCTCCCTATTTGTCCGACACCGTGATGATCTCAGCCATCGAAAAAGAGGAAGTGCTGCCCAATGCCATGATCCGGGATATCCTGGTGGCCAATCCACAGGCGCCAAAATCACATGTCGTTATGAATGCCCTGGAACAAAGACAGGCGCCCGTACCGGAATACATGGTGGCAGAAATCATGCAGGGAACCGGCACATACGGTGCAAAGGAACTGTTGGAACAACAACTCGGAAGGCATATCGCCGCCCGGGATGAAGCCTGGGGAAAACTGAACCTGTTTTGCCGGAATGATACGCTAAACCCCTCTTCTTACGACAGCCTCATCGTTCTGCTGGAAAATGAAAACAGGCTCGCGATAAAATACGACCTGGCGTTCCTTTATCTTGAACGGCAGGATTCATCCGATGTTTTTGCCTTACTGGAAAACATGCCTTCCGGTTTTTATCTTTCTGAACGGGAATTGATGGTGCATGGGTTATATACCGGCCTGTTTGAATTACTCTGGGACTTAAAAAGCGACTCGGGTTCATTGGATAGTACAAAACTTACAATATTATCCGGCATGGCGTCTCATTATCCGGTGATACCGGCTGTCTATGCTGCCAATATGCTGATCAAAGCAGGGGTTTGGCTATATGAAGAACCGGTTTACCTGCCCAATCCATTAAAGACCAAACCTGTCGGGGGTACAGCACCAGGTGAACAAATCAGAGCGGGGCGCCTGAAAGTTTTTCCCAATCCGGCAGGCACCTATGTCATTGCCGAGTATGATTTAGGCGGACTGGAACCTCCGTTTTCCATTACCCTGACAAACCTGCAGGGCATTGATTTAAGAACCATCCCGGTAAAAGACAGGCTAAATCAGATCATTATTCCAACCATGGAGTACTCCCCTGGAGTATATTTCATCCGGTTACATGCCGGCAAAGGCTTAATAGATTCGAAGAAGATAACCATTATTCGTTAATCCAATGTGTAAACTTGTTCAAATTTTACTTTTAACGGCTGTTACTGTATTAAAGGCATATGATGCCGACAGCCAGAGCCGATGGGTGAAATCATACTTTGAAAATGAGGATGTTTTCGTGAAATGCCTTACTGAATCTTATGATCCCGGATACCTGATCTCAGGAAAGTATGGCGCTAATTACTCCAAGTATAACTGGTTATTAAAAACTGACATCAATGGGGAAATCCTGTGGCAGAAAACTATAGGCAATGGGATCAATTCAATAGCTTTGCATGATTGTGCAATAGATGAGCCTGGAAACATTCATTTAGGAGGTAGTACCAAAGCTTATGATCCCAAAGGTGATCCGCTGATATTGAAACTGAATGCTTGTGGCGAAAAAGAATGGTGCAGGGTGTTTTTCACGGAAAACAACCAGGATTTCTGCAGATG
>JAWOHY010000103.1:0-6769 GCA_046484945.1 Bacteroidales bacterium
AAGATGAACAGGGTTTCATTTCACCGGAAGCCATCCAGACCATTGCCCGGGAGCTGAAGATGTCGGAAAAGGACGTTGAGCAAACGGCTTCATTTTATCATTTCTTTCATTTGTCGCCCATTGGAAAATACAATGTGTATCTGAACAACAGTGCGGTTGCCTGTATGATGGGCCGGGACGAAATTGCCGGGATTTTTGAAAAGGAGACTGGAATGACTTTCAATTCTGTCACAGAAGATGGCCTGATCGGCTTATGGGATACTGCCGATATAGGAATGAATGACCAGGAACCGGCTGCGATCATTAATGATGTGGTTTTCACAAGACTAACTCCTTCTAAAGTCAGGGAGCTGGTGGCTGCATTCCGGGCAGGCAAAGATGTCAGGGAGCTGGTGACCAAATACGGAGATGGACAGAACAGCCATCCCAAAGTGAAAGCCATGGTGCATAACAACCTGTTGAAGAAGGGACCGGTTTTATTTTCCGAATATGAAGTGGGCATGGCCGTTCGAAAAGCGGCAAATATGACGGCGGAGGAGGTGATTGACGAGGTGAAGAAATCCAACCTGAGGGGGCGCGGCGGGGCCGGATTCCCTGCCGGGTTGAAGTGGGAATTCTGCCGCAAGTCGAGGGGGCCTGTGACATATCTCGTATGCAATGCGGATGAAGGAGAACCGGGTACTTTCAAAGAGCGGGTGATCCTCACAGAATTGCCCAAACAACTGTTTGAAGGGATGACCGTGGCGGGTTATGCTTTGGGTGCTAAAGAGGGCATCCTTTATTTAAGATATGAATACCGTTATCTGAAAGATTACCTGGAACTCATGCTTCAGGAGATGCGCGATGGCAACCTTCTGGGTAAAAACATTGCCGGAAAGCAGGGTTTCAATTTTGATATCAGGATTCAGTTAGGCGCCGGCGCCTATGTGTGCGGTGAAGAATCGGCCCTGCTTGAATCGATGGAGGGGAAACGCGGAGAACCCCGTAACAGGCCGCCATTCCCGGTTCAGAAAGGATATCTTGACATGCCTACCGTTATCAACAACGTGGAAACTTTATCTGCCGTTGTCAAGATCATGGTGAAAGGGGCCGATTGGTTCAAGGCGATGGGGACGAAGGAATCGGCCGGAACTAAACTGCTTAGCATTTCGGGCGACTGCAAACATCCGGGTGTATATGAAATTGAGTGGGGAATGACCATACGTGAATTGCTTGAAATGGTCGGCGGAACATCCGTACAGGCTGTCCAGGTGGGCGGCCCCTCAGGGGTTTGCATCAACCCGACACAATTCCACCGGGAAATCGCCTTTGAAGACCTGGCCACCGGAGGCTCTATGATCGTCATCGGGAAACAGCGCAATCTCCTGAAAGACATTGTGGTGAATTTCATGGATTTCTTTATCGAAGAATCCTGCAGTTCATGTGCACCCTGCCGCTCGCTGACCGTTATCCTGCGTAACAAGCTGCAGAAGATTCTTGATGGCTATGGATCTCAAACAGATATCAAAGAACTGTATGATTGGACCAAATACATGAAGGCCTCCAACCGGTGTGGTTTGGGCCAGACGGCTGCGAATCCGATTCTGTCTACCATCGAAAACTTCAGACAGTTATATGACGATCTGGTGGTTGCGGAAGAAGAATTTGTGTCGACCTTCAATCTCGAGGAAGCGGTAGCCGACTCCTGCGCTTACGTAGGGAGGGTCCCGAAATATGAACATCACTGATTCAGAAAATAAAAAAGATTAAAAGATATGAGCGAAAAAATTAAATTCATTATCGATGATAAGGTCTGTTACGCCTCACCAGGCCAGACCATAATGGATGCTGCACGTGATAATGGCATTTTCATTCCTTCCCTTTGTTATGTGGAAGATGTGAAACCGGCGGGTTCGTGCCGTGTTTGCAATGTGAAAGTCAACGGCAGGAATATGACGGCTTGCACTACACCCGTGGCCGAAGGTATGGTGGTGGAAAATAATCTGCCCGATCTGGAGGATATGCGCAAAGCCATCGTCGAAGTGCTTTTCGTGGCAGGAAATCATTTCTGCCCGGCCTGTGAAAAGAGCGGCAATTGCGAATTGCAGGCGCTGGGTTACCGCTACCAGATGATGGTGCCCAGGTTCCCCTATGAATTCCCGATTAAAGGTGTGAGCGCCGAAAGCAAGTATATATATCATGACCGTAACCGCTGCATCCTTTGCAAACGTTGTGTCAGGATGATCACTAAGGACGATAAGCCCGTGTTTTCTTTCAATAAACGGGGCGGTCACCATCTGCATGTAGAAATGGATGTGGAACTGGCCAACCAGATGACCGAAGAGGAAGCCCTCCAGGCCATGGACGTGTGTCCGGTAGGCGCCATCCTTAAAAAGGAAAGAGGATACTATTCGCCAATCGGCCAGAGAAAATATGACTTTGACGAGATCGGGTCAGATTTGGTAAAAAAATAAGGTTCAACCGAAAAAACACATGATAAAATGAGTAAACCTATAGTTGCTACGACATCGATGGCCGGCTGCTTCGGCTGCCATATGTCGATCCTCGATATAGACGAACGGATCCTGGATCTGATCGAACTGGTGGAGTTTAACAAATCCCCGATCGATGATATCAAGAAGTTCACCAAACAGTGCGACATCGGCCTGCTGGAAGGCGGTTGCTGTAACAGTGAAAATATCGAAGTCCTGAAGGATTTCCGTAAAAACTGTAAAATCCTGATCTCTGTTGGAGAATGTGCCATCATGGGTGGACTGCCGGCTTTGCGCAATGGTATCCCGATACAGGAATGTATCGAGGAGGCCTACCTGAACGGGCCCACCGTCGGACTGAACAAGGAAAGGATCCTTCCCAACGATGACGAATTGCCCATGTTGCTGGATAAGGTATATCCCTGTCACGAGATCGTTAAGATCGATTACTTCCTGCCGGGATGTCCCCCACGGGCCGATCTGATCTGGAACGCACTCGTGGCCCTGATCACCGGCGATGAGATGAAACTGCCCTACGAAGTTGTTAAATTTGACTAATCAAGGAGTATCTGACATGAACAAAAAAATCACCATAGAACCTGTAACCCGCGTGGAAGGACACGGAAAAGTGACCATTCACCTGGATGAGAACAACAACGTTGCACAAACACGACTCCATATTGTTGAGTTTCGCGGATTTGAGCGCTTTGTGCAGGGCAGGCCATATTGGGAAGCCCCGGTGCTGGTGCAGCGCCTTTGCGGTATTTGCCCGGTCAGCCACCACCTGGCAGCCGCGAAAGCCCTCGATGTCATAGTGGGTGCCGGAACAGGAGAAGGCCTTACCCCAACCGGTGAAAAGATGCGCCGCCTGATGCATTACGGACAAATGTTCCAGTCGCATTCATTGCACTTCTTCCACCTGGTCTCTCCCGACCTGTTGCTCGGAATCGATGCCGACCCTGCCATCCGCAATATCATAGGAGTTGCTATCCATCATAGAGACCTGGCGGTGCAAGGGGTCATGATGCGCAAATTCGGACAGGAGATCATTGCCGCTACTGCCGGCAAGAAAATCCATGGTACTGGCGCTATCCCCGGAGGAATCAACAAACACCTGACGGTCGAAGAACGCGACAGCTTCCTCAAAGGCCCCGACCCGCTGAACATCGATAAAATGGTCGAATGGTCAATTGGTGCTCTCGATTTCTTCAAAACATATTACAAGAAAAACAAAGATTTCATCGACAACTACGCCTATTTCCCCTCGAACCACCTGAGCCTTGTCAGGAAAGACGGCGCCCTGGACCTCTATCATGGCGTCCTCAGAGCTGTGGATTCAGAAGGTAAGAAGATACTCAATGACATTGATTATCAATACTATGCTGATTATATTGAAGAGGAAGTAAAAAGCTGGAGTTATATGAAGTTCCCTTACCTCAAGGAACTCGGCCCGCAAAAAGGCTGGTACCGGGTTGGACCGCTGGCCAGATTGAATACATGCGACTTCATTCCCACCCCGCTTGCGCAGAAGGAATTTGAAGAGTTCAAATCACTGACAAACGGAAAACCGAATAACCATTGCATGCATTTTCATTATGCAAGGCTGATCGAAATCCTTCACTCCGTTGAGGAGATCAAGAAATTATTGAACGACCCGGATCTCATGTCGGGCCCGCTGGTAACAAAAGGCCGTAAAGGGAACGAAGGAGTAGGGCTTATCGAAGCGCCGCGTGGTACGTTGTTCCACCATTACCGGATCAATGAACATGATCAGATCACCATGGCTAACCTGATCGTATCCACGACCAATAATAATGAACCCATGAACCGGTCGGTGAACGAGGTGGCTAAAAGCTGGATGAACGGCCAGACCGAGATCACCGAACCGATGATGAATGCTGTGGAAGTCGCCATCAGGGCCTATGATCCCTGCCTGAGCTGCGCTACGCATGCCCTGGGCCAGATGCCGCTTGATATTTCACTGTATGATAAAGATAACAACCTGCTTGACAGGAAGCGGACCTGATCATTGAACAAGCTCTTTCAAATACTGATCTACGGATATGGTAATCCGGGCAGGCAGGATGACGGGCTGGGAAATGAACTGGTAAAAAGGCTGGAGAAATGGGCTGTTGGGGAAGGACTGGCAGGGATCGGGTTCGATTCCAATTACCAGTTGAACATCGAGGATGCCGAAATTATTTCCGGGAAAGACCTGGTCATCTTTGCAGACGCCTCGGTGGAGGACATCGGGGACTTTTTGATCACCCGGGTGACAGGTGAAAAGGAGGTTTCGTTTACAACCCATGCCGCCTCTCCGGGTTATATCGTTAAATTATGCCATGAACTTTTTAACAAAAAGCCTGATGTTTTCCTGTTGCACATAAAAGGATACGAATGGGAATTTCAGGAAGGGATTTCAGAAAAAGCCTTAAATAACCTGGAATTAGCACTGGAATATATCAAACCGATCCTCAAAGACCCTGTAAGCTGGCTAAATGAACAAAAAATTAAACAGCAATCAGGATAAACAGACTTACTTAAACCTTAACCCTGAAACCTTAAAACTATCATAAATATGGATCTTTCAACAACCTACATGGGATTAAAGCTGCGAAATCCCTTAATCGTAAGCAGTTCAGTAATTACCAGTACGATAGAGGATATCAAAAAATGCTTTGATTACGGAGCAGGAGCCATTGTCCTCAAATCATTTTTTGAAGAACAATTCCTGGCTGATTCCAAACGCCTGATGGACCAGGATGATAAATATTTCTGGTATCCTGAGGCCATTGATTATATCAATCATCACGCCAAGGATTATGGATTGAAAGATTATCTGAAATTGATTACTGATGCCAAAAACCAGGTAGACGTTCCTGTTATAGCCAGCGTAAATTGCCTTTCGGCCGAGGAGTGGCCCAGGTTTTCAAAGAATCTTGTAGAAGCGGGCGCTGATGGAATCGAACTCAATGTTTTCATCGTTCCAAAAAATGAGAAAACCAGCAGTTCAGAGCTTGAAGATCTTTACGTAAAAATAGTAGAAGAGGTCCGTAAAAATGTTTCTGTCCCGGTCTCAATAAAAATCGGACCATTTTTTACCAATGCTTTCAAAACTGTCAACAAGCTGACTGAGGCGGGGGTGAACGGCATTATTCTTTTCAACCGGTATTATCGTCCCGATATAGATATTGAAACCGAATCAATCACCAAACCGAACTACCTGAGCTGCCCACAGGAAATGGGTCAACCCCTGCGATGGGTTTCATTGTTGTCCAATCGCATTAAATGTGATATAGCAGGTAATACTGGTATCCATGACGGAGCCGGGATGATCAAAATGCTACTGGCAGGAGCCTCTGCTGTGCAGGTTTGCTCAACATTATATATCAATGGAATTGGGTATATCGATACCATGCTGAATGATTTAAAGAAATGGATGGATGCAAAAGGTTATGGTTCAATTGATGATTTTAAAGGGAAGCTTACCAAACACCATGATAATATTGCCTCATTTGAGAGAGTACAGTTCCTGAAACAATCGCTGGGAGAATAAAGCTGTATCATTTTTTTTATGCCGATAATTAACAGCATTTGATTATTTAATATTTTTACTAAAAATTAAATTAAATACCTATGAAAAGAATTTTACAAACAATTACGATTTCCGGGCTGATGCTGCTTGCATTAGCGGTATTCTTTGCCGGTTGCAAAAAGGAAACCAATGGAAAAATCAAAGGAACTGCCTCTTTCCCAGCAGGTGTAAGTGGTGACCTTTCAAATGCCAAGATTAGTATCTACACCAGCTATGACAATTGGGCGTTTAATCAACCTATCAAATTTTCAAGTGCCCAGGGGGCTGGTGCATCTGTTACTTTTGAAATGAAGGATGTGCTTCCCGGTAACTATTACCTGGACGTCTGGAAAGACATTGACAACTCTGCTAACTGGTCCAGCGGCGACTTTGTGGGCTGGTATGGTTCAGGAGGCCTTGGTGCCCCTGCGCTCACCGAGTTCCAGATCGTGGCCGGACAAACCATTGATTTGAATATCCAGATGTTCATTATTGCGAAAAGCAGTATTCTGCCAAAGTAGAACCTTTGTCTGAAATCGTTATTAAAAAGAGGGTTTATTAAAAGTTAAAAAGTCTCTTTATTTTTTGTAGTCCGACGACTGAAGCCCGCTTGCGCAGTTCGTTCAATTCAACGTTTTCATCCTCACCTTCGCCCAGTTCCTTTTTAATGGCGCTCAGCTGCTGGCGAAGGTAATACTCCCGCTGCTTGGAATCCATATCTTTT
>JAWOHY010000105.1:0-13292 GCA_046484945.1 Bacteroidales bacterium
CAACCTGCCTACGTTATATTTCATGCAGAGCACCCTGATATTATCTATATTGTCCTGGATCAGGTTCATAATGCAAAGATAAGAAACAAGTTGAATAATTTTAGATACCAGCCAAGGTCGGGGAGCATCAAAAAGCCCGTCGGTTTTCACCGCGGGCTTTTTATTGAGTGATCGGAAGATACGTGAATAATGTTATTTTTGAAGATGAATACACGTGATCTTGAGGGAAAAAGTTAAATTATCCGAGGTGTTGCTCGAAACACTTGACAAACTCGACGGTGACGGGATATTGCTTGTTGCAGGGGATCCGCCGAACCCGATGACCATCGGCTGGGGCACCATCGGACACATCTGGAATAAGGATATCATAAATGTGCTGGTAAGTGGCCACGCCGATGGTTTTAACTATCTCAGGCCGATGTAAACAAACCACCCCTATTCATTGATTGTTAAATGGTTGAAGTGGTCACCCAAAATCGGCGAAAGGTTGTCAATTTGACCGGCCTGACCAGAACGGGAAAAACCAGTCTAAAACACCAATAAAAAAAATGATCCTTGCATTGATTTTATAAAATCATTACACTTCTTTTATTGCTTTATCTATATTTTCCTTTCCCAGAACCGAAATTTGCCGTTGATTAAAAGCCATCCTTAAACCGGGCCATTACATATGAATCAATATTATTCTCATAAACTGAATCCCAAATTATGAAACGTTCTTTACTCTTGATGCTTGCAGCTTTTGTGTGGCCATTTGTGTGGGCACAGGATGCCTCGACGGAACCCGGCACTGTCAGAACGGGATTCTTTCTTGGAATCTCCTATTCTTATCTGTCCATCGAAACTGAACTTAACGGCCTCACCTATCAATCGGTGTGGTTTGGCCAGGACCTGGGGACAGTGACCTTGGATGACAATGAGCTGGATACCCTCAACCAGCAAACTTCTGAAATATTCAACCGCCATCAGCTGGCCGTGGAACCCGGGATGGTGTTCCTGGATAACAGCCGCTGGCATTTTGAAGGCTCGGTCCTCCTTGGCACCTCCCGTGTCAGGTTCAAGACCGAGATCGACCAGCCGGAAGCCAGGCAGAAAACGGTGACCTCCGATTTCAAAGACCTGGTCGGCGGGATCTCGCTGAACCTCCGGTACAATTTCTCGGAAAGATGGGGCCTGTCGCTGATGCCGCATTTCATGTATTCCTGGGGAAACACGGAGAACGTGGAGGACAGCATCCAGCCTCTGGTCAATTTTTTTGTGAATGACCTGAAGGAGAGTTTCTCCTTAGGTTACGGCCGGGTGAACCTGATGGCATCCTACCTGGCACCCAACCTGGTCCTCTCGGTGGGTCCTGGATTCTATTATTCCTTCATCAGCAGGACCTATACCATTGACCGCACCAACCCCGAGAACATGGACCAATATCATGACCAGATTGAGTCTTCCCTGCATTCCATCGCTTTCATCGATGCCTGCCTGAGGGTCGACTGGACCATCATCGAACCGCTGACCCTGTCCCTGGAGGCAGCAGTGGGCAAAGACCTGTTCATTAAAACCGGATTACGTTATCACTTTTAAACTTAAGCCATGACACTTTCCAAAATAAAAACCAGCCTGATGCTCAAGGGAATTTCATTATGCCTGTTGATCTTGCCGGCATCCGCGATATCCCAGGTATCCCAGTTTAACCTGAATCCTGATTCTGTATTTCATGGTCCGAGCGGGGATGATATGATGTGGAAACCAAACGGAACAGTAACCATCGGCGCGCAAGGCATTAATTTCCTCATCAAGTATAATATAGTAGAATACCTGGTATATGTATATACCATTGATCATGCGGGCAAACTCGCCTCGTACAAAATGGGCTCAAATGGCCACAGTTACTTAATGCATGGATTCCCCCAGGAGGGAAATTATTACAACGGCTTCCAGGGAAATTCCATAGCTTTTATGTTTAACGGCCAACTCTGGCATTATATTAATCAGATGGCGTACGGAACCATTCTGAATCCCGCTAAGGATAGCTACGATTGTTTTGCCAGGATCCCGACACCAAATACAAAAGAGCCGAGAGCGTATTACGATCTCATCACGGGGGCACCTTCAGTCATCAAAAAAGGAGCTTTTCAGCACGATTCCACCCTTTATTTCCTGGGTACGTATGCAAAGAGCAGTGATCCGAATTATAAAAAATGGTGCTTGCAGAGATACACCTACAACGGCGCCCAGGATAAATTCATTTACAATACAACAATCCTCGTGACGAACATACCCGGAGACAATTTCGGGGGATGTATTGAGCATGTGGATGATTATGGCCAGCATAGTCTTATTCTGAATACCTACAATCGGTCAACGGGGGATATTAGCCTGGGTTGGCTGAATGAATACTCTTCGGGTAGCGAGTCTTATTGGGCGTATGTTGAAGAACCAGTAGTAACAAATGGTTCTGCTTCAGTACTGTTAGGAGGAAGCCTAAAGGGTTGCCGCACAATTGACCAGGTTATATACCCGTTTTTGCCTGAACGTTTTACCATATTCGTTGTGCATGGAGGCCATACCATGACCTATCACGAATACTTTTTCCAGGAGCCGGCGGGGTTCATGGCCAAAGCCAATGAAGGGAGTATTGTCCTGGCTTCAAGCCTGGCCCCTTATGCAGTCGACAATGTTTATTACTTGCAGGGAGCACTTGAGCTTCTCCCGACAAAGTTCCATGCAAGTGTCCAGCAATTACCTGATGGTTTCAGACAGCAAAACTGGGTCTATTATGCTGATCAAAGCGCGAGAATCTGTGGTGCAAAGTTTTCATCCGATTCATGGCAGTACTTACCCGGGGAAACAGTCTCAACCTACGATCTTGTAGATGACAACATTTACGGACCGGAGGTCAGAAGCATGTGGACACTGGTAGGCATCCTCGACGGTGGACCACCCTGCTCCATTGACTGGCATGTATGGGATGCAAACCATAATTCACTTCAAAAACCAACACATCTGAAATTTACACAAACAACCCTGTCCAAAACGGAAATTACGACCACCCATGAAGACCAATATACAATTGGCGCCAACTTTAAGACGGATTTTGAAAACTTCAATTTCGGCCTCGAAACCAAATTCTCAGATGCTTATAAGAACACGGTCAGTAAATCTACCACGATAAAAAATGAAATTACAAAAACCTATGAACTAAATGAAGAAGGGCAGGAGTTGGGATACTACTACTATTCTGTACCCTCTATGACAAGATACACGTATCGGGTGTATCCATGGTGGGATGAAGGATTAGATTATCCGGTCCCGAATTCAGATCAATTCAGGTTTGTCACCACAGGAGTCACTCTTGTGGACCGCCACCACGAGATATCTTCTTTCCCTTTCCTCGTTAATGAACCAAATGCAGTGGATATGGCCGGCTGGAAGCACTCGGGCAGGCCATTCCACGATCAGGCCATTATGGATTCACATTTGGATCCAGCTTGCCAGACTAACAGCTGGAAGTCGCCCCAGCCGGGCACATCTTCCACATTTGAAGAGCTCACTGATAGCACTACAGAATATGAACACAAAATCTCATACAGTGTTGAAGCATCTTTTTCGGGCAAAAAGCCTGATATATTTGAAATAGAAGGCTCGGCAGGCGTAGAGGTGTCCTATTCTACGTCGACAAAAAATGAGACCGAGATAGGTACCTTATTGGAAGTAAATCTCGAGACCCTGACCGAAAGGTCGTTAGGAGTGAATTTCGGGGAATATAGTGTTGACACCTACTGGTTCAGGCCAGAGGACTGGGACTGGTGGTTCTACGACAGCCTGGGCGATCAACGCCCCTGGTATATTGCTTATATGGTCAATTATAACCTGGGCAAATTGAACCTGTTATCTCCCGTTGCTGATGAAAAAGTACAGGGCGGGGGAAAATGGTTCAGCTGGTCTGCCACGGGGTTCAAGCCCGCGGAGTTTCAATTGTTCATTTTAAAATCCCCACATATTTCACCCTCTTCCATCCTCATGAGATACTGCACCGGTGTTTCTACAGAGTTTTACGTTCCTGATCTGCCTTCTGATCCGGAGAAACTTTACTGGAAGATCACGGCAGTGACAAATGAAGGGGACATGGTGCGGTCAGAAGCCAGATCATTGATTATAGGAAAGGAAGAGGTCCAGGAGTCTCATAACAATACCCTCACGGCCGTACCATATCCAAATCCCTCCAACAGGAAAGGCATTCACCTGTATGTCGAAACGAAAGAAAAGGGGGAAATGCTGGTGAGGTTTTATTCTATTGATGGGTCCCTGGTTTATCAATCTGTTATGAACCATGCGTCAGAGGGCGCCCATACGTATGAGTTATCTCAATTGAATCTTTCCAGGGGTTTTTACATTATGGAAGTAATCATTAATAAAGAATATGCAGTGAAAAAGTTAACCGTCCTTGAGTAAATACTGTCAGGGCAGCTACGAAAATGTCGTTAAGACAACTTGGTAACCGACTTGGAATTTCACCCCAATGTGTTAAAGAGATCGAGAATAAGGAAGCTAATAACTCATTGACGATTATAACTTAATTACAATGAAGCCATTCACCTTTCAATCCCATACCAATTAATTAATCGGTCGTTTTTCTTTTAAAATCCTGCAATCTCCCTCTGCTTTTACACCATCAAAAACCGTTTGGTTTTTTAGGAGGAAATCCAATTGCCCGGGTCTGTTGCTGTAAAATGATCCGGCCTGCTGAAACATGAACCTGTCAAAGAGATTTTCGTTTTCTGCCCATAGCATCTGCAGCGAGCATCGCATCGATAACTTTTTCAGGAGTGACCTGCATAGCTTCGTGGTGAATTCCCTCCGTCGGTGTGCAAGTCTTTATAGCCACTTCCATCAATCTGTTCCTGCTACTATCGGTAATATTAAGACTGGCAAAAGTTGTTGGCAGGCCTATTTCCTCGCAGAATGAATACACTGTTGCTTTTTCTTCAGGCGATGCACCGGTGAGATGAAGTCCTGTTAAAACGCCAAAGGCCACTTTCTCCCCATGGTAGAACGAATGTGTTTCCTCCAGGACACTCAACCCGTTATGAACGGAGTGTGCCGTGGCCAGTCCTGAGCTTTCAAAGCCGATTCCGCTAAGTAGCGTATTCGCTTCTATAATATATTCCAGGGCAGGGGTGATCACATGATTTTCGCAATCCTTCTTAGCACCTGCTCCATATAGCAACAACGTGTCATAGCATAGTTTAGCCAGGTTCAGCCCGGTCATAGTGCTGTATCCGCCGCACTCGTTCGGGGATTTGGTGAGATCGCATGACCTTGCCTCGAACCAGGTTGATAAAGCATCACCCATGCCGGCCACAAGAAAACGGACCGGGGCGTTGGCAATAACATTGGTATCAACGAGAACAACCTGCGGATTTAATTTCAGGTAGTAAACAGAAGAGAAAACACCTTCCTCTGAATAAATGACGGCGCACCCGCTGCAGGGTGCATCGGTAGAAGCGATGGTAGGAACAATGATAACCGGTATGCCTGCCTTGTCTGCAATAATTTTAGCTGTGTCTATTGTTTTACCGCCTCCCATCCCTACGATTACATCTGCCTTAAGGCCATAAATAATGTCAGAAAGGCGGCACAACTCTTTTTCACAGCACTCCCCCTGAAATTCTTCCGCAAAGATCCTATTTTCTGGTTCTTTCAAATTGAGCCCGGGAAGTAAGTCCTTAAACGAAGTATGTGAAGCTATTATCAGTGCTTTTGTACCTAATAATCCTACATAAACAGGTAATTGATCCAGTATATTCATTCCCTGAATATATTTTCCCGGGAAGGCGGCTGATAATTTTCTGGCCGATTGAATGTTCATCATTTATGGAGGTGTGCATTAAAACAACGCAATTTACAAAAAAATCAATTGAAAACGATTACTGTCGCAACTGGAAAAGCCGGAAAGATTCATTAGAAATTACCGAAGATAATTTAATTATTCAAACCAGTTTAATTAAGATACTAGCGAAGGTCGGGGAGCCGCAAAAAAGCCCGTCCGCCGGTTGGTGGAATGGGCTTTTTTCATCGGACGATATCCCGAACAGACGATATTCGATGTTACATTAAATGTCAGATCGACTGATCGTCTGATCGCTCTATCGTCTGATGAACTGGATCGCCTGATCGGGATTTCGTCTGATCATTTCGCCTGTTCGTCTGATCGGGATTTCGCCTGATTTCTTACCCCTTTCGTAAGTCTTGATAGACAAGGATTAGTTCAATTCAGGTGGACAGAATGGAATATAAAATGTGAAAAAAATATATAAAACTTGTATAAAGTAAAACTTTTCTGTAACTTTACAAATTATTGACTTAGTCAAGTCGAAAAGATTAATTCTAGTTTCTAACCAAAAATTATTTATTATGAAAAAAGTATTGTTTTTAATCAGCATGATCATGTCGGTAGCATTAATATTTAATGCTTGTGAAAAAGCGACATTAAAAGATCCTGCTCCGCAGCAGGAAAGTCAAAACTTAAAGGCCCCGGGTGGAGGATGCACCACAATTCAAAGTGGCCTGCTAGTAAATTCCCAGGATGATCCTATACAAACCGGATATGATGACTGGGGATATAATTATCAGGCGCGTATTTTTAATGGAAAATATTGCGATGCTTATCAAGATGCTGACTGGTGCCAGCCTTATGCAGATGATAATTTAATTATGAAATGGAATGATGCCTGGCTTTCTAATAAAGATTGTGACGGCGATGGTTTGTTGGACAGACATTATGGCTTTGATAGCTATATAGGCTCAGGTGCCTGGCTGACAAATCATATGTCAGGAACATATACAGATGACGATGGTAATCTTTGTGAATGGGATTACTTTGTTAAGATTATTGCAGTGCCAGCAGATGCTACTGCGACTGGCGGGACTTGGTATAATGCCGATGGCACAGAAATTGGACCTGTAATTTGGGGTTCGTTTGCCATTATCCAGGAAGTTTACAATGATCCATGTGCCGGATCCGAAGGCTTACAATATTCAAGCCCAGACCATCCCGGGCTTGGAGGCTGGTAATTTGATATTTTTTATTAAAAGGAGGGCTTGCCATATTCGGGGATGCCCTCTTTTTTATTTTTTCTATCTTCCATTAAAGATTTCAATCGCCCCTTCAGGGCTCTGTATTGTGCAAACCGCCTTTTACCCTGCCAATGAATTGGCAGGCTACTGTCAAACATCCCTTCGGGATGTAATCCGGAATCAGGAATTTTTTTACACCAGGCCTTGTCCGGGGTTGCATTTAGATAATTTTCAGCCCCATCCCCAGCCCTTCTCCCGCCCTACGGCAGGACAAGGCCAGGGGATAGGGATGGAATTGGAATATCATGTTCCGGCATCATCGCTCCATATACATTCTCTGAGGCAATCCTGTCATAATCGATGGCAAATACCTGGGGCCTATCAATTTTCGGTGCCTGACGATGAAGGTTCGCGGTTAATGAAATTAACTGTGCCAGTGTCTGATCGATAATTTCTGTCGGGACGCCGTAAAAAAGAAAATTGATAGGCATGAGGTTATTCAGGAAAATCACATTCCTGGTTTGAGTATTTGCACCATCTTTTCCTGTGATAACAAATTGATACCTTGCCCCAAAACTTCGTTTTGAAAGAGTATCTTTCAGATCCAGCTTCGCAACAGTTGCCTCTCGTCCAAGTATATCCACAGAGGAGGCTTCGAGGATTTCATTGACCCAGGCCAGCAAATCGGGGAACTCGTCGGTCTTTGTAGAGCCACTGGCAATGAAGAGGGTATCTTTGTTTCCATTGGCCAGCCAATCGATCAAATGTTCACGGCTCATCGTTTGATGCCCGGGTGTGGGACCTCCGGTAACTCCTATGATCAAATCAAGATCATGAAGACGAGCTGGATTAAAGTCATTATAAGATGCCTGTTCCTCTATATTTGGGAGAGCGGGTTCATCATCCCTCTTTTGCCATGTGGGGACAGGATATGTTCCCTGTTTGCGACCTACTTTGATGTCACATCCAATCACTTTGGGATTTTCCGCAGAACCAAAACCGCTGCGATCAAGACATGCATGCAAAGCCCGGATTAACCAGCGGCCAACGTTGCCGCGACTGCCGATAACTAACGCATCGCGATGTTGTAATACCATCCCGTAAGAATACATGGCTGATAGAATAGCATTGAGACAAGATCCGGCAACAGCACTCGCTTCAATCTGGGTTTTTTTAAAGGAGACCGCAACGGTCATATTCGGGATGAATAACTTCCCTCCGCATGCGTTCTGTGTATCCACAGCATGGTCATATCCATTTCTGGTATACTCGACGGATCCTACCACCCTATTATGCTTCAGGACATCGGACATCTTCAAGCTATCACCTAATTTTGAATCAGTCTCTTCATCCACAGGACAGTAATATCTTTTCCGGACTTGCGCCACTGTCAGGCCATCGATGGCTGATTGATTGAGAATTGGCGTAATGTATCCCCCATCCTCAAGGACGATGAGTTCCCGTCCTTTGTCGCTTGAACGGGCTAATTGCTTAAAAAACGTGTGCATACAAAGACATCTCATTGCATGAATGAAAGTCATTTTGTTTTCCTTCATTGCTTTGTCAAGCTGGTCATATTGCATCTTTGCCTTTTCTGCCTCTGGTAAAATCGTAAAATTTCTTTTGACAGAGTAAATCCCCTGGGCTTGATCGTAACTTGTCATGGTGCTGTTTTCGAGGATAAAACACCGGGATTCATCGATGGGAAGATCTAATAAATCAGGCCGATAGGCTTTTTCGGCTTCGACATTATACCCGACAAAGACGGTTAGCAGATCCTTGCATCCCAGTGAGCGCAGGACAGAAATACAGCCTAAGACTTCTGCCGTGATATGATGTATCATCAGAATGGACGTGTTTGCAAAAGGTTTGGGATCTCCTGTTTTTTTCGCAGCCTCAACCAATCCACCGACTGCTGGCATATTATGGACATAATCATCCACTTTAAATTGATTTCTTTTCCCACCTTTAGCCGCTGCACGAATGAACTTTTCCCGATGGGTTATGGGGTCCAACGACATGATGCAAAAAGGATGATCTACTTCTACACCATGTTTACTGGCTTGAATGAGGCTTTCTGTTAGAAAGTGATTATGTGAGGTCATGACTTTCTCCATTAAATTATTTTCATTTCTGCAATACGTTTCAATTGTTTCTATGATGCGTTAAATATAAAACATTTCAATTTTAATTGCACCAGCAAAATGACAAATCTTTCATATTATGCTTCAAATGTAAGTCCCTTGTTTTCAGGAACATTACGTATTATTAAGGATGTAAATTTTAAAATTGTAAATACATATAAAATCCAACTCAAAAATTGAATCGCCTGACCGTCTGATCGGGATGTGATTTTGGAATCCGGCAGATCGAAATATTAAATCCTAAAGCGAAAGCTATCCTGATTCAGACCCTTCTGCAGATGATGTCGTGAATGAGGTCGGGGCCGTCAGGAAAACCCGCCATGGCAAGTAAAAAACTCAAGATCATATCCTGGATACAAATATCCTGGTCAGCTTACTGATCAGCCAGAAGGCTGCTGACAAGAGCTTTTAGATCGTCTATTTCTTTCTGCTGTAATGCAACCTTTTGGTTAAGTTCTTTCACCGCATTTACCATCGCAACATTAATTGCATGGATATTGAAATCAAGATAACCGTCTTCAGCTTCAGAAACGGCTTCCGGGAAGACCTTCTGAACATCCTGTGCAACAAAACCCAGTTGTTCAACATGGACCGGCAATTGGCGGGGATTATTTTCCTTATAAATAAACCTCACCGGTTGTAGTGCCGTAATTTCATCCAATCCTTTGGTGTAATTTCCGAGCAGGACTTTAAGTAGTATATCTGAACTGGCAGCCCAGGTATTGCCACCCAAAGTCTTATAGGCATCCCCGACAACATGAAGGGCCTGGGTTGGGGAAGAGCTACCGATACCCACATAGCCGTTTGATTGGTTGCAATAGATTACAGGGGTTGTTGCGTTGTTCTGTATCATCAATCCGCCATGCCCGTTCTTTAAAACAGTCATGGCATTTTTTCTGTTTGTCCAGCCTGGCCCTATACCTATTTCAAAAATCGGGTCGGTTTCCACCCAGGAGTTTTCTGTACCGCTGCCTACATTGTACTGGCCAATTGCCGTGGAAACGTATGCCTGGGCAACTGTATTATCCCCCATGGCAGTAGTAGCGTATCCTGAAGCAAGTGTGTTGTAACCCAGCGCGGTGGCAGCATATGCGGTGGATTGGGCGCCATGGCCGATGGCTGCGGAGCAGGTATTTGTAGCCCAGGTATACGAGCCTAATGAAAAGGAAACATCTCCTGAGGCTACACAGTTATAGCCTATAGCTGTGGAAAAAGAACCCAGGTAAAGAGAATCCCAGCGATCGTCGCTCACAGCTCCTGCCCTGAAGACAGCCTGATCGGGGTACCACATCATGCGGGTACCGTTTACATGCAAAAGTGCAGTGCAGGAATCAGTGCCTATCCCCACCATGCCGTCGCTGGTGATCCTCATTTTTTCAGACCCTCCGCTTTCATCTGTCATAAATCTAAGTGCATCACCCTGCTTCCAGTTGATAAAGGGATCATGGTCATTTTCCCGCCCGCCGAATATCAGCAGCCTGTGCGACAGGTCCGAATTGCTGAGTTGAAAAGTGGCCCCGTCATCGGGATTATTGCCCCTGATATCCAGTTTTGCGATGGGAAGGTGCCACCCAATGCCCACATTATTGCCGGTAAAAAAGATATCCGGACCGTTCACCCTCCATTTGCTGTTCACTATAGTCCAATCCGGAGCTAAAGGTGCACCTCGGTTTACGAAAAAATTGTTATCATCCGAATTATAGACCATCAGGCCTGTGGCAGGATTCGAAATTCCTACAATACTGCCCATGTTCATTCGGGGGAAAAGGAATCCCCTGGTTGCAGAGCGCACATCAAGCATGGCTGAATGATTTGTTCATTAAATTCTCAATAAACAAGCCATAAGGGAAAGTATTAGAAGATGGATTCTAATATTATGGATTATAAGCTTAGACATCGCAAAGATAAGAAATTCCAGGGTGGAAAGCAACCGACTGATAATCTTTAGTTTTGTATCCATGCTGGACATTTAAGATGGTCATTAAGAATCGGCGTAGATTTCAGAATTTATGTTTCAGAATTTGCATTATGTTAATTAACTGTTAAATACTTGAATTCCCCCTTTTCAATACATTATATTTGTAGCACCCAAGCAGATTATTACTACCATTTAAGGCATTGCACCCCGACGGACAACATTTGTCCGTCACAAGGATAATTCATATTCTCTGTATGGAACAACCATACCAGGAAAGCCAAGTTGATAATCCTTAATGACCTTTTTAATAGAAAGGAGGTAGAAACATCGATGCGAAAAAAGTGAGTTGAGATAAAAATACCGTCAGTATTTTATTTCATGCTGTTGCGCTGTAGCATAAAGGGCGCATATAATCAACAAATCTTAAAACATCAAAACAATAATTATGAAAAAAATATATCTCATAGTATGGATCATGCTACTGAACGCTTTGTTTTTAAACCAAAATACATTTGCGGGTATGGCATATCCTGATCCCATTCAGGTAAATCAGCCGGATGGAACAACGCTTACTGTTATTCTGCAGGGCGACGAACACTTAAGCTGGGCTAAGACCATGGATGGGTACACCTTGCTTTATAACAACGAAGGCGTATATGAATACGCCATGCGTAACAACTCAGGTGAACTGGTCACGTCAGGCCAGAAGGCTCATGACATCTCAGTGAGGTCGTTCCAGGAAAATAGTTTCCTGACAACGATTCAAAAAAATATGTTCTTTAGCCCTTCACAGGTTACTCACATTAGAAAGATCACTGACCTTCAGAATTCTCTTAGGTCGGTCAATGCCTTTCCCACCACTGGAAATGCGAAACTTTTGTGCATTCTTATAGGATTTTCAGACCTCCCATTCACAGAAACCCAGGCCAATTTCCACAATCTTTTCAACCAGGTTGGTTATGGTACCTTTGGGAGCGTAAAAGATTACTATGCGGAGAATTCATATGGTCAGTTCAATTTAACGGTGGATATAGCCGGCCCTTACCAGGCATCCAATACCCATGCTTATTACGGGCAAAACAGCGGTACCGATAAAGACATCAACGTGAGGGAGCTGATTACCGAAGCGGTGAATTTAGCGGATCCGGATGTCGATTTTTCAGATTATGATAATGATAACGACGGCAACGTCGATGGCATCTACGTGATCTATGCAGGTTATAATGAAGCCGAGGGAGGCGGTGCGAACAGCATCTGGTATCATGCATGGTCTATTCCTACGGTTAACCTGGACGGGGTAGATATCAGCGCTTACTCTTGTTCGGCAGAGTATAAAGGTAACTCAGGAACCAATATTTCAGGGATAGGCAATATATGCCACGAATTCGGGCATGTGATGGGAGCGCCTGACTTTTATGATATTGACTATGAAACCGGAGGACAATATTCGGGTACCGGTAGATGGGATGTGATGGCAAGCGGTAATTTCAATGGAGACAGGGACTGCCCGGCGCATTATAATCCTTATGTCAAAGCATATTTGTTCAATTGGTCCACCATCACGACCCTCAACGCTCAAACCGAGTTGACCATATTGAATTCCGCTTTGAATAATAATAATTTTTATCGCTATAATACTGCAACCGCCGGGGAATACTTCCTGATGGAGAACAGGCAGCTGCTGGGCTTTGACTCAGAAAATCCCGGACATGGTTTATTAATTTATCATGTTCACAGCGACATTGGCAGTGGCAACATCAATACCACTCATCCTCAGAAATTTTACCCGGTTTGTGCAAATGCCGGTCAGGACCCTGTTAACTCACCGGACAGTTATGGAACCATTAACAGCGCCGGGACCCCATTCCCCGGATCAAGCAATGCGACAGCGTTCACGGATGCAACTTTGCCCAGTTCCAAATCATGGGCCGGGGCAAATACCGGTAAGCCGGTTGTCTTTATCACAGAAGACAATGCAGCCTTTACCATTGACCTTTGCTTTATGGGATGCCCTCCTGTGGCTGACTTCACTGCCAATATGACCGAGCCTTGTACCGGGGAAACGGTAAGCTTCACCGATCTGTCAACCTACTCACCAACATCCTGGGCATGGACTTTTTCGCCTTCGACAGTAACGTATACTGGAGGAACCAGTG
>JAWOHY010000048.1:0-4138 GCA_046484945.1 Bacteroidales bacterium
ATCCCCAAAAACCACCATTTTTTTTAATGGTAATTTCCTGCCATGATTTCCCACCATAGTCGCCGTAATTTTGGTTCATCAAGTTTAAAGAAAAGTTCTTTCAAACAATTAATCCAAAACAAACCAATTAAAAACGGAGGTTAAGATGAAAACGTTAAAGTATGCAATGGTCGCGGTGCTTGTAGCCTGCACAATGGTCAGCCTGGCTTCGGCTGATGGTTTCAAGACAAAACCGAAATTCAACCAACTGCCGGTTGTGAGTATTTCGTTCAGTGATGCCGTGAAAATTCCCGGACTGGTGGCAGCGATGCATCAGCAGCTCAATCCCGGGTTCCTGTCCAACAACCAGCTATTTTATACCCAGCGGGTGGTATGGTCAGGAAAAGTTTACATGATCAAAGGCACCTATGTTCAGTGGTACAGGTTTTTCTATGCCAAAAAGGTGCCAACGCCTAAAATTGAACCGGGTATCCTTTGATCCCGACAGGCTGTTTTTCCAGATCAGTTTGAGGTGAGGGCGTCGTTATCGGCGCCCTTTTTTTATATAATTTTAGCGCCTCAAAAAGCTGTTCATGAAAATACCCGGACGTTATTTGGCTATCGTACTGTTGACAGGCTTTTTCGTAATTTCTTACGCGCAGGAGGAACCGTCTGACGGAATTTATCCGCTCACTCCGCTGACAGCCATCGAAGAAGCCATGCTGCGCAGCCTGCCCGAGCTGAAAGTCCCGTCAAACATTTCTACACGGGATCTGCCACCGGTAGTTGACAATTCAACACAGATTTATATGCGGCCGGCATACCAGCAGTCCGGTCTGAGCTGTGGCCAGGCTACACTTGTCGGGTACAACTTCACCTACGAATTGGCCCGTGCCAGGGACCTTGACGCCGGCCTGACCGAAAACCAGTACCCGTCGCACTTTGCCTGGAATTTTATGAACGGCGGGAACGGCTGGTACGGATCAAGTTACCTTCACAGCATGCAAATCCTGAAAGAATACGGCATGCCAAACGTGGTCGATTACGGCGGCACCATGAGTTATGGCGGAGGGTCCCGGTGGATGTCAGGGTATGACGAATATTACAACGGGATGCACCACCGCATCACCAGCGCATACCAGCTCCAGGTAGGCACCCCGGAAGGCCTGCTGGTCCTTAAGAACTGGTTGCATAACCATCTCGATGGCTCTTCTGTCGGGGGGCTGGCCAGCTTCTACGCTCAGCACATGTCCGGCACCCAAATACTGCCCTATGGAACCCCCGAGGCAGGGAAATGTGTCCTCACCTATTTTGGCGGAAGTCCCAACCACGCGATGTCCATCGTAGGCTATAACGATTCCATCCGCTGGGATTATAACGGCGACGGTCAGTACACCAACCACCTCGATATCAATGGCGACGGGGTGGTGGATATGAAAGACTGGGAGATCGGCGGTTTCAAGATGGTGCAGACATACGGCGGCGTACCCAACTGGGGCGATGACGGGTATGCCTACATGATGTACAAAACAGTGGCCGATAACCTGGGCAGCGGTGGTATATGGAACCATTGCGTGCATATCCTGGAAGTGAAAGAAGCCTGTGATCCGAAACTCACCGCCCGGATAACCCTGAAACATACCCGCAGGAATCGGATCAGGGTGCTGACAGGGATTTCCAACAACGTCAACGCAACCAAACCGGAAATTACCATCGGGTTTCCCATCTATGATTTCCAGGGTGGCGATAAATACATGCAGGGCGGCAATACAGAAGAAGATAAGACCATCGAGTTCGGCCTGGATTTGTCAAAACTACTCAGTTTCATCAACCTTGACCAGGATGTGAAAGTCTTCCTCCAGGTGGTGGAACAGGATCCCGGCAACTCCTTTCCCGGAGAGGTGATCCATTTCTCCATCTACGACCATACATCCGGAGGGGTTCAGGTCGTAAGCCCGCAAAGCAATGTACCTTTAGTCAACAATGATACCACTACGCTTTCGGTTATTCATTCATTCAGTTTCAACCGGGTGGAAATTCAGGATGAGACACTGCCACCGGCCCCGGCAGGGCAGTATTACAGTTATCAGCTCACTGCATCCGGCGGCACGCCCCCGTATATCTGGGACCTCGATAAAACCTATCCGGAGAGCGCCCAAACGGCCACCTTCCCCCAAACCAGCGCCACACAACTCTATCCGTCAAATAACACCAGCGGCAAGGTCACCCAGGCGATCGATTTCGACTTTCCCTTTTACGACAGTACTTTCAGCAGTATCACTGTGTATGTCGACGGTTACCTGATGTTCGACCAGCAGCTTTATCCTTATCCCTACTTCTATGACGATAAAGTGCTGTTCGGCATCACAAGGAATATATCACCCTTCATGAACCAGAGCCAGGAGATCAATTACAGCCAGGGGTGCGGCATCTGGTACGAGGGGGACACCAATTCGGCTACCTTTCGCTGGAAAACGGTCATGACGGATCAATCCTCCCTGGAGTTCAACTATGCCGTCAGGCTCTTCCCCGACGGGACGATCAAATTCTATTACGGTATGATGAGTGGTTGCGCTGAACACATATGGATCAATGGTATTTCTGACGGAGATAATTTCAACAGGCAAACCACCGGGATTTCCAATAAACCAACCGTCAATCCCAACTCGGTCGTCACGCTGCAGCGCTACAATTTCCCACCCGAACTGCATCTCGATGAAAACGGACTTTACTCAGGTACGCCACAGCAAAATTATGGCGGCCAGCAGATTTCTTTCAAGGTTACCGACAATAACTTCATTCACACCATCAAAACATTGATCCTTTCCTCCAGTGGCATTATCGTGGAAGATTCCATCGTCGCAGGCGGGAATCCAATAATTGCCTTCGGTGAAGAAGCATGGATGTCGGTCAAAGTGACCAACCTGCAGCCAGAGAGCATACCGGACGCCAGTATGAAAATCCGTATCAACGATCCGTATTTTACGGTGACCGACAGTACCGAGTACCTTGGAACATTACCATCCAACATCCCTAAAAATTATGTCAACGCATTCCGGTTCCTGGTATCTTCGGATGTGCCCGATCATTATATGTTCACAATAGAGACCATCATTACGTCCGATACCAGTTCCTGGGAAAGCCTTCTGTTCCATTATGCCTATGCCCCGGCGGCCATGGTTGAATCGGTCACGGTCGATGATGAGAACGGGCGGCTGGATCCGGGCGACTCGACCGGCATGACCGTTGTTTTCACCAATGCCGGGAGCGTCGACGTTTATAACCTGGTCACCATCCTGTCTGCCAATGACCCTTATGTGACCATCCATCAATCATTTGGACTTATTCCGCTGTTGCAGCCTGGAATGACCGGTGATGTAACCTATAACATATCGGTTTCGGAGGATTGTCCCCCCGGTCATGAAATAGATTTTACGGTAACGATGACCGGAGACAACAATTACAACGCGATTGATACTTTCTCCATGCCGGTGGGTTTATACATGGAAGGGTTTGAAACGGGTGACTTCGCCTTGTTCTCATGGGGGAGCGGAGGAGACCGGCCCTGGTACATCGACACTTATTCCTCCCAGGAAGGCGTTTTCTGCGCCAGATCAGGCCCGATCCACCACAGCCAGGAATCGATCCTGAAAATCGACCTGGAAGTATTGCTGGACGGGGAGATCAGTTTTTACAAGCGAACCTCCTGTGAAAACGACACATCGGTCCATAATAATTACGATTACCTGGCTTTCCTGATCGACGGGAATGAAATGGGGCGCTGGGACAGTCTGTCGGATTGGTCACGGCACAGTTTCCCGGTCACGGCTGGTTCCCGGCGCTTTGAATGGATCTATCACAAGGACCACAATGCGCATTACCGCATGGACGCCGCCTGGATCGACAATATCGTTTTTCCATCCGCCATCATTTCCTCCCCCGGGCTGGTTGCCGATCCATTGGCCATTGACCTGGTGATGAAGCCTGGGGAAATTGAAACAGTATCGCTGCTGTTATTAAACGGGGCCTGGGGCGACCTCGACTTCAAGGCGCTGGAGGCCGGCCGGGAACCGCTGCTGACCCGGCAACAGACAGGCGGACGCAACATTGAAGGCTCTTACCTGGTGAGCGATGCGGAGCACTTCCATCTTAATGATGA
>JAWOHY010000200.1:0-7143 GCA_046484945.1 Bacteroidales bacterium
GGATAATTACCGGGCAGGTTCTCCCGGATGTGTTCCGTCAGCTCATGGTGATCCGCCCCGGCTGAAAAATGCCGTCCCTTGCCGTACATAACGAGCGCTTTCATCGCGATGCCCGGGATGACATGCCTGGTGAGATGGCCCAGTTCATCGAAAAAAAGCCGGGTCATCGTATTTGCCGGGGGCTGGTTCAACACCAGGTGTCCGATATCATCCTTTATTTGCCAGTCGATCGTTTTGAACATCATGCAAAAATAAAAACGGTCATCCCGGTGATATAATTCCTGGAATGGGAGATGGAGCATAAAATATCTTTTATTCCCGCTTTTTTGGCGGCTTGCAGGGCATTTTTCCCCAGCTTCAGCTCCGGTTTGCCCAGGGCATTGTCTAAAATCTCGATATCCTTCTGGATGCTATCGGCGCCCAATTGCCCGGTAATCCTTTTCTTGATCAGGTACCGGGCGGCCAGGCTGCGGTAATATTTATCAAACGGAAAATTTGCCAGTTCCCTCTCCGTAAACCAATGGCCGGGGCTTTCTTCCGTTGAAAAAAGACGGATAAATTCCTCCTTTTTGATGAGGTCGACATGCTTGCTGTATGAGGGGTCCTGTTCCACCCGGTGCTATTCTTTGTTTCTCAAATGTCTGACTGCCAGGGCGCAGAATAATTTTGTCTCTTCTTCCAGCGCTTTTTCAAAATCCATGGTTTGTGAATGATGGATCGATTTCATGATCGAGCGGATCACTGCAGTGTCACGGTCTGCCGTCATTTTGATCAAATATTCCAGGGTAAATGAATGCAAATCTCTGCCAGGGACTACGTGATCGGTCAGACCCAGCGTCAGTGCTTTTTCAGCGTTGACAATATCCCCGGAGATGATCATTTCGGCTGCTTTTCCGGCGCCGATCAGACGGGAAAGGGTGATAGTACCGCCCAACCCGGGCATGATGCCATAATTGGCTTCGGGGGCGGCGAAAAGGGCGTTTTCGCTGCATATCCGGATATTGCAGGCCAGCGCAATTTCCAATCCGCCTCCGAAGCAAACGCCGCTGATCTCGGCTACAACCGGAACTTCCGCTCCCGTTATCCATTGTATCAGTTTTTTGCCGGCGGTCATTCTGTGAAATAGAAGGGTTTCATCCCCGGAAAGCTGCTTCAATTTATCCAGATTGGCCCCGGCTGAAAAATGCCTTCCGCCGCCCCTGATGATGATGCCTTTTAATCCGGTGTTGGAAAATCTTTCCCGCAGCCAGTCCACATCTGCAAAATCGGGTTGCTCCAGGTAATTTCCACCTGTACCGGGCAGCGTCAAAATGCCAATGGGGCCCTCTTGTAACCAGTGAGATGCCATCTCAGGTGAGTTTTTGAATGATTTCCTCCGGGATATCGCGGACCAGCCTGCCTTCTTCGGTGAAGATGATCTTGATAACGGCCGAACAGGCTTTCCGGTTCGTATCTTTAAAATACATCTTCTGCCTGAAAACCAGGTAAGGCGCCTCCTTTGTCACCTCCGTCCGGATCACCAGCTCATCGAACATCACCACCTCCCGGCTGTAACGCACCTGCAACTCGATGACGATGGGGGATATATTGTGTTTTTTCAGATCGTCCATCAGGCCGGTCTGCCGGAACATTTCCCACCTGGCCTGCTCAAAATAGTTCAGGTAAACGGCATGGTTGGCGTGGCCGTTGGAATCGAGTTCGTATCCCCGGACATTCAGGTGAAATTCAAACATAATCCGTTTCGGTTTGTTTATCTTCCAATTAAAAACACATCAAAAGTTTCAGCACACAAAAATAGAAGGAAAGTTTTACTTTATTTTGTCATGGAATTAATATCTGCATGAAGAAGAAGGTTTTAGTCACCGGCATGAACATGATCACCTCTCTGGGCCTTGATTTGGAGACCAGCTGGGAAAATATGACAGCCGGGAAAAATGGAGTGAAACGGATCACCCTTTTCGATCCGGAGGGGCTTCAGACGCAGGTGGCGGCCCAGGTCCCGGACGAGTTCGGGGAATATGCCGCGGGGCTTATCCGGAAGCGGACAGCCGGGCAGATGACGCGCGTGACGCAAATGGCCTATGTCTGTGCCATCGATGCAGTCAGGCAGGCGGCCATAGATTTTGAACAGATGGACCGTTCACGATGCGCCGTGATCCTCGGGGTGGTCAGTACCGCCAATACCAGCGCCGAACAGGGGACGACCCCGAAAAATACCGTGCTCAAGAGCATGAACAATGCCATGTCGGCCTGGATTTCACTGGAATTCAAGCTGCTCGGCCCAAATTTCACGGTGGCGTCGGCCTGTGCTTCCTCCGCGTATGCAATGGGAATAGCGTATGACATGATCAGCAGCGGGACGGCGGATATGGTGATCACCGGTGGCGCCGACTCCATTATCAACCGGGAAGAAATTGAAGGATTCAATGAATTGTATGCCCTTTCGGTAAATCCCGACCCTGAAAAGGCCAGCCGTCCCTTTTCCCGTGACCGCGACGGTTTTGTGATCGGCGAAGGGGCCGGCATGATGATCCTCGAATCGGAAGAATCGGCAAAGAGAAGAAATGCCCCGGTCTTTGCCGAGCTGGCCGGGTATGCCATCACCAGCGAAGCATACAACATTATGGCGCCGATGAAGGACGGGGAAGGGATACGGCATACCATTTCGGAGGCCCTCAAAAATGCAGGCGTGAAACCCGAGGAGGTGGATTATATCAACGCCCATGGCACCTCCACCACACTGAACGATATGTATGAGACCATGGCCATTAAGAAGGTCTTCGGTGAAAGGGCCTGTCAGGTCCCCGTTTCTTCCACGAAATCGATGATCGGGCATACCGTAGGGGCCGCCGGGGTCATCGAAGGGATCGTCACCGTGATGAGCATCATGCAGGATACCGTCACACCCACCATCCACCTCGACGATCCCGACCCGGAGCTGGACCTGGACTATGTCCCGAACAAGGCCCGCAAACAAAGGATCAACTGTGCCATTTCCAATTCCTTTGCCTTTGGCGGGCATAATGCCACGCTTGTTTTTAAGAAATATGCGTAATTTTGCTCCCCTTAGCATTATACCCATGACAGAAATTACCGATTCGATCAGGAGAGATGTAAAAGATATTGTTTATCAATTTTTTGCCGAACAGTGCGAGGTTGATATCGATGAGATAAATGACAATACCAGTATCATTTCCGATCTGGAAGGAGACTCGCTTATGTTCCTGGAGCTGATCGAGATATTCAAAAAGAAGTATGATCTTGACATCGAGCTGAAGACCGTTGGCAAATATGTACTGAAGCACCCGGTGGATACGATCGGGCAACTGATCGAAACACAGCTTCTGATGATCCGGCACGGGAACAAGATACTGGAACTCGACTAACTTGCCGTTATGGGCCGAATCATCGGGTGCGGCATCGACATCGAGGAACTCGACCGGTTTCAAAAGCATCTTCCCGTTAAAGAAGATGGCCGGGGTTTCTGGCAAATGGTGTTGACGGAGGCTGAAATAGAAAACAACCTGCACATTGCGCCGCATCTGACTTTTCCCCTCTCTTTTTCCTGCAAAGAAGCCGCCTTTAAGGCTTTCGGCATGAGCTGGACCAACAGCAGGATCTCATGGAAAGATATCGGGATATTCTTCTCTGATCCTGATGATCTGTCGCAACATACCATCCGTCTGAATGGTTATGCATTGGAATTGTTCCATGAAATGGGCTGCGAAAGGATTGAATCGATTGTTGAATGCAGGGATGATTTTATTTTATTTCAATTTTTTTTAAGAAGTAAATAATTATTTACCTTTGTAAGGAAATAAAATAGCATTATTCAGTATTTTTATGAAATGCTCAGAACTCTACCGGATTCTTTCCAGAGATGGATGGTACCCTGTTTCACAGTCAGGATCCCATATTAAAATGAAACATCCGGAAAAACCTGGATTAATTGTTTTTCCCAATCATGGAAGCCAGGAGGTGGGTATTGGGCTTGAACAAAAAATCTTAAAGGATGCTGGTATCAAAAAATAAAAAGACCAGGCAAAAATGAAGACTTCAGAAAAAAAAATTGAAATGATCGTTGAAAAAACTGCAACAGGTTTTTCAGCCTATTCTGTGGATTATCCCATTTTCACGACAGGAAAAACAATTCCGGAACTGATCAACAATGCCTATGAGGCTGTTACTTTATATTTTGAAGATATGAAAACAAAAATTACTCCGGATCAGATCCATTTTACCATTGATTTCAAACAGTTTTTTCAATATTACAAGGTTATCAATGCCAAGTTTTTAGCTGAAAAAATTGGTATGAACCCCACTTTACTGTCACAATATATCCAGGGTCACAAGAAACCATCAGATCAACAAACCAGTAAGATTTTATCAGGCATTCATCAAATTGGAAGAGAATTATCAGATTTGAACTTGATTAACAGGTTTTAACAGGTCATCACAATCCAATTAATATATTATCAAAGCGAGTATCATTTTTCCGGCTTTTGTCAGCGAATACACTGGATCTGAAAAACTAACCATTTCCAGTCCCGAAGGCAGGTTTGAAGATTATCTTTCAAAGGCCTCCCGCTTATTGGATACGGATCTGACACGGTTCGACTTCCTGGAGAACAATTTCCTGGATGATGAATTAAAATCTCAGTATATCAGCTATATCTACAGTTGTACAGTAGCGAATATCCTTCAGAAAAGAGGAATAAAGCCATTATTTGTTACAGGTTACAGCATGGGGATCTATGGCGCATTGTATTATTGCGGTGCATATGGTTTTGAAGATGGGCTGAAGCTGGTGAAGCATGCCTGGGAGATGATTATTGAGGCAACACAGGAAGGCGAATATGGCATGGGAATGATCGTGGGGCTTTCTGAGAAGGATATTCTGGGGATCATTGGGAACGATAATCGGGTCATGATCTGCAACCGGAACAATCCGCATACCTATATCATTTCAGGCGGAAAGGGTTCTGTTACGCGTGTGCTTTCAGCCGCTGCGGCAGAAGGCGCATTACGGGCCAACCCGCTGCCGGTCACGAAACCTTATCATACGGAGATGCTGTCGAAAGCCGTTCCCGGATTTTCAGCATGGGTTGAAAAAATGCCTGTAAAAAACCCGGATTATCCTTACATGTCGTCCCTCAGCCAGCGGGCCCTCGTTTCGGCGGATGACCTGAAACAGGAGCTGACCGGTAATCTGTCCCGCAGGATGAACTGGCTGGAGACGATGAATGTTTTGATTGAAAAAGGGACGGAGTCCTTCTTCGAATGTGGGGCCGGGGATGGGATGACGCGGAATTTCCGGTTTATTGACGGCGCTGTGAAAGCTTTTTCTGTTTCTCAGCTGGAAGGTTTTATTTTGGAAGCGAGTTGATTTTCTCACAGATTTTCACTGATTTTTTACACAGATTTCACGGATTAGATGTATCTGTGCCAATCTGTGCATTAATCTGTGTAAATCTGTGAGAAACAAATTTTTATATTATCAAATTACATCGTTGCCGAGCTTGATCTTCCACAAACTCCCGACATTTTCATAAAATTTCTCCAGCGGCAGTTTCGTTTCCAGCACACAGTTGAAAAAATTATATTTCGACAGGTCAAAATCGACGATCCGGTCTTTCATCTCCCGGTATAGCATCGTCCCGGGCATGGGGGTGAGGATGGTGTAACCGGCATATACCACCTTATGCGATCCGGCATAGGCCGCCAGCGCTTCGAAATCCTCTTCGGTGTAGTCATTGGCGACGATGTAATTGCCCCGGATCATGATATCGTGCCGGTGGAAGATTTCGATCGATTTTTTGATGTTTGCAGCGGCCGATTTCTTGTTATAGTTTTCAAGCTCGGCGTCGCGGAACGACTCAAAGCCGCAGATGACGACTTTCAAACCCGCTTCGGCCATTTTTTCGATGAGGTCCGGGTATTTCACCGCGGTGTCGGGGCGGATATCCATGACGTATTTTTTCCGGATCCCTTCTTCGGCGATCCGGTCGAACAGCCGGTTGATAAAACGGACATCCACCACCGTGTTGGCGTCGGCGAAGCGCACCACCTGGTATTCGTCGAGCGTTTTGAGCTCTTCGACAACCGATTCCACATCGCGCTGGTAGTATTGCCTGTCGTGCTGCGGCCAGATGGAGCAGAAAGAGCATTCGAAAGGGCACCCGAGGGAAGTGAAGAGATAGGTGACGGGCGTAGGGTCATTTCCCACGCGGTAGGTGGAGATCCATTTTTTCAGGTGGCCCCGGTCGGGCATGAGAAAATCTTTCCCGGCTGCATCGACAGCGGGTGCGGGAATGCCGGATCGCCGGAGGGTGTTGTTTTTGTTGATGATCACGCCCGGCACGCTTTCCAGTGGCAATCCCTTTTCTTTCGCGACGACCACCTGCCGGAACATCATGGCCGAATGGCCGGGACAGAGGACATCCACGCTGTCGTCGGTGAAGTCCTCCGGGCAGATGGTAACGTGCAGCCCGCCGGCGACGGTGAGGATTTGCGGGTTGAACTGTTTTGCCGCACGGAAAATGTCCAGTCCGTAGTATAATTCCGAAGCAATGAAAGTGACGCCCACGATATCCGGGTTGTGCTCCTGCAAATAGGAAAGGACGAGATCCTTCAATGGCGGCGCACCAGGGTCAAGGTCGTATTCCCCTTTCAGGTCGATGACGGTCACGTCAAAGTCCTTCACCGCCGCCGCCACGGTCAGCAGTCCCAGCGGCGGCTTGATCAGTTTTCTGTGGATGAACGGTTTAGCATCCTCCGGTGCGTAATCCAGGATCTTGTTCTCCGGAGAGCGTGGCGGATTGATGAGGAGGATCTTCATGCAGGGATTTTAGCTGCCAAAAATAAAGGAAATTCATTACTCATTTCGCAGTGTCATTTCGCAGTGTCATTTCACAATACAAATGATTGAGAAATGTCATTGATATTGCGAAATGTGAAATGTCATTGAAATTGCGAAATGCGAAATGTCATTGATATTGAAATTTGGTCCAAATTTGGGGTTTCGGCTATTTTTTTGTAATATTACCTCGTCAAACCAAACTTTACCACAATGAAAATTTCAGGAAAACCTTTTCGCGCCATTATCCTCCTCACAGGGGTGATCATTTGTTCTTCGTTTTCAGC
>JAWOHY010000031.1:0-2518 GCA_046484945.1 Bacteroidales bacterium
CTTCATTTCCACGAATCAAACTCCCGCTAACGCTGATAGATTTGAGGTATTCCAAGGCAGGGAAGTCTAAGGCGACACATCGAAAATGCCAATCATTTAGCTATAATTAATTGTTTTTATATTATTTTATACTGAAAATTTCGACCATCAACCGACCGCTAGCGAGTGAGTAGTGTTCTTAACATCGAGAGGTCATCGATGATGAATACCTTATCGTTGGTGGTCTTTAAAAGCCTTCTGGTCATGTTCCTTCCCACAAAGCCGCAACCTCCGGATACCAGGTGAATTTTCATGTTATTATATTTAAGTTAATGATGAAATTTTCAAAGATCTGACGGATCTTCGTCTATAATATTCAATGTTTTAGAAATAAGATACCGGTTCCTGTCGGGGGACGTCCGTGAGATCATCTCCGCCAGGAACCCGGCGAGGAACAGCTGGCTGCCGATGATCATCAGGGTCAGCGACAGGTAGAAATAGGGGCTGTCGGCCACCAGGATGGTCCTGATCCCATGGTGCAGGAAATAAAGCTTTTGCGCGCCAATCCACGCAGCCGCCAGAAATCCAAGGAAAAACATCAGGGTACCGATCATGCCGAACAAGTGCATGGGGCGGCGGCCGAATTTCGAAACGAAGGTAATGGATAGCAGATCCAGGTAGCCTTTCAGGAACCGGTCGATTCCAAATTTGGTTACGCCGAATTTCCGGCTCCGGTGTTCCACCACCTTCTCCCCGATGCGTGAAAAACCGGCATAATTCGCGATAACCGGGATATACCGGTGCATCTCGCCGTATATTTCAATGCTTTTGACCACCTCCAGGCGGTAGGCTTTCAGCCCGCAATTGAAGTCATGCAGTTTAATACCTGAGGTGCGGCGCGTTACCCAGTTAAAAAAACGCGAAGGGATTGTCTTGGAAACCGGGTCATGCCTTCTTTTTTTCCACCCGGAAACCAGGTCGTACCTCTCATCTATGATCATATGATACAATGGCAGGATTTCATCAGGGGAATCCTGCAGATCGGCATCCATGGTGATCACGACGTTTCCGCCGGCTGCCCTGAAGCCACTGTTCAGCGCTGCCGATTTGCCGTAGTTTCGCCTGAAACGGATGCCCTTGGCATGAAGGTCTCCCTGGCAGATCTTTTCAATAACCTGCCAGGAACGGTCATTGCTTCCGTCATCGACAAATATGATCTCGTAAGTCAGCCCCTCTTCAGAAACTGCCCTGACAATCCATTGGTGAAGTTCATCCAGCGATTCTTCCTCATTGAAGAGAGGCACGATGACAGAAATATCCATAATTAATCAATTAAGCGACCGGCTGATCGAGTCCCTGATTTTCCTTTTTTACAAAGATGGCGGTGATCAGGCTGAAGACGATCCCGATGATAAAATTACCAAGGACAGCAAATGTTGTGTAAATTTCCGGAGTCTGGAATTTCCGGACCATGGACATCCCCTGCTCTATTTCCATATCCGACAGCCCACGCTCCATCATCTTCTCTTCTGCCAGAGCCATTGCCTCTTCCATCGCACCCGGGTCAATAAACTTAAAGAACACATAGGTATAGATCCCCATGATGATGGCAACAACCAGGCTGGTAAGCAATCCTATGGTGAAGACTTTACCATACTCTATATACCCTCCCATGTGTTTATTCCTGAAATTGATCTGTGCCAGGATGATCCCGATGAGCAGGATCACGTAGGAAAGATAAGCCAGACCGGGTTTCTGCTGCAGTTCCAGCAGAAACAGGACGAGGCTGAAAACAATCAGCGCCAGAGCAAGGATCACACCGTAGCCAAGGCTCACGACAAATGCAGAAGGTTTCTTTTCCATAATATCCGTTTTTGGTTTATGCAAACGTATGAATAATAGTTCAAAGTTCAAAGGGCAAAGTTCAAAGTTGAGTTATTTAGTTAACTAGTTAAACAATAACAACTTAATAACTATAAACTTAACTTTGCACTTTGAACTTTGAACTTTGAACTAAAAAGTTGTATTTTTGCACCGGGTAAGTCTTATGCGACCAGCTCCTGCTGAACTCCCCCAGGTCCGGAAGGAAGCAAGGGTAGGTGGTTGAGCGGTGCGACATAAGTAGCTTACCCTTTTTCGACTGATCTCGTTTAAAATATATACAACATCCCGATGTTACTGAAAATTTACGACAAGAATCCCAGCCAGAAAAACATCCAGCTAGTAGTGGAGACACTGGCCAACGACGGGGTAGTCATTTTCCCGACCGACACCATTTATGCCATCGGTTGCAGCATTTACAGCACCAAAGCCATTGAGCGCATCGCCCGCCTGAAGGGAGTGAATCCCAAAAATGCCAATTTCTCATTCCTTTGTTACGATCTTAGCCAACTGTCCGATTACACCCGGCCGATCAGCAACGACGTTTACAAACTGATGCGCCGCACATTGCCCGGCCCTTACACATTCATCCTGAATGCAAACAACAAGGTTCCGAAACTACTGGGAAACAAGAAAAAAACGGTAGGTATCCGGATAC
>JAWOHY010000076.1:0-8026 GCA_046484945.1 Bacteroidales bacterium
CCCAGTTGTTGCGCCAGGATTTGATTACGATCGGATATTTGTCATTCCACTTGTTCTCCAAAATATCCAGCTCTGATTCGGCCAGTTCTTTATTTACGGCTTGATACACGCGTTTGAGGTCAACCATAAACTCTTTCTGGTTTTTCGAACCGACATACTTCAAGGAGTTCCGGATCTGATGAACCACGCAGAGTTGAACTTCAGTTTTTGGGAATATGGTTTCGATTGCCTCTGGAAATCCTTTTAAGCCGTCAACACAGGCGATGAGGATATCGTTCACTCCTCGATTTGAGAGATCTGTTAACACCTGGAGCCAGAAATTTGCCCCTTCATTTTCTGATATATAGAGTCCCAGAACTTCCTTGCGTCCTTTGATATTGACACCAAGAATTGTATAGACCGCCTTGCTGCTGACCTTCCCATTCTCCTTAATCTTATAATGGATGGCATCAAGCCAGACGATGGGATACACGCTCTCTAATGGCCTGGCTTGCCATTCTTTAACGGTATGAATAATTTTATCGGTAACGGCACTCAGAGTCCCGTTTGATATCTCAAGGCCGTATATTTCTTTCAAATGAGCAGCGATGTCGTTATAGCTCATGCCCAGGCCGTAAAGGGCTAATATCTTTTGTTCAATTTCATCGCTCAGCGTTGTCTGGTGTTTTTTGACGATCTTTGGAGAAAAGGTGCTATCCCTGTCTCGGGGGGTTTCCAGTTCGAAATTCCCGTTTAAAGATTTTATGGTCTTTCTGGTTTTTCCATTACGGCGGTTGGCTGATACTTCCTGCCCGAGATGAGAATCGAGTTCTGCTTCAAGAGCTGCTTCTGCAAGATTTTTGATTAATGAAGTCAGGACACCGTCCTTGCCGGTGAAGGGCTTGCCCTCCTGAATTCCTTTGAGTGCTTTTTGAAAATCAAATTCTGTGTTGTCATCGGTCATGTCAGTTCTCCTTTTTAAGCTGACTATATCAGCTTTCTGTTAACTGACACAGAATTTTGAACGTCCTCGTGTGGATGCAGGCAATACTTTGTATCCCAAGCGTTCGAGCAGCATTGATGCCATCTTTAAGATTCCTTTTGCATCCTCCACTAATAAGATTGTTTCATTGCCTGTCAGGAATGTCTTTATCGAACTATCCTGTTGGTTTGAAACCACGTTTTCAAGATGACTTGGAAGATATATTTTAAAAGTAGTTCCCTGGCCCGGTTCACTATAAACGTTAATGAAGCCTTCATTTTGCTTTACAATACCGTAGACCGTTGCCTATCCAAGACCACTCCCTTTCCCGATATCCTTTGTTGTAAAAAATGGTTCGAAAAGATTATTCAGGGTATTTTTGTTCTTGATTTGTTTTTGGCAAACCACGACGTAACCCGCACCCTGGGCCGCCAGCTGAAACGGTAGTTTCCCGTCATCGACATGAACGGCCGTACAAGGCGGGTGGATTATTCCATCCGAAATTAAAAATTTAAATACCTGGTGTTTGCCCGCCATCGATGAATATTTCAGCACCGGTAATTGAAGAAGCAAGGTCAGATATTAAAAAAGCAGCCAGCGCAGCAATTTCTGATGGCTCGATCATTCTGCCGATGGGGATGCTGCTGGAAGACTCGGCCAGGGCCTCTTCAAGGGTGATGCCTTTTGCCTCTGCCGTCTGTCTGGCAAGCGTTATCGCTCTTTGAGTCCTTGTGGCGGCAGGAGAAATGGCATTTATTCTAATCCCTTTGGGCGCCAGTTCTTTACTCAATCCCTTGGTAAAATTAACCAGGGCCGCATTCGCTGTACTTCCGGTAAGAAATGTAGGCGGCGGTGTTTTGGCGGCTGCCCCGATTATATTTATTATCCGGCCGTCTTTCCGGCTGATCATATGAGGGAGTACCGCCTGGGTCATCCTGATATACCCCAGGGCCTTCAATGTCCAGGCATTCAGGAAATCCTGCCCGTCAAGCTCTAAAAAAGCCCCGGCCCTGGCTGCTCCTGCACAGTTGATCAAAATGTCGAGGCGGCCGAATTTTTCTATTACAGCATCAGCAACCGGCTTAAAGCTTTCACCTTTAGACAGGTCGGCCTTAATCGAAACCACCTTTGCACCGCTCTTTTCCGAAGAACTGGAAATTTCAGTTTCTGCACTCTCAAGGTCCCTGTCTGCTGCGATAACGACATTGACACCTTCCATAAAAAGTGTTTTCGCACATGCCAGCCCGATACCCGAGCTTCCTCCTGTTATGAGGGCGGTTTTCCCATTCAGCTTTAAATCCATATTCTATGCTCCTGTTTGTTAAAGGTAAAAAATTTTCATTTTAAGTTTTCAGTACAGCCCCTTCTGAGGCGGAAGATACCAGTTTTGCATAAACACCAAGGTAGCCTGTTCGTATTTTGGGCTTTGGCTTCTTCCACACCCTGAACCGTTCCTCAAGTTCCTGTTTGTCCACATCTATATCCAGGCGGCCGTTTCGTATGTCAATGTCAATCGTATCCCCATCTTTTATCAATGCTATGGGGCCGCCCTGCGCAGCTTCCGGGGAGACATGCCCCACAAAGCAGCCATTGTTGGTCCCGGAAAACCTGCCGTCTGTCACCACTGCGGTTTTTAAAGCCAGCCCCTTGCCGTAGAGCAGTTTCATGGCATAGGCCATTTCCCTCATCCCGGGGCCGCCTTTCGGTCCTTCATACCGGATCACCAGTATGTCACCTGCCTGGATGCCGCCATTTAATATCGCCTGATTCGCCTCTTCCTCGGAATCAAAACATTTTGCACCCCCTTTGAACCGGTACATATCCGGGTGAATGGCTGCGGGTTTTGTAACAGCCGTGTCCGGTGCAAGATTTCCTTTTAAAACCGCCAGTCCCCCGATACCGTTCCAGGGATTGTCCATGGACCTGATCATTGTGGAATCAATCAAAGAAAAGGCAGACAGGTTTTCTTCCACACTCTTACCTGTAACCGTAAGACTGTCTTTGTTCAGCAAAGGCAGAATGGCTTTCATTACAGCGGGGACACCGCCTACTTTATGGAAATCCGACATATTCCAGTCGCCGGCAGGGTTCATTTTTGCAATATAGGGTGTTGTGCTGCAAAGTTCTCCAAAGTGGGCCATGTCGACAGGAATTCCCGCTTCATAGGCAATAGCCGGAATATGCAGGGCTATGTTGGTAGACCCGCCGATCGCTGCATTGACCCTGACCGCGTTGTCAATACTTTTCCTGTTAATGAGCTTACGCGAAGTAATGTTATTTTTCACCATATTCACAATGGTATGCCCGGCTTTTTGCGCAGCTCGGAGCCTTTCCGAACGGGTTGCCGGGATGGTTGATGTGCCGGGAAGACAAATACCCAGCGCCTCGGCAGCACACGCCATGCTGTTGGCGGTCCCCAGAAAGGAACAGGACCCGCAGGAAGGCATGACATTGTCTTCCAGAAAGTGAAAGGCGGTTTCATCGATCTTTTCAGACTGCAGCATACCAAGGGCCTCTGAAATGGAAGTGATATCAGAAGAGCGGCCGTCGAATCCGCAGCCGCCCTCTGCAGGGCCCCCGTTTACAATGATCGCAGGCAGGTCGATCCGCGCTGCAGCCATCAGCATGCCCGGGATGATTTTGTCACACGAGCCCAGCATTGCCACACCGTCAAGCCTGTGGGCCTGGACCATGGTTTCAACACTGCCTGCAATCAACTCCCTGGAAGGCAGTATATATTTTCCCCCTTCATGGCCGCTGGCTATGCCGTCACAGGCCCCGATCACCCCGAACTCAACAGGCGTGCCCCCGGCCTGGAGAATCCCCTGTTTAACATATTCTGCAACCTGTTTAAGGTTGTAATGACCGGACACAAGGCTGCTCCAGGAATTGGCAATCCCGATAATGGGCCGCTCCAGATCCAGATCGCTGTATCCCATGGACTTAAACAATGACCTGACTTTTGACCAGCGCGGCCGTTTCAATATTTCCTGACTTCTTAGGCCCATGCAGTTAATTTTCTCCTCAATGAGATTGCAACCGGTTCAACACACCGGATATCAAAATAATTCTGTTTCAATCTTACATCCCTTTGGGCACACGCCCCTTGTCTAAAATGAGCGTATCATCAATTTCCAGACTGGCCTGAGAGTAAATAATATCGATATGGCACGGGGCCTCGACTTTTCCGCCAAAGGCATAATTGCTTCCGATACCGTGGTGACCGAATCCCAGTTTGCCCAGATCTTCCAGGTTGGTGGCATACGCTCTGGAGGCAGGATTCAGGCCCACGGCAAACTCGGCAAGATTGTAGGCTGATCTGTCGTTAAAAGATTGCAGCGTCGTGCGCAAGTATTCCGCTGCCTGCTTTCCGGTAATCTTCACCACATTTCCGTTCTCAACTTCTATGGTCACCGGTTCTTCACGGATCACACCATACCCCATTAACCGGACATCTCCTACAATAACCCCGTTGGCAGTGCCCTCAATGGGTGCGATGTTCAATTCGCTGTTCGGCAGAGCGGCAAACTGGCCTGGCTCCCTGAAAAGTCCTGTTTCATAACTCACAGGCCTGCCGGTAATTTCAGCAGTCAGATCTGTTCCCGCACTGGAGGTCATCCTGATTTTTTTACCGTTCTCAATGATTTTACCCAGTCTGCGGCCAAGCCGGTCATTTTCTTCAAAATCCCCCAGGATTCCGCCGGTACACAGACAGTCCTCGGTTGCTTCGCACATCGTGCATACCCGGGCCCCGTTTTTTATGGCTGCGATACGGGCATCCGTGTGGGTCATGGACCAGCTGGTGGGCATAATCAGGACATCGCTGTTTGCTGCCGCACTCACGACTGATCTGGGCACCTGGGCCCCATGGGCGCCGGTCGGTGGAAAAGCCACAATAACGGGCATTCCCTGTACGGCATATGCGGCTGCAGCAAGGGCTTCCGCCATACGCAGTTTGTTTGTATCACATGTGATAACAACGTTTTCACCCGGTTTGACACCGGCACACTGTGTCATTATTTTCATTGCACCGGGCATCATCTCTATGAAACTGGAGGGCGCAGGAATATAGTGGAAATGTTCAATCGGCCAACTCATATAAACTCCTTCATTCAGTGATCAGTGAACTGCTATTTCTCCAAAAACGCTTTCCGGGCTGCATTTAAATGATTACTGATGGCATTTTTCAGTTTTTTGACATCTTTTTCCTTTAATGATTCAAGAATCTGCAGATGATCCGACTGGGTCCATGGAAGAGGTTCTTTCCGGTTTCGTGCAAACTGGAACCTGACGATCTGCATATGGGCGTTCAGTTTTTTATAAACATGGATTAAGCGTTCATTCCCGGTTATATTGATCAATTCCATGTGAAACCGGCTGTCGATTTCCATGAACTGGCTGTAATCAATTTTCTTTTTTGGAAAATGGGCCTGCATATACAAATTTTCAAGCTTTTTCAGCTGGACGTCCGTTACCTTCTGAACAGCGATCTCGGCGGCACCGACTTCCAGAATGGTTCTCACCTGCTCGATCTCTTCAATATCCTTTTCAGTCACTTCATTCACATAGGTGCCTTTTCTGGAGGAAATCTCAAGCAGATCCTCTCCTGCCAGGCGGAACAGTGCATTCTTTATGGGGCTGTTGCTTACCCCGAGTTCATCCTGCAGATTGCGGATACTGATCTTGTATCCCGGAGGATATTCAAGATGGATAATTCTTTCTTTTAACAGGTTGTAAACCTTTTCATTGATATTGGTTATATCTATGATATTGTCTTTGGTATTTGTCTGAGCCATAAAGTATCCTTTTTCAGATGCAGGTTATATTTACCCATTATCCAAAATGTGACGTCTGTCATCATGGGTACCATGAATTTTGATCATTACCTTTTTAACGGCAAACTTCAATAAGGGAGACAGCCACACCGATATGGTGACGATCCCTAATCCTGCAGCTATCGGTCTTCCGAAAAAATCCAGAAGATTGCCGTCAGAAGCAATCATTGCCTGCATGAAATTTTCCTCCAGCAATCCCCCCATGATCATTCCGAGAATTAAGGGTGCAACCGGGAACCCGTTTTCCTGCATGAAAAATGAAACAATCCCGAGAGCGAGAATGACAATAACCCCCATGATAGAGTTGTTAATTGCAAAACTGCCGACAATACAGAACACAAGGACAAGCGGCATCAGCAGATTCGTTGGAACCCGCAGAAGCTGTTTTGATATCTTGATTGCAATAAAACCCATTGGCAGCAGAACCAGGTTGGCAATAAAAAACGAGACAAATATGGAATATACCAGGGGTGCATTTTCCAGAAATACAGCCGGTCCGGGCTGCAGGCCTTTCAAAAACAGGACACCTATGGCAATTGCCGTTACCGAGTCTCCGGGAATACCGAAAACAAGGGATGGAATCCATGTGGCACAGGTACTGGCGTTATTTGATGCACTTGCTCCCACAATTCCTTCCGGATGACCGGTTCCGAATTTTTCAGGAGTTTTGGAAAATTTTCTGGCAACGGCATATGACACCCAGGCTGCCATATCCGATCCAGCCCCGGGCAGTGCACCAATGAGTGTGCCGATTACCGCCCCCCTTGGTATATTCCAGCGATACTTCCAGACAACTTTGCCCGTACCCTTGAAAACATGTCCTCCCTTAGCTCCCTCGACAAGCACGTTGCTTTTACTGATATGGGTCAGATTTCTGCATACTTCGCCTACCGCAAAAACACCGATCATAGCGGAAATAAAATGAATTCCCTCCATAAGGGGAAGGATACCGAATGTAAACCTGGGTGTGCCGGAAATCATATCAAATCCAACCATGGACAAAAGAAGTCCCAGGCCTGTGGATATCAGGCCCTTGGTTGGCTGGTCTGCACAGACAAAGGCCGCAGTGGTCAATCCCATACAGGCCAGCCAGAAATATTCGTAATACTGGAATTCCAGTGCAAATTCAGCCAGCAACGGTGCACACAGACTTAAAGCGACTGCACCGCAGAGCCCACCGATTACCGAACAAACCAGTGAGACACCTAATACTTTCTCTCCAAGTCCTTTTTTGGTCATGGCATATGCCTCATCCGCATAGGCTGCGGATGAAGGAACTCCCGGTATCCTGAGCAGCGCACCCGGAATGTCTCCGGCAAATATCGCCAGGGCTACAGCCGTGGCAATGGAAGCCAGTGCGGCTGCCGGCTCAAGGTAAAATGTTACCGGCACCAGAAGGGCTACTGCAACTGTGGCGGAAAGACCCGGCATTGCGCCTGTAAACAAACCAAATGCACACGAGCACAGGATAACCAGCAAAACCTTCCAGTCTAAAACAAGATAAATTCCAGCAATTAAATTTTCCATTCGACAATCTCTTTATGAAATATGTATAGCGATTCTTACACCTTGTCTTTTGATATTATTGTCAGATAAAACCCTGCAGCACCCCTGCCGGCAGAGGAATCCGCATTATTTTTCCGAAAATAAAAAAAATGATTATGGAAAAACAGACAGAAATGATCACTGAAGACAAAAAGTGTCTTTTACCCCTGGTCCAGAGCAGCATGGCAAGCAGTATCAAGATTGAGGTCAGAATAAATCCCAGCATTTCTGAAAAAAGGATATAAAAAAGAAGCACTGAAAAAATCAATGCCAGTGTAATGTAACTGTTTCGCCTTCTGGCCCATTCATCAAGCTCATACCAGCCCTTGACACCAAGGGTTTTCAACCCCTTGAAAATCAGTATCACGCCTCCGAGCATCATCATATAAGCGATGAGTGTGGGAAATAACCCAGGGCCGTAAGGAACGCCTGGCAGGGCAGGAAGCGATTTAGCCTCATAGATGATAAAAGATGACAGTATTATTATAAAGAATCCTGTAACAGCATCGTTGATACGCATTTTAATGCCTGTGCCTCCTGTTTTCCATGCCAGACGTTTTGCTGCACCCTGTAAATTATTTTGCCATACCAACCGCTTTCATGACCGTTCCGATAGCCTCGTCCTCTGATTTGTGAAATTCTCTTGCCTCAGCAGGACCTTTCCATACTTTTGTAAAACCGCTTG
>JAWOHY010000077.1:0-23528 GCA_046484945.1 Bacteroidales bacterium
GCCGCCTATATGTGGAGCGGAATGGCCGATGTGGCTGCACTCACCGGAGACCGTACCTATATCGATGCCATCGGCAGGATCTGGGAGGACGTGACGTATAAAAAACTCTACATTACCGGTGGAATAGGGGCCGAAGGCGGGCATGAGGGTTTTGGTACTATTCAATCCTTTGGGAGATGGCGTTGAATATGTAGAGATCTACAACAGATCTGGCAAGGCGATCGGCCTGGACGACCTGTTGCTTGCCACGGTAAAGGAAAGCCCGCCCAATCCGCCCGATACCCAGACATATGCACTAACTTCCGGTTGTCTGACCCTGCTACCGGAAGAATATCTTGTACTGACCGCCGATCCCGAAAAAGTGAAGCATCAGTATTTTACTGAAAACCAACATGCTTTCCGGAAAATGATCTCTTTTCCCTCTTATAACAATGATAAGGGTTTTGCGCTGCTGATAAATGAAGAAGGCCTGGTGATCGATGGCCTGAAATATCGCGAGGAGATGCATCTTCCTCTTCTCAATTCATATAAGGGCGTGGCCCTGGAACGGATCTCGCCCGACCGGCTGGGTGACCATTCCAACAACTGGCACTCTGCCGCCGAAGCGGTCGGGTTCGGCACACCAGGATACCGGAATTCACAATTCTCTGGCGAAATGGATAATACGGGTGTTCTTTCGGTTCATCCTGAAGTGTTTTCACCTGACGGCGACGGGCAGGATGATCAACTGGGCATTACTTATTCTTTCAACGCACCGGGGAAAATGGTAACCATATTGATTTTCAGTGCCAACGGTTACTTTGTCAGAACCATTCTGAACAACGAATTATGCGGCACATCCGGGATTTGTTCGTGGGACGGACGGCTGGACGACCGGACCGCCGCTCCAAACGGCATCTATGTCGTTTACATGGAAGCCCTGGGCATGGATGGAAAAACCGACCGCTTTAAAAAAGCCTGCGTGCTGGCCCGGAAAAGATAACCTTAAAAGCTGGCAAAAGCAATGGTTGCTACGCTGATCTTCACCCCCGGGACTGTCAGCAGCGCCTGGGCACACGATTCAAGGGTGGCGCCCGTGGTCACCACATCATCGACCAGGAGAATATGCTGTCCTTCAAGCTTCTGGCTGTTCCTGACAGCAAAAATATTCTCCACATTTTCCCAGCGGTTGTAACGGGATTTGCGGGTTTGCGTCTGCGAATGTGTCTTCCGGTAAAGACTACCGGTTTCTGTTTTGGCCTTCATCACAGCGGCCAGTCCCTCGGCAAACATCCGGCTCTGGTTATACCCCCGCTTCCGGAGTTTCCGCTTATGTAAAGGCACCGGAATGATCAGGTCGACATCCCGGAATTCCGACGCCCAGTTCAGTTCCCTTCCATACCATTTCCCAATGGTAATACCAATTTCCGGATGATCCTTGTATTTCAGCTGATGCAACAAATGCTGCACCACTCCGCCTTTCTGAAAATAAAGGTACGCCGCCGCCATCTCCAGGTTAACCCTTCCCCAGAAAACTTTGTTCAACGGGTTATCGGGGTCCTGGTGAAAATAGGTCTTGGGAAGATGAAAATGGCACAATGCACAGATCACGGCTTCGCCCCTGTATAACGGCCGTCCGCAACCCAGGCAAATGTTGGGGAAAAAAAGTCCAAACACATCTTCCATCAGTCCTTTCGCCGTTCTGATCAATCTTTTCATACCCATTCTTTTTGATCCTTCATTCATCTCTTAATCGGCATTTTCCCAAAATATACCCGTCCGGCGCTGAAAAATATTATCTTTGACATGCCACCGGGAATAAAACATAATCCCACCATCATGTCAAAGAAGAACAAATCCAGAAAACCGCACCGCCCCAGAGGCAAAAATGCATTTGCCGACAGCGTACTGGGCATTTTCACCAAACCACCCCACCGGACTTATAATTACAAGCAGGTTGCAGCCAGCCTGGGATTGAAAGACAAGGCCAGCAAAGACCTGGTCAACATCATCCTGGTCGAACTGCTGGAAGATGGTTCCATTGTGGAGATCAAACCCGGCAAATACAGGATCAGTCCTGAATATGCCACAGAAGCCCCCCATCTGAAAAAATACATCACGGGAACGGTCGACATGAAAGGGACCGGAAAAGCGTATATCATCAATGATGAAGGGGGCGAAGATATTTTTATCGCACCCAATAATACCGAGCATGCCCTTCACAGCGACCGGGTGAAGGTATTGCTGTTTCCCCGGCGGAAAGACCGCAAGATCGAAGGTCAGATCGTTGAAATCCTCGAAAGGGCCAAAGAGCAGTATGTGGGTATCATCGACATTTCCAGGCATGTCGCCTTTCTGGTCGCCGATAATCAGTCTATGCCTGTCGACATTTTCGTCCCCAAAGAAGAACTGCATGGCGCCAAAAGCGGCCAGAAAGTCATCGTTAAGATCACCGACTGGCCGGTACATTCCAAAAATCCGTTCGGAACCGTGGTGGATGTCTTGGGTGAACCCGGCAACAACGATGTGGAGATGAAGTCGATCCTGGCGGAATTCAATTTCCCCTGGAAGTTTCCCGACAATGTGGAAAAAGAGGCGGAAAAGATCGACAGGGGCATTACCCCGAAGGAGATCCGCAACCGGAAAGATGTTCGCGACGTATTTACCATCACGATCGATCCACCCGACGCCAAGGATTATGACGATGCGCTCTCCCTGCGCAAGCTGCCCGACGGGAATTTTGAGGTAGGCGTGCACATTGCCGACGTTTCATTTTATGTGAAGCCGGGTTCCCTGATCGACAAGGAAGCATTTGACCGCGGCACCTCCGTTTACCTGGTCGACCGGACCATTCCCATGCTGCCCGAAAAGCTCTCGAACGATCTTTGCTCGCTCAAACCCAAAGAAGATAAGCTTTGCTACGCGGCCATCTTTACCCTGAGCCCTGAAGCAAAGGTGCTGTCACACTGGATTGGCCGAACCATCATCAATTCCGACCGGCGTTTTAACTATGAAGAGGTCCAGGAGATCATTGAAACCGGTCAGGGAGAATACTCAGAAGAGATCCTGATCCTGCATAACCTGGCGAAAATACTGCGTGAGGAGCGCTTCCGGAAGGGCTCCATCAATTTTGAAAGCCAGGAGGTGAAGTTCAACCTGGATGAAAATGGAAAACCCCTGGGCGTTTATATCAAAGAACAAAAAGAATCCAACCACCTGATCGAAGACTTCATGCTGCTAGCCAACCGGATCATCGCGGAGCAAACCGGGAAGGCAAAGCCCGGCACGAAAGCGAAAACCTTTGTATACCGCATCCATGACTCACCTAATATTGAAAAGCTGACCAATTTCGCCCAGTTTCTTTCCCGCCTTGGTTATAAGCTCAATATCGATAACCGGAAGGGACTGTCCGCTTCGTTCAACAAATTATTCAAACAGATAGAAGGAAAAGGCGAGCAGAACATGATCGAAACCATTGCCATCCGGACCATGGCCAAAGCGGTTTATTCGACCGAAAACATCGGCCATTATGGGCTGGGTTTCAAGTTCTATACCCATTTCACTTCACCGATCCGGCGATATCCCGACCTGATGGTCCACCGCTTGCTGGAGCGTTATGATAATGGCGGCGGCAATGTCGGCAAAGAGGAATACGAAAAGATGTGTGAACATGCTTCCGATATGGAGAGAAAGGCAGTGGAGGCGGAGCGGGCTTCGGTGAAATATAAACAGGCGGAATACCTGCTGGATAAGATCGGGCAGGAGTTTCCGGGACTCATTTCCGGTGTCAGCAAATGGGGCATATACGTCGAATTAACGGAAAGTAAATGTGAGGGCATGGTCCGCCTGCGCGACCTGGCGGACGATTATTATTACCTCGATGAAGAGAATTACCGAGTGATCGGACAAAGAAACGGTTTACAGTATAAACTGGGCGATCCGGTCAGGATCAAGGTCAAGCGGATCGATCTGTCAAGAAAAGAGATGGATTTCCAGATTGTCAATGAAAAGCCTGTGCGTTCAGGAAGAAGAAAACGCTAATTATTTTATAATTGGTTTGGGTTTTGTGAGCAGGCTGATGATCAAACCGACAATGGGTGTAAAAATAAAACACAGAAAAAACGACCATTCTTCTCCGATTTTCCTTTTCTTACCCACTTTTTCAGATACGATAAGCGAAAAGGCGTACCATAGGATGAAAATTGCGGAAAACCAATAGACGTTCATCATTCGACGTATTTTAATAGAAATATAACAGCAAAAAGATCACCGGGACCAGAATCCCCAGGATGGTCAGCCAGGCGCCGCGCCTGGTAATGCCTTTGGCCCCCCTGACCAGGAACAGCCCTGTAATGGCCAGAACGATCAGCGCACCCGCGAAAACATCCGATATCCAGGTCCATATTCTCTCAGGATTATAATGCAGGTAGTTCATCTCCCGGAAGAACGGGCGCCTCGAAACCCTTTCCAATAAACCATTGCCGGTTTCGGTATTGACAATGACAGATCCTCCCTTCAGAAAAATCTTTAACTGGTTGCCCGAAGGAAAATAATGGTTTTTATAACGTTTTTGTTCCTGGAAAGGTTCCAATAGTGCCCTTGCTTCATCCTTTGTCATGTCACGGCGGATCATTTCAGGATTTTCAATGGTGATCTCTTTCCTGACAATGATAAAATTGGAATTCCATTCGTTTATATGGTTCAGGGCTATCCCGGATATGGAATAGACCAGGGTCAGTCCAAAAAACAAATAGCCAAAGTCGCGGTGAACGACCCTAAACCATTTCCGCCACTGAAGTTTCACAAAAAGCTGAATTTATTATTCGTCAATCGTACGAAAAGCCAGGCAGGAAATGGAATACTGGGGCCTGTGATAATAATTCCTGTGATCGTCATCATCCTCGTGGTCTTCCGGATGATCATCATCCTCAACATGTTTGATATCTTCCATGGGTTCCACGACACCATTTACCATGACTATACTGCCCTCCAGATCGGTTTCGAAGGAACTTACTTTATCACTGGCTGTGATCTTTATCCTGACATCCGGGTCTTCGCCAATCAGGAACATCTTTTTGCCACCATGCCTGCAAACATGGATAACCATTCCCTTGACCCCCACTTCTTTGCCCACCATTTTTTCTGCATTTTCCTGGAAGGTTTCAGGTGTAAGGGTGGCGGTTTTGAGATCGGTTCCCGTGGTTGCTTTTGCCGCGGTTTTAATCTCCTGGGCTGTTAACGTTATGGCCGGAATCATAAATAATGATACCAGCAAAAAAATTGTCATTCTTTTTATCATGGTGTTTTCCTTTTTAGTTTAGAGACACAAAGGTAAATATTTTCATTTATCATGATGATCCGGTGTCCGAAATATTCACCCCGTCATATTTTATCTCTATACCGTTATCATAGGAAACAATGATAAAAGGAAAACCTTCATAATCATAATGGATCCAGTCGCCCTGCTTACGGCCCATGATATAATTGCCTTCATCCTTCTTCTTGCCGTTATCCCAGTAATAGGTATGGGTGCCATGCGGATTGTCCTCAATAAACCGCCCCTCAAACCTTAATGTTTTCTGGCGGCCCATGCCGGCCGGTAAATCATAATGTTTCCACAAGCCGTTTCTCATACCGGCAGCATAGCTTCCTTCCACCTCACTGTCGCCAACGCGGTAAAACCAGAAACCTTCTTTTTTGCCTTCTATGAACTCGCCACTGGTAATTACATTTCCCAATTCATCATATTCTGTCATGATACCATCCTGTAAACCATTATAATACGTTTCTTCGCGCAGCAAAGCGCCGCCGGCATAATACCAGCGCCATTCCCCCTCCGGCTTCCCCTTCATATAGGTGCCCTCCTGTTCCAAAGCGCCGTTCAGGTGATAAAACTTCCATGGACCATCTTTCAGGTCATGATCATAATTTCCCTCCGCCCGCAGCCGTCCGTCATTGTAGTATTCCTTCCAGAAACCATTCCGTTCTCCCTTTTCCGTCACAATCCCCTCCCCGATCAGCACACCGTTCCTGAAAATAAAAGAACTTTCAATCGTACCGTCCGGCGCATATTCCCGCCGCACTCCCTCCGGTAACCCCTCTTTGTTATACGTTGCGGCAATCTTTATCCTGCCATCCGGGTAATAATCTTTCCTGACATCCAGTTTCACCAGCTCGGCAACGTCTTCCAGTTTCGTACCATCGGCGTATTTTGAGGTCGTCAGAAGATTTCCCTCCATATCATATTCCTTGAAATATCCGTTTTCCATGCCATGTTTGTATCTTCCCTCCAGCCGGACCATTCCATTGGGATAAAAATACTTCCACACACCGTGTTTCTTATCATTGTTGTCAAACCGGTTGATCAGTTCCCGTTCCGTGATAAACCCTCCTTTGTAAGTGATCAATGTAATAATGCGACCTTCTTCATCAAACTCCCTGGCAAGACCCTCTTCCAAACCGCTGCTAAAATTCACCTCCCGCCTGACTTTCCCGGAAGGGTATAAATACCGAGTAATCCCCTCCTTTACGTCTTTCTCAAAATTTTCCTCAATGATCTCATCTTCCCGGTAAATCCTTCTTATTCCGTTCTTTTTTCCATTCCGGTAATTGATCACCATGGTGATCTTTCCTTCGTCGTCATAAAAACGCCAGGTACTGTCGAGTTCAAAATTTTTCCGGTTCCCCTCCGATACAAGGATCCCTTCCTCATTATAGGTTTTCCAGTAACCATCCGGTTTTCCGTTTCGCATGGTGCCTTCACTCGATATTTTCCCGTCAGGATAATAAAATACCTGGTATCCATCGGATACAACCTGAATCTCTTCCTGGGCAAATAAAAAACTGACCTGAAAAAGATGGAAAAGGATCAGGATAGTGCCATATGATCGTATATAATTCAGCATTACCGGAAAATTTTATTGTTCAGGATAATTCCAGCATTCTTTCAATTGGTTTTCTTGCCTTATCCATTATATGCTGCGGCATGATGATCTCGGGTCGTTCATTCTTCAGGCACAGATATAATTTTTGCATTGTATTCAGCTTCATGTACGGGCAATCGTTACATGAACATGTTTCATCGGATGGTACAATAATGAATTCCTTGTCCGGTGAAGCTTTTCTCATCTGGTAAAGAATACCTGTTTCCGTAGCTACAATGAACTTTTTTGCATCTTCACGAATGGTGTAATTCAGCAAGGCCGTTGTTGATCCTATAAAATCAGCCATTTCGAGAACCTGTGCCTTACATTCCGGATGGGCTATCAACCTGGCATCGGGATGCTGTATTTTCAGTTTTATGATCGCTTCCGTCTGTAAAATATCGTGCACCTCACAGGTTCCATCCCATAATACCATGTTCCGCCCCGTAACCCGGTTAATATATCCCCCAAGATTTTTGTCCGGTGCAAAAATAATCTTCTGCTCCCTGGGAAATGATTCCACTATTTTTACAGCATTACTGGATGTGCAGATCACATCTGACATCGTTTTAATGGCAGCGCTGCAATTTATGTAAGATATAACAATGTGATCAGGATATTGCCGGATAAATTCTTCAAAACGGTCGGGTGGACAGGAATCAGCCAGGGAACATCCCGCTTCCATATCAGGCAAAAGCACTTTGGTTCCGGGATTAAGTATTTTTGCCGTTTCAGCCATAAAATGAACCCCTGCAAAGACAATGAATGACGTATCGGTTTTCGAAGCCTGCTGTGCCAGGCCAAGGCTATCACCGGTATAATCAGCGATCTCCTGGATCTCATCTATCTGATAATAATGAGCCAGCAGAATCGCATTTTTTTCTTTTTTTAATTTTAAGAATTCCTCTCTGTAATTCATTTTATTAACCGGTAATTATTATAAAAAATTTAAATAAAAATTTATTGTATATTATATTTAGCCTGTTAATTTGGTTGATAAAAAATACCCGGAAAATTTGATTTATTCAGTTATTCAAAATTATTAACATTAATTTAGAAAGATATTTTTTTTACGTTTTGAGTTTGTGCTCTTTAGTAATTATTAACAATCTAAGTTTTTATAAAATAATAGCGCATTGTGTATATTTTTTGGTAAAAGAACTGTTCATATCATGAAACATTAACACTGAAAAAGAATAATAAATACACAGCAAATGATTAAACCATCCTTCTGCATGATGAATATTAACAAAAGAGATGCCGTAATTCAATAACTATTAACAATTTTGAATCCAAAATGTTAATATTTATACATTCCTATCAAAAGTAAGGTTTTATCCGCTTAATTTTGTTTTAAATAACGATTTATGATGATTAAAAAAAATTCCGTAACAATCCCCATTGCTGCCGATCATGGCGGTTATGAGATAAAGAAGTTCATTATCGAGGGATTGAAAGAAAAAGGGTATACCGTTATTGATTTTGGGACATATACTTCCGACAGCGTAGATTATCCTGATTTCGTTCACCCTCTGGCAAAAGCGATCAATGAAGGGAAGTATCCGCTGGGGATTATCTTATGCGGGAGTGGAAACGGGGCACAGATGGTTGCGAACAAATATCCGGATGTGAGGGCTGCGTTATGCTGGTCAGAAGAAATAGCAAAACTGGCCCGCCAGCATAATAATGCCAATATTATTTCATTGCCGGGCCGGTTCATTTCACCGGAACTGGCACTGAGAATGGTCATAGTGTTTTTAGAAACTGGTTTTGAAGGGGGAAGGCATTCGCAGAGGGTACACAAGATCAATCAGGTTGGATAAAGAATAGATATGAACCTTCAAAAGAAATTTCTGACCGATGCGGAAAAAACGGGATTTGACCGGGATCACCGGAAGAAGATCAATCACAACATGGACAGGTATGAAAAGGCTGTGGCCAGGGGCAAACAACAATTTGCCAATCTGGATCTGGCCCGCAACAGGGCGGCTAACCTGAAGCACAAGATACTGAACGATCTCGACAAATACCTGATCGAATTTGAGGGTCAATTTGAGAAAAACGGCGGAAAAGTGATCTGGGCCCCAACCGCCAAGGATGCGATGAAAGAGGTCCTGGCGATTTTAAAGCGCACCAATGTGACAACGGTCGTGAAATCGAAGTCCATTATGACCGAAGAACTGAAATTTAATGAGATACTGGAGAGGAATAAAATAAGAGCCATTGAAACGGATCTGGGCGAATTTATTGTTCAGTTGTCCGGAGAAAAACCTTATCATATTGTAACACCGGCCATGCATAAATCGGCTGAGGATGTCAGCGGGCTTTTTCATGAAAAATTTGATTTACCGGAAGGTTCCACCCCGGAAGAGATCACTGTTTTTGTAAGGAAACATCTCCGGATGGAATTTGTGGAGTCGGGGGCGGGAATTACCGGCGCCAATTTTCTGGTGGCAGACAGCGGGGCGGTATGCATTACAGAAAATGAAGGGAATGCGCTGATGACGATATCCTTTCCAAAAGTGCATATTGTCATTGCGGGAATTGAAAAACTGATTCCTTCACTGGGGGATCTGCAGTTATTCTGGCCCTTGCTGGCCACTTTCGGCACCGGGCAGAAGATCACTGCTTACAGCAACCTGGTTTTTGGTCCGCGCAGGGAAGGGGAGACCGACGGTCCGGAAGAAATGTATGTGGTACTGCTTGATAACCGGCGAACGGAAGTAATGCGGCATGACCGGCAGCGAAGGGCTATGGCGTGCATCCGTTGCGGCGCTTGTCTCAACGCATGTCCGGTTTACCGGAACATTGGCGGGTATACTTACAACACCGACTATACCGGGCCGATAGGTTCTGTGATCATGCCTTTCATGAAAAACATGCGTGATTATAAACACCTCAGTTATGCTTCGTCGTTATGCGGCCATTGTACAGATATTTGTCCCGTAAAAATACCGTTGCATGAACTGCTGCTGGTCAATCGGAGAATCAGCATAGACAAAAAAATGTACACGGGGGGAGAAAAGTTTGTCATGAAGAACTTGCGCAGGGTGCTGTTACACCGGAGCCTGATGAACATGAGCGGAGGGATTAAGAATGCGCTATTCAGGAATATTTTCACAGCCTCCTGGGGGCCCCGGCGCACTTTACCGCACCTTCAACCGAAAACCTTCAATAAAATGTATAAAAAGCAGGCTGTACAGCGTAAGCGTAATAAGGAAAACGATCTGTAAACGTCAGCGCCTGTTACTGCCGGGCCAGCAATTCTTCCAGTTTTTTATGAAGATCCTCGCCTTTCAGGTTTTTGGCAATGATATAACCCGTGGGGTCGAGCAGCAGATTTGCCGGGATCGCCCTGACGCCGTATAATCTGGCGGCTTTATTTTCCCATCCTTTCAGGTCCGATACATGGTGCCAGGTAAGGTTATCATCATGGATCGCTTTGATCCAGCGGTCGCGGTTTGTATCCAGGGAAACCCCCAGGATATCAAATCCCTTGCTGTGATATTTCTGGTAAGCAGCCACCAGGTTGGGGTTTTCTATACGGCAGGGGCCGCACCAGGAGGCCCAGAAATCAACCAGCAGGTAGTTTTTACCAATGAGATCTGCAATCGGCAGGAACATGCCCGTGGTATCTTCCATCATGAAAGCAACATACGACATTCCAACTGAGGTGCGTTTCATCGTTTTCAGGTATTCTTTTAAAAAACCCGTATACAATGAATTATTCAGAATGGTGTCAAAATTGTCAAGCGTTTCTTCCAGCTCTTCCATTTCGTAATTCCACGAATTCCTGAAGGCAATGTAAGGTGAGATAAATGATTGGTTGTTTTTTAAAACAAAGTTTTTTGAAAAAGCATTTCGCTTATCATCAAAATCTGTCATCAGCGAGTCGAAATAGGCCGCCTTTTCATCATCTCCAATTTCCACAGCCTTCAGATACATCTGGTAATTATCCCGCATCTGGGTATTGTACTGCTCGAGCATATCAAGATAACCATCATATTGGGCCTGGCTATTCGATCCTGCGATATCCGTTCTGTTGATATCGGTTGTATTGATATTTATCGTGATATCGGAAGCTTCAGCAAAAAACGGGATCAGGGATTTTGTAGCCGGGATATTGATATAATACACTTCCGGGTAATCGATCGTTCCGGAGAAGCTGAATTTTCCCTGTGAAAGCTGCATGGAGTCGATGGAGATCATGGGGGCGTCCGTACGCCGTTGCAGATAAACAACGCCGTCAAAGACGGAATCAACCGTTCCGGTAATCCTGAATTCATTTTTAACAGGTGTGGAGCAGGAGGCCATAAAAAATACGGCCAGGGAGATAATGATCAGATTTTTAAACATATGGTCAATATTTTAATTGGCAAAACTAATACAATTCATTATTCTTTTTTACGGAAGTAGAATAAATACTGGATAAGCATGATGATCAATGCTGTGAGGGCTGTATTGATCAATACTTTCAGCAGGGTTTGTCCGAATTCGCTGAAGCGGAATACCTCCGTAAAAAACAGGAACAGGTGATGCAACAGTACCAGTATCACAGTATAGGAAAAAAACCACAGGGAGCCGGAATCGCGGACATTGGGATAATCAAAGGATTCCAGGTCTTCCTTTTTCCCGACAAGGCGGATGACCCCCGGGCGGCAGAATGCCAGGAAAACGGATGCGGCGGCATGCAACCCGGGGGTTTGCATAAAAACATCTATCGTCAGGCCGGTAACGAAGGATAAAAACAGCAACCAGAAGCCAGGCAGCCGGAACGGGAGCATCAGGATAAACAAAACATATACCTGGGGATTGATGTATCCGCTCAGCTGGATATTATTGAAGATGAATACCTGGGCGATCACCAGCAATACAAAACGTATCATATTTTCCGCCAGCGATCTATTCATCCGCCTGCTCTTTGATCAGGCCCCTGAATTCGTCCAGGAGCGGGTTTTCAACGACATAAACATAATTCAACTGGTTGTAATCGATGGTATATCTTATTTTGCCTTGTTTAAAAAGATTTTCCATTCCATCATCGATATATTCCACCGTTCCGATCAATATCCCCTCGGGGAAGATCTGGGAGTTCCCGCTGGTAATGACCGTATCTCCCGGCAGCAGGTTCACGTGCGAAGGGATATGGGCAATGGTTCCCATCCTGTAATTCATGCCATCCCAGGAGATATTTACAAGCTGGTTGTTCTTTTTGATTTTTCCGCTCAACCGGGCATCTTTGTGCAATATGGAAATCCCTGAGCTGAAATTATCCGAGACATCGGTAATGATCCCCACAATACCATTTGGTGCAATCACGCCCATATCTTTCCTGACCCCGTGCCGTTCGCCTTTATTGAGGACGAAGTAGTTATTTCGCCTTTGTATGGAATGGCTGATCACGCGGGCGCTGATATGGTTTTGCACGGTCACGCCTGTTGGGTGCAGGGAATCGGACTGGTCTTTTTCCAGGGTGTGTAATTGTGTTCGAAGGCTGGCATTTTCGGCAGCAAGCATCTCGTTTGATTTTTTCAGGCTGAAATAACCGGTGATATTGGAATAGAGCAGGTTCAGATTTCCGGTAAGGCGGTTGGTGGTGGCAATGACGCGTGACCGGTGATAGTAATTGTTCTGGGAAATAAGAATGAAAGAGATGACCAGAAAGATCAGGAACAGTAAGAAGAACTTATACCTGGAGATGAAAGCCAGCAGGTTTCTCATTTCATTTGATCAGGAATGTGAATTTATCGAAATTCTTCAGTGCGATACCGGTTCCCCTGGCCACGGCGCGCAGGGGGTCTTCGGCAACGTGCACCGGGAGTTTTGTTTTGAGATGAAGTCTTTTGTCGAGGCCCCTGAGCATCGATCCTCCGCCGGCCAGATAGATGCCGGTGCGGTAAATATCAGCCGCCAGCTCGGGAGGCGTCATTTCCAGCGCATTCAGCACCGCCGCTTCGATCTTTGAAATGGATTTGTCGAGAGAATGGGCTATTTCAGCATAATTCACCGTGATCTCCTTGGGGATGCCGGTAAGCATGTCTCTTCCGTGTACCGGGAAATCGTCAGGGGGGTTGTCGATATCGGTCAATGCGGCGCCCACCTCGATCTTGATCCGCTCGGAGGTTCTCTCGCCAATGTTGATATTATGCTGCTTGCGCATGTATTCTTCGATATCGGCATTGAAATCATCACCGGCGATGCGGATCGATTTGTTGTTGACGATACCGCCCAGGGCGATCACGGCGATCTCGCTGGTGCCGCCCCCGATATCAATGATCATGTTGCCGGTGGGTTCCAGCACGTCGATTCCGATCCCGATGGCTGCAGCCATCGGTTCATGGATCAGCCGGACCTCCTTGGCGCCCGCCTGTTCAGCCGAATCCTTGACAGCACGCTCCTCCACCTCGGTGATCCCCGACGGAATGCAGATCACCATTTTCAGTGCCGGAGGGAAAATGTTATTCTTGAAACCGATCATTTTGATCATTTCCCGGATCATGATCTCGGCAGCCTTGAAATCGGCTATGACGCCGTCGCGCAACGGCCTGATCGTCTTGATGTTTTCGTGCGTCTTGCCATGCATCATCATGGCCTTTTTCCCCACAGCGATCACCTTACCGGTATTGCGCTCGATGGCTACAATAGAAGGTTCATCCACCACCACCTTATCGTTGAATATGATGATCGTATTCGCCGTTCCGAGGTCGATGGCGATTTCTTTGGTGAGAAATGAAAAAAGTCCCATGCTTTATTATCAGTTTAACCGCTGTTACCAGCTCAATGTTTAAAATGCCGGATTCCTGTGAATACCATGGCCAGCCCGTGTTTCCGGCAGTAATCCACCGAATCCTGGTCACGGACCGACCCACCGGGCTGAATAATGGCCGAAATCCCCGCCCGGTGGGCGATCTCCACCGAATCGGCAAAGGGGAAAAACGCATCGGAAGCAAGCACTGCACCATTCAGGTCAAAATGATTTTCCCCGGCCTTGGCAATGGCTTGTTTTAATGCATCAACCCTCGAAGTCTGCCCGGCGCCGCTGGCAAGCAATTGTTTGTTCTTTGCCAGTACAATGGCGTTCGACCGGGTATGCTTCACGATCCTGTTGGCAAACAGGAGATCTGCCAGCTCCCTGGAGTCAGGCTTTCTGTCAGTCACCGGCCGCAGGTCTTCCGCCCGCTCCGTTTTCAGGTCTTTCTCCTGTTCAATCACTCCATTTAATATCGACCTGAATTGCCTGACCGGAAAACTGCTTGTCAGCAATTGCAAAATTATTCGATTTTTCTTGCTTTTAAGGGTTTCAAGCGCACTTTTTTTATATCCGGGCGCCAGGATGATCTCAAAAAACAAACGATTGATCTCCATGGCAGTATCTTCATCCACAATGGTGTTGGTAACCAATACACCACCGAAGGCTGAGACCGGGTCGCCGGCCAATGCTTCGTTCCAGGCTTCCCTGAGCACGGGCCGGCTGGCGCAACCGCAGGCGTTGTTGTGCTTCAGAATGGCAAAGGTGGTTTCGTTAAATTCACTGATCAGGCCGATGCCTGCTTCCAGGTCCCCCAGGTTGTTGTAGGAAATTTCCTTGCCGTGCAGTTGGGTGAATACCTGGTGAAGATCGCCATAAAAAACGCCTTTCTGATGGGGATTTTCACCGTATCGCAGGGGATGAAATCCACGAATGCTCTGCTTGAAAACGGAGGGTTCGTCGCCACGGAAGTATTTATAAATGGCCGTATCATAATGTGAGGTGACATCAAACGCCAGACCGGCAAAATGCCGCCGGTCTTCCAGGTTTGTACTTCCCGCTTTTTCATCCAGCAGGTGAAGCAACCCGGGATATTGTGATGAAGATGACACCACGAGCACATCCCTGTAATTCTTGGCCGCCGCCCGGATCAGCGAGATCCCCCCGATATCGATCTTTTCTATGATTTCGGCCTCATTATCCGTTTGGGCCGCCGTTTCTTCAAAAGGATACAGATCAACGATTACCAGGTCAATGGAGGGTATCTGGTGCCGGCCGGCCTGCTGCAAATCTTCATCATTATCACGACGGAATAATATTCCGCCGAATACAGCGGGGTGTAATGTTTTCACCCGTCCGCCGAAAATGGATGGGTAGCCTGTCAGCGATTCAACAGTGTCGGCCGCGATACCCAATCCGGTGATAAAATCATAAGTGCCACCGGTAGAAAATATTTTTATATCCAGTGAGGCCAGTTTCCTGACGATCACTTCCAACCCCTCCTTGTGATAGACTGAAACCAATGCGCTGCCTATTTTCCTGCTCATGGAAATTATTTTGCTCTTTTCACGTTGAATCATCAAATATAAGTCATTATTCTGTTTTCAATTATATTAATTTTACAAACTCGTTAAATACTGATCATCATGCTGATATTCCTCAAATTGATCAGGGAAAGTTACCTGTTTGCACTGCACGAGATTGTAGTGAATAAAGTCCGCACCTTCCTTTCATTGTTAGGCATCACGATCGGCATTTTTTCCATCATTTCGGTCTTCACCATATTTGATTCGATGGAAAGCAATATCCGCGAGAGTATCGATTCGCTGGGCAGCGATGTGCTCTTTGTTCAGAAATGGCCCTGGGCAATGGGAGGCGATTATCCATGGTGGAAATACATCAGCCGGCCAGAAGCCAGCCTGACCGATTTAAAGGAGATCAGGAGAAGAAGCCAGACGGCCCGGGCCAGCACCTACCTGGCAGGAGTGAATACCACGGCGAAATACGGGAAGAATACGCTGGAAAATGCCAATATTATCATTGTTGCGGAAGATTATGACAAAGTGATGACCGTTGATATTGCCGATGGCCGTTTCATTTCGCCGGCGGAATTTGTCAGTGGCCGGCCGGTGGCTGTGGTAGGAAGTGATATCGTGGCGAATCTCCTGGGCGTGCCCGATCCCATTGGCTCGCGGATGAAACTCTTCGGTCTGAATGTGGAAGTGATCGGGGTGATGAAAAAAGAGGGAAGCAATATTTTTGGGAACACGGCCGATGACCAGATCATTGTCCCGGTGAATTTTGCCCGGAACCATTCCGATATCCGTAACATAGGCGGGGCGATCATCGTGAAAGCCAGAACCGGGGTGTCGATCGAAGAAATGAAAGACGAGCTGACCGGAATTATGCGATCGGTAAGGAAACTCAAACCAAGGGCAGAAGATAATTTTGCCATCAATCAAACGGATATCATTTCCAAGGGTTTCGACCAGCTTTTTGGCGTGATTGCCGTCGTGGGCTGGATCATCGGAGGGTTTTCCCTTCTTGTCGGAGGCTTCGGGATCGCCAATATCATGTTTGTTTCGGTGAAGGAACGAACGAAGATTATCGGGATACAGAAGGCCATGGGGGCGAAAAAGTATTTTATCCTGCTGCAGTTTTTGTTTGAAGCCATATTTTTATCCCTTTTTGGGGGGCTGTTAGGGTTGATGATCGTTTTTATCCTCTCTGTTTCTGTTTCACAGATGTTTGATATGAGCCTGATGCTGACCCGGGGAAATATTTTCCTGGGAATTTTCGTTTCCGCATTCATAGGGTTTATTTCCGGTCTCATCCCGGCCTGGAACGCGTCCCGGTTAGACCCGGTAGAAGCCATGCGATCGAATTTTTGATATTTTCTTCTTCCCACCGGGTATATTTCATCAGTTTTCCGGATTAATCGATATATTATAATTACTTTTATCGTTGAATTGATTATGGACAAACGCTGGGTATTAAAACCGCAAGGGGATCAGGATCTGGTGCGGCATTTGAGCAAGGTTCTCAATATTAACGAGAAACTTGCCAATTTGCTGGCGCAAAGGGGTGTGACGAGCTATGATTCGGCAAAAGCGTATTTCAGGCCGCAGCTCGAACACCTGCACGATCCTTTTCTGATGAAAGATATGCACAAGGCTGTGGCGCGTATTGAAAAAGCGCTGGCAGACGGTGAGAAGATCCTGGTTTACGGCGATTATGACGTTGATGGCACAACGGCCGTCGCCCTGGTATATACTTTCCTGGAAAAGCTGCATGAAAAGGTCGATTTTTATGTACCCGACCGTTACAGCGAAGGATATGGGGTTTCCATCAAGGGCATTGATTTTGCTGCTGAAAATGGTTTCAGCCTGATCATAGCCCTCGACTGCGGGATCAAAGCGGTGGATAAAGTGGATTATGCCAGGGAGCGCGGTGTGGAATTCATCATCTGTGATCATCACAGGCCGGGCGACACACTGCCGGCAGCTTGCGCCATACTTGATCCCAAGCGGGATGATTGTAAGTATCCCTATACAGAGCTGTCGGGTTGCGGGATCGGTTTCAAACTGATCCAGGCCTTTGCCTGGAAAAACAATGTTGCGTTTTCAAGCCTGGAAGAATATCTCGACCTGGTAGTGGTCAGCATCGCTTCCGATATTGTACCGATCACAGGAGAAAACCGGGTGCTGGCTTTCTATGGGCTGAAACGCATAAATTCAAATCCCCGCGCCGGACTGGAAGCGATTCTCAATGTGAGTAACAAATACAGCAAATCCAATGGTTTGACGGGCGCCAATCATCGTTATACCCGCGAGCTGACGATCAACGACCTGGTTTTCATTGTCGGCCCCCGTATCAATGCCGCGGGCCGGATTGAAAGCGCAAGGAACTCGGTGGAATTGCTGATCACCAATGATCCGGAAAAAGCTTTTCATTTGGGCAACCAGATCAATGAACTCAACACTGAACGCAAGACTTTGGATACCAGTGCTACGGCCATTGCGCTGGAGATGATGCAAAATGATCCGAAAATTGCCGAACGGAAAAGTACCGTATTGTATCATACCGAATGGCACAAAGGAGTTATCGGTATCGTCGCTTCCCGGTTGATCGAAAACTATTACCGCCCGACGATCGTACTGACGCAGTCGGAAGGTATGGTCACCGGCAGCGCCCGGTCGATCAAAGGATTTGATATCTACGATGCCGTGGATGCCTGCGGCGACCTCCTGGAGCACTTCGGTGGGCATACATACGCCGCCGGCCTCTCCCTGAAGCCGGAAAACCTGGATAATTTTAAAGATCGTTTTGAAAACTACGTCCGGGAACACCTGACGGATGATATTGCCTCACCGGAAATAGAGATCGATGCCACACTCGACCTTCAGGATATTAAAAGAAAATTTTTCGATGTCCTGAATCAGTTTGCTCCCTTCGGCCCGGGAAATATGTCACCTGTCTTTCAGACCGATAACCTGATCGACGCCGGCAAAGCCAAGATCGTGGGCAATAATCATCTCAAAATGGAAGTGGTGCAACTCGATGTCAGGAGCGAACCCATCTCCTCCATTGCTTTCCAGCAAGGCCTCGAGCATTATGAATACATCCGCGACGGCAACCCGTTCAACATTTGTTATCATATCGAAGAAAACGAATGGAACGGCAAAAAATCCTTCCAGCTGAATATCAAGGATATAAAACAGGTAAATCTTTAAAAAAACGTAAACCTCCTTACCCTACGCCCTAAGCCCTACGCCCTATGCCCTAAGCCCTACGCCCTAAGCCCTAAGCCCTACGCCCTATGCCCTACGCCCTACGCCCTACGCCCTGCGCCCCTCAACACAACCCCCAGATATATCAGCAACACGCCCGCAACCAAAGCCAGTATGCCGCTGATAACCATGATGAAAGCGGCTGTGCCCACTGGTTTAAAAAGCAGGAGCAATCCGAATACCAGGGTAATGATCCCGTTCAGTGTAAACATCCCATGGCGGGAAATCACGCCCTTCATCCTGACGGCAAGAATGATCTGTAACAGTCCGGTCAATGTCGCCCAGGCGCCGATGAGAATGAGAAAAACCCTTAAAGTATCGCCCGGTTGAAAAGCAATGATTCCCCCGACGAGCAGGACCAGGATTGATTGGATCAATAACAAAACATATGGTTTTTCAGCCTTCTTGTTTTTTATGGCCAGGTAAAGCAGGATCAGTCCTCCGGCCAGGATAAGGATACCGAAATAAAGGGTCAGCCTGATGATGGTTTCCTGCGGCACGAATAACGCCAATATGCCGAACAGGATGGCGATTACGCCGCTGATCACGAATAAGCTCCAATTGATGTTTTTCATAGTTTATCATTTTAATATTTCAAAACACTAAATAGTCATTTCCAGGTAGGTTCTGATCAGCAGGTAAAGTCCGAACAGAACCAGGCCTACGCCGGCGAAGCGGTTGATCCAGACGATATTGCCGGATTGCAGGTACCCCTTGATCTTATATGCAGAGAAGGTCTTCAAAACATCCATCAGGAAGATCGTTCCCAGGGCTGAAGCAAAAAACGACAGCAACAGAAATACATCTCCCTTATAATTTGTAGTAAAACCGACCACTACCCCCATCCAGAATATCCAGATAAAAGGGTTGGTGAAATTGATCAGGAAACCTTTCAGGATGTAAGTATAAAAGCCAGGGGAATCGACTTTCACCAGGTTATTTTTCATATCGACGCGGATGGCTGCTTTTCTTTGAAAAGTGACAATGCCGAAAACAACCAGCACAGAACCACCTATAAAACCCAGTGCTACTTTATGTGCTTCGAAGATCTGCACCGCCCCGAAAAACCCGAGGGCCACCAGGACGACATCGCTCAGTAAAATGCCAAAAGCCAGGAATACGGCCGCCCAGAAGCCTCTGTGAATGCTGGTTTGTAACAATGCCACCAGCGCCGGGCCAAACCCGAAAAAAACCGACAGGGTAAGCCCCAGTATGATTCCTTCCAGAATAATGTGCATCAGGCTTTCTTGAAATTATAATCAATGAGGTATTTTTCCCAGGCCGTATGCAGGTCCTTCTTGATTACCCGGGGAAATTTATTGGCCCCCCCCTCTTTTTTATGGATTTTCATCCAGGTTGAAAAGGCCTGTGAGGGTAATACTTCAACAAAAACTTCCTTAATCGCCGCAATTCGCTCTACCCGGTAATCATCGTTCAGCACTTTGAGATATTCATCGATCTTTTCCCTTGCCACGGCCGGATCCAGCGCATCGTCGGTGCCAAGGTACCATTTGTGCGCCCACATGCTGTTATGCTTGATGCCCGTTACAGTGAATTCCCGGATATACACGTTCAGCTCATCGCATAGCATCTTGATGGCCCGGCTCATGTTTTCCACCGACAGGTGCTCGCCGCAGATGCTCAGGAAATGCTTGGTGCGCCCCGTGATGACGATCTCCGAATAGATTTTGGATGTGAACTTGACCGTGTCGCCGATCAGGTAACGCCAGGCCCCGGCGCAGGTCGAAAGCAATAGCGCGTATTCCTTGTTCTCTTCCACCTCGTCAATGGTCAGGGCTACCGGGTTATCCACCATGTTACCCTCTTCATCGAAATTCTGGTCGTCGAACGGAACGAATTCATAGAAAAGACAGTTGTCGTATACCAGGCCCAGCGACTTCCGCTGGATATTTTTCTGGTAGGCGATATAACCCTCCGAAGCCAGGTAAGATTCATGATAGATCATGGGCTTGCCGAACAGTTTTTCGAACGATTTTGCATAGGGCTCGAAAGAAACCCCGCTGTGCACATAGATCGAAAGATTGGGCCAGATTTCATGGATGTTTTGCAGATTGTAATGCGCAATGATCCGCTCCAGGATGATCTGTATCCAGGCCGGCACGCCGACAATCACCCCGATGTCCCAGTTGACGGCCGATTTGACGATCTCATCCAGCTTCACCGACCACTCCCGCTCACGGGAGATTCTTTTGCCCGGTTTGTAGAAGTGCTGGAACCAGAAAGGGATCGTGCTGGCAGAAATGCCCGACAGATCCCCCTCGTAATAAGTGCCGTTGTAATGCAGGTGCGTGCTGCCGCCGATCATCAGCATCCCTTTTTCATAAAAATTATCCGGCAGACCATACGAAACCGATGCTACCAGTTGCCGGATGCTTACCTTCCGGATGGCCCGGATCATATCCTGGGTAACCGGAATGTGTTTGCTGGAAGCTTCCGATGTACCGGATGTCAGGGCGAAATACTTCACGCGGCCAGGCCAGGTTACAAAAGCCTCGCCGTTCAGGCACCTGTACCACCACTTCCGGAACATGGTATTGTATGTGAAGGCAGGCACCCTGGTTTGAAAGGAACGGACGAAATCCTTGTTTTTTAATATCTCGGAAAAACCATAATATTCGCCGAATGCAGTGAATTGTGCCCTGCGGATGAGCTTTCTCAGCACCCGCTTCTGGGCCGTGTAAGGATCAACCTTTGGTTTTGCCTTATCAGGCAACCGGCCCAATTCATACGCTTTTTTAACCAGCGGTCCTAATATCGGCATTTGGTGAAAGGTATAATGGTCAAACAAAAGTAAAAAAATATTGATAATTTTATCAATCTTAAAACCGCCCCTGCTGTCATGAGAAAAGCTTTCAAGATCCTTTCCGGAATTATTACCGGCATCATTGGCCTGGTACTGGCGCTGCTACTGCTGGCCACTGCCATTGCTTACCGGCCTGATAAGATTGAAAATGCCGTCATGTCGGGAAAAACCCCGGGACCTGTCCGGGACGACAGTGTTTTTTCTGTTATCAGCTGGAACATCGGCTATTTCGGACTTGGGACGGAGAGCGATTTTTTTTACGATGGCGGCAAGATGACCAGGCCCGGTGAAGATTATTACCGCCATTGTGCCGGCAATGCCCTCGATTACCTTTATCATTCGGAAAAGGCCGATTTTTACTTTTTCCAGGAGGTCGATACGGATGCCCGGCGCAGTTATTTCGATGACCAGGTGGGATTGCTCGGCCTGATGCTGCCGGATCACCGGGCGGCATTTGCCATGAACTACCGCGTCCATTTTGTTCCCGTTCCGCTGAAAAACCCCATGGGGAAAGTGAAAAGCGGCATTGTCACCATGCTGAATGCAGAAACGACTGAAAATACCCGCTTTGCCTTTCCGGGGGGATATTCCTGGCCAGTCAGCCTCTTTATGCTGAAGCGTTGCTACCTGCTTTCGCGGATCACCCTTCCTTCCGGGAAAGACCTGGTGCTGATCCACACCCACAACGAGCCGTTCGACGACGGGCGCCACCGGCGGCAGCAGATGACGGTGTTACAAGATGTTATGACGAAGGAATATGAACGGGGAAATTACGTGGTGGCCGGGGGCGACTGGAACATTAACCCGTACGGTTTTACCTGCGGTGATTTCACCAACGGAGATAAGGGGAAAGAAATCCCTTTCGGGGTTGATCCGGATTTTTTCCCTGATGGCTGGCAATGGGTCTTCGATCCCGCCGTCCCCACCAACCGGGATGTCGATCAGCCGTACACACGAGGAGTGACACCTACTACCATCATTGATTTCTTCATCGTTTCGCCCAATGTGGAGGTCCTGGAGGTGAAAACAACCGACCTGGCTTTCGAATGGGCTGACCACCAGCCGGTGAAACTCACGGTTCAGTTGCAATGAACAGCTCCGCCGCGATCCCGTCGGCAAACAACTTCCCTTCGGCTGTCAGAAAAAACCGGTTCCCCTCCCGGTACAGGTGATTTCTTTCGGTGAACGGTCGGGCGTTTTCCAGGAAAAAGTCGCGACGTGCCTCCCCGAAAACATGCCGGATATGGTCCGTATCGCACCCCCAAACCGTTCGCAGGGAAGTCATCACATACTCGTTGTAGCGTTGTTCCGGCGTCAGTATCTCTTTCTCTTCCACAACAGTCTGGTGCCCGGAAAGCCGCAGGTAACCGTCGAGCCGGGAAACGTTCCACTGGCGTGACACGCCGTTATAAGAATGGGCCGAGGGACCGAGCCCCAGGTAATGTCCCCCAAGCCAGTACAGGCTGTTGTGCCGGGAATAATGCCCGGGAAGGCTGAAATTGGAGATCTCGTAATGGACGAAGCCTTTCTTCGCGGCCATTTCCAGCAGTGCCCGGAAGTGGCTTACCGACTGCACCTCATCCACCGGCACGTACTTGCCTTTTCTGATCAGCGTCCAGAGAGGGGTTTTTTCTTCGACAGTCAGCGCATAGGCCGACAAATGAGGGATGTTGAGGAAAAAAAACAATTCCAGGTTTTGCCGCCATTTCTTTTCCGTCAGAGTGGGAATGCCGTAGATCAGGTCGATGGTGAGGTTTTCAAACCCTGCCTTCCGTGCAATTTCTATCGATTGCCTTGCCTGGCCGGCATTGTGCACCCGGTTCAGATAGGCCAGGTCATCGTCGAAGAAAGATTGTACCCCGATGCTCAGGCGGTTGACGGGGGTATCTTTCCATTCCCGCGCTTTTTCTTCGGTGAGATCATCCGGGTTGGCTTCCAGGGTGATCTCCGCTTCATTATCGACCGGAAAAAGGCTGTAGATGACATCGAAAATCCTGCTAAGATCTTCCGTTTGCAACAGGGATGGCGTCCCTCCGCCGAAATAAATCGTCTCTATCTTTTCACCCGCCAGGTACCCTCGCTGCATTTCCGCCTCTCTCAGCAGGGCATCGGTAAAAGTATCCCGTCCCCGTTTGGTCGCAACGGAGAAAAAGTTGCAGTAATGGCATTTCTGCCGGCAAAAGGGGATATGGATGTAAATGCCAGCCATGGTAATGTAACTGCAAAGGTAGGCGAAGAATTAATCATTGGACGATTGGCCGATT
>JAWOHY010000078.1:0-7397 GCA_046484945.1 Bacteroidales bacterium
ACCCGAAATATCGACCTGGTGCTGATGGATATACGCATGCCCGGCATGGATGGCCCCGAAGCAGCTTCCGTTATTAAAAAATACGGCAGCCTTACAGGTAAGAAAATACCGGTTATCGCAGTAAGTGCAGCAATAACCAGGGATGATCTCGAAATATACAGGCGAAAAGGCATGGATGATTTTATTCACAAACCGTTGGATGAACCAACCCTGCTGAAAATGATCGTCCGTTACCTGAATCCCCAGCCAGCACGGGTGGACCTTCAATACCTGAAAGAGGCATGCAACGGAAATGAAATGTTCTTCAGGGAAATGGTCAGCCTTTTCATCCAGGATACAGAGGCCGGATTATTGCAGATCAGGGACCGTGTTGCACATCATGACCGGGAAAATGTATCGGCCCTGGCACACAAGATCAGCGCCCCATGCAGGCACCTCAGGGCCGATAAACTTTACGCCCTCCTGAAAAGAATCGAATCGATCGCGAATGAACCTGTTGATATGAGCCTTGTTAATGAATTACTGAATCAGGCAGCAGCAGAATTTGACCGGGTAAAAGCAGAGATTTTAAGCCGTAACGACCTCAAAGACAACATATAACTATGAAAGAAGAGCATTTCAGGATTTACGTTGTCGAAGACAATGAATGGTATAACCGTTTGCTGGTCCATACACTGGAAATGAACCCGGAATTTGAAGTAAAGGGCTTCTTTTCAGGGAATGAATTGCTCGGCAACCTGCAAAAACCACCTGATGTTGTAACTGTCGATTACCGCTTGCCTGATATGAAGGGATCGGACCTGCTGAAAAGGATCAGGGAATTTGACGAGAGGATCGAAGTGATTATCATATCTGAACAGGATGACGTCCAGACAGCAGTAGACCTGCTCAAGGAAGGGGCGTTCGACTACCTGGTCAAAAATGATGAAATGCCTGCCAGGCTGCACAATGCGCTCACTAAAATCAGGAAAAACACCCAGTTGAAGCAACGGATACAGATACTGGAAAAAGAGGTCGGCACAAAATACGGAGCCGAAAAATCGATCATTGGAAGCAGCAGCGCGATCAAAAAGATCCATGAAATGGTGGACAAAGCTGCGAAAAGCAATATTTCCGTCACCATTACAGGAGAAACAGGAACAGGCAAAGAAATTGTCGCCAAAGCCATTCACTATCACTCGGCAAGAAAAGACAAACCATTCGTCCCGGTAAATATGAGCGCCATTCCTGCCGAACTTTTCGAAAGCGAATTCTTCGGCCATGAAAAAGGGGCTTTCACAGGCGCAGTGGTAAGAAGAAAAGGGAAATTTGAAGAAGCCAACGGAGGCACATTGTTCCTGGATGAAATTACCGACACGGACCTCAACTTCCAGCCCAAGCTACTCAGGGCTTTGCAGGAAAGAGAGATCACCCGGGTCGGCAGCAATGAAACAGTGAAGTTCGACTGCCGGGTCATTGTAGCCAGCAACCGAAATCTGATGAAAGAATTACAGCAGGGAAATTTCCGGCAAGATCTGTATTATCGTCTGTTTGGCTTTCCTATAGAATTACCTCCACTGCGCGACAGGGAAAATGATGTGCTCATTCTCGCCAGGCATTTTATGGAACAATTCTGCAAAGAAAACAATTTGCCTGTCAAAACCCTGTCCGATGAAGCCAGAGACCGCCTCCTCCAACACTCCTGGCCCGGCAATGTCAGAGAACTCAAGTCAGTGATTGAACTTGCCCTTATCATGTCCGACAGCGATATCCTGCAAGCTTCAGATATTACATTCAGCCATTCGGATGTACTGACAAACCTGTTGGAAGAAGAAATGACCATGAAGGCGTATAATCAGAAAATTCTTAAATTCTATCTGAATAAATACAACCATAATATCCCCAGGGTAGCTGAAAAACTGGGAATCGGACAGGCTACAGTTTACCGCATGCTTAAAAAATAAATACCACCCGCATTTATCAAAATGATAAATACCTGGTCATTTTGATTTTCCCTTCTTTTACCAAAAGTTATCTAACATATTTATTTTAAGCTATTTAAGATAATTGATCGGGCATTGGCACGCCATTGGATACAATCAATGCGTGGTGGCCACCAGGCTGCTGCAGAAAAACAATAAAATGTGGAACTAAATGAAAAGGAGAAACATTATGGAAACCGGTAAGAAGAAAATATCATTGAACATGGCCATTTTGCTCATCGCGCTGACCATTGCAGCCGGGGCAATCGCCGTGTATGTGCAGTACGATAAGCGACAAAAGTATATCATCGCTTCAGAAAAAGCCTTTGCGGATAATGAAACATACGTCAACTCCGTCTTCGACAGGATTGAATCGAACCTGGCCAAGATCCGCAAACGGGAGAGCATAATCCATCAAAGTTACGGCGCTCCTGAAAATTACAACGGCCTGTCCTCGACAGAAAGGATCCAGCATGAAATAGATTTTATCGATCATTTGCTGAATGAAAATAATTTCCTGATCGCAGAGCTGCAGATGCAACTGGATGATAAGGATGCGAGACTGAAGGGACTTGAAGGTTCAGTGAAAGAGATGAGGGCCCGCATCGATAAATACCAGCAGGAGGTGAATCTGCTGATCGCGGAGAGGGAGGCGCTGCAGCAGGACCTTAATGAATCGGTGCAGTATGGCCAGATGCTCTCGGAAAAAACAGAGACACTGGCGCACGAAATATCCGTAAAATCGAATGAGATCGAAGAACAGAAACGGCTTCTGGCTCAAAAAGAACTGGACCTGCACAAGGCCCATTACATTATTGGATCGTATAAATCATTGCGCGATCTGGGTATCATTCAAAAAGAAGGGGGAGTCCTGGGGATCAACCGGGTGAAGACCCTTTCGAGCGATCCCGATATTGACCTGTTCCATGAAATTGACACCCGCAGCGTGACAAAAATCCCTGTGGTTGCCAACCGCTGGGAAATCATTACCGGGCAGGATCCGGAATCTTATGAACCGCAAGATATAGATGACCGGACGGAATGGATTCATATCACAGACCCTGAAAAATTCTGGAAAAAATCCAACCTCCTGGTGATTGTAGTTCCTGAAAATGCACTTTCAGAACTCGCATCCTCCAGGTAGGTAGTCTCTATATCTTCCCAGGTGGCGGGTAAAACCGCCACCTGCTTTTTCCTGCTTCACCGCACTGCAGGGATTTATAAACAACGAGCAGCAAAAAACAAACAAATAATTAACTTATTAAAATCAAAAAAAATGAAATCATTTAAGATCATAAGCTTAATCGTATCATCCCTGGTGCTTATCCTGCTGTCATCATGCGATAAGGAGGAAGGGATGGAGCATCCGAAGGAAAACAGATCTTCGGAAATCACTGTCAAGATGACAGAAAGTTCAAATTCCGCTATCCTGAAAGCATCTCCGGGCCTCAGCTTTTATGATGAGGTCAATATTGATATATTGAAAGTTTCCGTGCATTATGGCGATACCGCGTCATCAGGGGAATGGGTTGACCTTCCTACCAATGCCGGGATCTATAACCTGATGGCGCTGCAAAATGCGCTGGTTGTTCTGGCCAACGGAGGGGAACTGCCCCCGGGCCATATCACACAAATGAGGCTGTTGCTGGGAAACGAAAACACTGTTGTAATCGACTCCGTGGCATTTGACCTCAAGACTCCCAGTGCGCAGCAATCGGGCTTGAAAATCAACCTTGACTTCCATGCGATGCCTGGAGTATTTTATGAAATCCTGCTCCTTTTTGATGCGAACCAGTCCATTGTCAGGCTTGGAAACGGAGGTTTCCTGCTGAAGCCGGTCATCCGGGCCGAAGTGAATGTCCTGGCTGAACGGCAGCATCAGCAGGAACTTATGGTTATTGACAAAGAATTATAATATTTAATCCTCCCTTTTTAGTTGAGGGTGTCTCAGTGTTGGGGCACCCTTTTTTTTATTCCGACGGGTGTAAAAAACTTTTCAACCGACCGGGTATATTTTGCAAAAAACCGGATTAATGGGTATAGAAATCATTTTTTCACTTTCTAAACCCCATTATCATGAAAAGGACAATCTACTATTTCGTTTTGATGCTGCTGTTGGCTTCATGCAGCAAACAGGTGATCCGCGAAGACCTGGCAGACGACAAATGGAACGGCTACCGGAAATTCCTCAAGGCGGGCGAGCAAATCCACACCCTCTGGGCCGGAAAAAACATCAACATCGGCACTGTAACCTATGGCCTCGATGAAAATGCCAATTTTTACGCGACTTACGATTGCAGCGTATCGGGATGGCTGATCAGCGAAACGCATCTGTTTGCCGGGGATAAGGCAGATATGCCGCTCAATAAGCCGGGGGCGCCGAAAATAGGCCTGTTCCCGCATTCAGGGAACCATAATCCCGGCCTGAGCACCGTAACTTACACCATACCGCTCAGCGAGCTTCCCCCCTGCGCCGACCCCGGCTTTGTGGTGGCCGCCCATTGCGTGGTGCACAGCCCGACCGGGCAAACCGAAACCGCCTGGGCTGAAGGCAATTATACCTTTTCCGATAAAGGATGGGGATGGTATGATGACTTTTATTACACCCCGCCGGCCAACCCGCCCGTCATCCTCTACGGGACAACTTATACCAGCGATTCGCTGAGGCTCTATCTCATCAATGTCAACACATCTGAAGCAGAACTGATCCTGGTCGAATATGTGGGAAACAATCCCGGCCATTACAACGGGGCCGCCTACGCCCTTGAATCGGGCATGTTCCTCTTCACTAATTATAATACGAAGGAGCTATGGGTGAACGACCTGAATGCCGAAGATCCTTCGTTTTGTGCCGGAACCCTCAGCGAGAAAGCTGACGGCGGCACCTGGCACGATGGATCATATTACTATGTATCGGATTCACTGCAAACCATCCACCTGGTCCTCATCTCCGAACAGTGGATTGTCGAAATGGACACGGTGCTGGACACGATCTGCGGTGACATATACGTCGGCGATGTGGCCATGAGCCCCTCAGGGGATTATCTCTACATCATCGGCCAATACAACGGCAATACCGAACTGCTCGCCTGGGAAGTGGCCACGCAGATCTTTTATACACTTTCCATACCGCTTAACCATGAGGCTCAAATCGCCTTTGGCAGCGATGGAACGCTTTATACCATATCACCCATCGTGGATGGCGGCAGCTATTCGGCCATTTACAGCATTAATACCAGCAACGGGGTGCTGACCGAAATCAACGACGGGTCCATCATCATCATCGATAATCCTTTTACCGATATTTCGACAGGGCCTGCAATGTAGATAGCCGGCTGGATTGCTCCGACGACTAAAGCCGTCGGTTCGGATGATTTTTTCTTCCGACGACTAAAGCCGTCGGTTCTGATACTCCGGAAGGCTGGCGGTGATGCTCCGACGACTAAAGCCGTCGGTTCGACTGTTTTTCTTCCGACGACTTAAGCCGTCGGTTCGGATGATTTTTTCTTCCGACGACTAAAGCCGTCGGTTCGGATGATTTTTTCTTCCGACGACTAAAGCCGTCGGTTCGGATGATTTTTTCTTCCGACGACTAAAGCCGTCGGTTCGACTGTTTTTCTTCCGACGACTAAAGCCGTCGGTTCGGATGATTTGATAATTTTTAGAATTATACTTTCAACAAATATAAAAGCAATGAATGATAGAAGGGATGATTTCGCATATAGTTTATACAGGTAAAAATTCCCGTTATGATTTGCAACGGATCAAAAGGAAGAAGACTGTTGGTTTTGTTGCAAAAACTTTTCCAATCATTGAAAATGAAGACGAAGAAAAATTAATTAAGATACTATGCGAAGTAGCTTTTGAATTAGGTATAAAAATGTAATTCAGAACCTCTGGGCGAAAGGTTATTATCAAAAAATTATCACTTCGGCGACAGAGTTTGAAAAAGCTATCTATTACGTAAATAATAACAGAAGAAAGCATGGCCTGGCGCCGCTGTCAGACTGTTCAACAAGAAATATCACCTCTCTGAAAAATAAAAAGGAATGAACCGACGGCTTTAGTCGTCGGAGTAGTCTGGTTGGCTGTTCAGGACCACCGAACCGGCGGCTTTAGTCGTCGGAGTAGTCTGGTTGGATGTTCAGGACCACCGAACCGGCGGCTTTAGTCGTCGGAGTAGTCTGGTTGGCTGTTCAGGACCACCGAACCGACGGCTTTAGTCGTCGGAGTAGTCTGGTTGGCTGTTCAGGACCACCGAACCGACGGCTTTAGTCGTCGGACCTGTATGCTAGTCGTCGGACCTGTATGCTAGTCGCCGGAAGAAAAAAAGCCGTCGGATTTTGCGTTCATCCCGAAAAACCCGGCGTTCATCCCGAAAAACCCGGCGTTCACACATTTGTCTCATACCTGCCTTTTCAGCATCGTATCTTTAACTGAAATTTTTTACAAATCAATTAACCCAATTACAAAAAAAAATGGAGGTTGTTATGAGAAATGAAAACAAACATTGCCTGCGGGCGATGATGTCAAAAGTTCTGTCGGGGATGGCAGCAATTTGTTTGCTGTTAGCCATTCCTTTTAGTAACTACGGGCAATACACCGTAGTCGACGACCAGTTCTACAGCAATGCGCTAGATGCAGACCACATGGTGGATGTGTGGCTTCCCCCCGGGTATTTCGACAATCCACGCCTGAACTACCCCGTAGTTTATTTGCTCCACAGCGCGGTTAATCACCTTGGGCAGGTTAACAATCACAATGGTTATGAGGATTTTCTTCCCATCTTGAACCAAATGACTGCCGATGGCGAAATTGACCCTTTTATTATTGTAAAGCCCAATGGCTGGGCGCCCCCCTATGCAGGCAGTTGCTGGTACAACTCAGCGCTCTATGGCAATTTTGAAGACATGGTAAGAATAGACCTGATCAATTACATTGAATCCAACTATCGTGTGCTGAAAGGGCAGGACTACCGCTATATCATGGGACATTCCATGGGCGGTCATGCTGCCTGGAGCATGACGATCCGTTTTCCGGAACTCTTTGGTGCAGTGGCCGACATTGCTGGCTACAAACACATGGACTTAACAACTCAACTGCTTCTCCCGGGTTTCCTTGCCGAAAGTGGAGGTGATTCGCCTTACAATTACAGCCCTGCAAACGGACCGCTTTCAGCACTGGTGTTTACGGTGCTTGGCGCATACAATGCAAACATTGCCAATCCGCCTTTTTATGTGAATATATTTCTTGATGAGGATGGGAATATCATTCCCGGGTACTACGACGACTGGTTGCAGGATGATATTTACCTGATGATCCCATCAGCAACCCAGCCTCAGAACACACAATACTGGATTGCTCAAAGCACAACGGATATGGTTGTGCCTTATCCCACCATTGTTCAATTTATGAACAGGCTTGATGAGTATGACT
>JAWOHY010000082.1:0-11929 GCA_046484945.1 Bacteroidales bacterium
CCTGTCTGGGACCGTACAGTATAATAACTTTACCCTGGAATAGCCATGAAGCGATTTTGTCATATAAAGTTCTGTGAAAAACAATTTCGTTCATATATTAAATAATTTGTCGGATTAACTCGACAAATTTAATATACTTTGTAAGATTAATAATGCTTTTTTTAACTTAATACTTTCCGGATATAGGTTTCAAATTAGAAACCAATGAAAGAAACACAAATACGGCAGCTCCGATCGCGGCGCCCCAGATGGCGACGGCAATGACATCTCCCGGGTAATGCACGCCGAGGTAAACACGGCTGTATGCCAGCAAGGAAGCCCACAACAGGATCAGTGGGGTGAAATACCTGATCTTCCGGCCCAATAACAGGGAAAGGTATGCCGCCAGGGCGAAGGAATTGGCGGCGTGGGTAGAGATAAAGCCATAGGGCCCGCCGCATTTGTCATTGACGAGATGCACCAGCTCCTGCAACGCCGGTTCATGGCAGGGCCGCGGGCGGTGAAAGACGAACTTGAACAGGTGCACCGACGACTGGTCGCTCAGGGTAATGACCACCCCGGCCACCAGGACCGGTATCCAGAAGCGCTTTCCGTAGTGCCGGTAAAGCAGGTATGCCAGGAAAACATAGAGCGGAATCCATATCCATTTATCGGAGGCCCAGAACATGATGAAGTCGAAAAAAGCGTTGTGCGCCCCGTTGACGGCGAGGAAAATATCCGTGTCGAGCCTGTTCAGTTGTTCCAGCATTTGTTCGGGTTTCAGAAATTATTCCGGTTCAGTTCTTTCCAGATCAAGTCCTTCATCCGCTGTAATCCTTCGCCGGTGACGGAGGATATAAATACATACGGCACCTCTGGCAGCTCCAGCCGCATCTCCTCCTTCAGTTCCTCATCCAGCAGGTCGGCCTTGGAAACGGCCAGCAGGCGTGGTTTGTCGAGCAGGTCGGGGTTATATTGCTGCAGTTCATTGACCAGGATGTCGTATTCTTTCCGTATGTCCTGGCTGTCGGCAGGAATTAAAAACAGCAGCAGGGAATTGCGTTCGATATGCCGCAGGAAGCGCAGCCCGAGACCTTTTCCCTCGTGCGCCCCTTCGATGATACCGGGAATATCGGCCATGACAAAAGAGGTGCCGTCGCGGTAGGAAACGATCCCGAGATTCGGTTTCAGGGTGGTGAACGGATAGTCGGCAATCTCCGGTTTGGCGGCTGAGACGACCGACAGCAGGGTCGATTTGCCGGCGTTGGGGAAGCCCACGAGGCCAACGTCGGCCAGTAGTTTCAGTTCGAGGATGATCCAGCCTTCCTGTCCCGGCTCGCCGGGCTGGGCATAGCGCGGGGTCTGGTTGGTTGACGATTTGAAGTGGTCGTTGCCAAGCCCGCCGCGACCGCCCGGCATCAGGATCTTCGTTTCGTCATGTTCGGTAATCTCAAAAAGCACCTCTTCCGTATCGGCCATCCTGGCCACCGTCCCCAGCGGCACTTCGACGATCTTGTCGGCCCCGCTGGCGCCGGTGCGCAGGGAAGCGCCGCCCGGCTTGCCGTCCTCCGCCCGGATGTGGCGGGTGAACTTCATGTGCAGCAAGGTCCAGAGCTGACTGTTGCCCTTCAGGATCACATGCCCGCCCCGGCCGCCGTCACCGCCGTCGGGACCGCCCCTGGGGATGTACTTGGCCCGGTGCAGGTGAGCCGAACCAGCGCCACCTTTACCGGATTGGCAGTGGATCTTGACGTAATCGACGAAATTCGGGGAGGCCATTATTTATTATTGTAGCGCAAAGTTACGGATTATTGACAATGACAGGTCGATCGACGCTGTCAGGTCAGGAATTATTATTAACCAGCGTTTGACAAATCACGATCTATACCCAAATTTGGCCAGGCAAGATTTTTTTCGCATATTTGCAAAATATTTCCGTCTAAGTACCCGCTAATGGGCGATAGAAATAAATCTTATCATAAGCAAACTCTACCGGATCAAGCTGACATAGAAGCTTATCTTCTCAAAATCACGTAGCTTTTTTTTCTAATAATCTACTGAGGTACACCATTACTGTTCCTCCGCAGGGAATTCCCTGTGAAACATGAAAGTAATAAACAAGCAATGATATGACGATTGTATATTTTATATCTTAACAAAATTCAAAAAAAATGAAAACGGACAATGAAGAAAGATGGATCGTTGAAGACAGAAAAGCGATCCGTAATCCGAAAAAACTGAAAGACTACATACGATTAACTGACGAACAACTGGCTGATCTGATGGAAATCAGGAAAGTGTTCCGGATGAAGATCACGCCCTATTATCTCAACCTGATCAACAAAGAGGACCCGGATGATCCGCTTCTCAAAATGTGTTTACCGGATAAGAATGAGATGATCGTCAGAAAGGGTGAATTAGATGATCCCATTGGTGACATTAACCAGGAGCTGGATAATCACCCCACACCATTGATAACGCACCGGTATCCTGACCGGGTGCTGCTGTTCCCCACCCCTTTTTGCGGCGGATACTGCCGCTACTGCTTCCGGCGCCGCCTGGCCGGCAACCCTGATTACAAATACAAAAAATCGCTGCTGGAAGACGCCTTCAGCTATCTTGAAAAAACAAGCACTATCCGCGAAGTCATCCTGAGCGGCGGGGATCCGCTGATGCTGTACGACGATGAGCTTTTCAGCCTCCTGGGGCGCTTGAAGGCGATCCCGCATATCCGTACCATCAGGATCCACACCCGGATGCCTGTCTGGAACCCATACCGGATCACGGATGATCTCGCCGAAGGCCTGACCAGATTTCAGCCGATCTGGATCGTAACACATTTCAACCATCCCAATGAATTGTCGGATACTGCCATCGAACATATCAGCAAGCTGATCGACAGAGGGATCATGGTGTTGAACCAGGGAGTCCTGCTCAAAGGAGTCAATGACACCCTGGAAGTACAGCGCGAACTGTTATTGACCCTGATCGAAAACAGGATCAAGCCCTATTATTTACATTATCTCGACAAAGCCGAAGGTATTTCTCATTTCAGAACGGATATAAAAACCGGTATCGATATTTTGAAAGAATTGCGAGGGACCGTTCCCGGATATGCCATTCCCCATTACATCCTGGATATCCCAAGGGGGTATGGAAAAGTTCCCTTCCAGTACCACTATATCAATGAAGATGAAAAGGGAAACATCATTGTAGAAACGCCGGAAGGGGATTATGTGCCTTATTCGGAATATTGTGATGAAAAATCAATGGGCATGAAAGAGGATGCGGATGTTAAGCCGATCATGTTATTTTCAGAAGAAGATAAAGAACATCTTAAAGAAGTCTTGAAAAATGGCAATGGCAAATAAAATAAATCCGGATGATATAAAAAGCGTACTCATAGCAGACAGCTGGAGCAAGGGCCAGATCACCGTCAAAAACATTAAGAACAGGAAGGAGTTAAGTGTTTATGTTTACATGGATCAGCCCAATCCCGGCATAATTGAACTGGCAGACGGCTATAAAATCGGAGACTTTGAAGATATCCGGGCGATAGCTGATTATGCCAGGGAGATCAAAGCCGATATTGTTATACCAACGGCAGCCTATCCCCTTGAAGCGGGTCTGGCCGACCTCCTTGTTGAAAGAAATATTCCCGTTTTCGGCCCCCTGAAGACGGCCACCAGGCTGGAATCAGACAAGGGTTTTGCCCGAAGGGTGGTATCTGAATGCAATGAAAACTATGTTCCGCGCTTTATGATCTTTGAGGAAGAGAAACCAGCGCTGGAATACGCCGAATCCCTCGGATGGAAAGTCGCGGTTAAACCGGTTGGGTTAACAGGCGGACTGGGGGTGAAAGTATTTGGTGACCAATTGTGGAACAAAAAAGATATTACATCCTGTATCAGGGAAGTGCTCGAAAAAGATGCGCAGGTATTGATTGAAGAAAAGCTCACGGGCGAAGAATTCAGCCTTCAGTGCCTGGTCAATGATACATTTATCGTTCCAACGCCCCCGGTGCAGGATTTCAAAAAACTTCTGGCTGGCGACCAGGGGCCCAATACCGGAAGCATGGGTTCGTATTCTGACCATGACCACTTATTGCCTTTCCTTACCGAAAAGGATCATCAGGATGCATTGACGATCCTTGAAGGATCCATCCGTAAATTCATCGAGATAACAGGCCGGAATTGCTGTGGGTTCCTGTATGGCCAGTTTATGAAGACACAACAGGGTATTAAACTGATCGAATTCAATTTCAGGCCCGGTGATCCGGAATGGATGAACACCCTGAGCATTTTGCAGGGCAATCTGCTGGATGTGATCATAAAGGTTCTGAACAAAGAAGAAGTGAAGCCGGAATTTATGAACCTGGCAACGGTTTGCAAGTACATCACCCCGGAAAAGTATCCTGAGAAACTGCATGAGATCCTGGATGCTTCACTGGACAAGTCAAAACTGGATGAACTGGGCGTGGATTTTTATTATAGCGCTTCGACAGACCGGCGGGGCAGGCTGAACGTCGGTGAAGAAAGAGGCATTGCATTCATCGCAACAGATGCAACGGTCCCGGGCGCTTGCAAAAAAGTGGAAGAAGCCATTGCCACCGTTAAAGGCTCCTTCAGGCACCGGAAAGACATTGGCTCGGAAAAGATGGTCAGGGCCCAGAAGATGAAAATGGACGTGGTTATCAGGCATCCGGAGGAATCTGAGTTTATCCGGGTCAGGGATGTGATCGCTGAATGTCAGCCGCTGATTGCCCACCCCATTCATTTTTACAAGATCATTTTGCGATATTTCAACCGGACAGCCCTGGTGGCAGAATTAGACGGCCAGCTGATCGGTTTTACCTTCTGCCTGGAATCACAAAATTTTCCGGGAAGGTATTTCTTATGGCAGATTGGAGTCATCCCCTCCTGCCGGTACCTCGGCGTCGGACCCATGCTTGTGAGAACTATGGAAGAAGAAATCGGTTTACGGGACGGAAAGGAGATCGAAGTTACAGTAGAGCCCGATAACCCGGCGTCACTGAAATTGTTCGAACAATTGGGTTACAGGAATGTGAGCAAAGAGGAAGGGGAAACGCTGGTAATAGAGGAGAAAGATGTGGTGAAGGATTATTATGGCCCCGGAAGGCATCATATTTTACTGAAAAAAGACCTGGCGAGAAGACATTGAAGATGCCGGCATGACAATAACCCGGCAATCAGATCATAACAATCAAACAATCTTATATATATCCGGATAATTGCGGCCGAAGCCGTCATAATCCAGCCCATAACCCACGATAAACTCATTGGGTATTTCCAGGCCGAGGTAATCGATGCGGAAGCTCTCCCGGAACGCGGTGGGCTTGAACAGCAAAGCAGCCAGGTACACCTTCTCTACACCCAGGTATTTCAGTTTTGAAATGAGATACTGCATGGTGATGCCGGTATCGATAATATCCTCCACGATCACCACCGTCCTGCCTTTCAGTGTTTCGTTTATCCCGATGAGTTCCTTTACTTCTGAAGTTGTCTGCGTGCCGCTGTAAGAAGCCAGTTTGACAAAGCTGATCTCGCTGGGGATGGTGATCTTCCGGTACAGATCGGCGGCAAAAATGAAAGCGCCGTTCAAAACGACCAGGAAGAGTGGGTTTTTACCCTGCAGGTCATGATTAATTTTAGCTGCCATGATATCAACGGCTGTATTAATCTCTTTGGCAGTGATGGAAAGCTTAAATTCCTTATCTTTGACTTCGATTATTTGCATGGGCCTGGTTTTTTCGGGAATGGTTGTACTGCAAAGTTACGCAAAGGAAAAGCAAAGAATACTAATTTCACATTCAAAATTCAAAATTCAAAATTCAAAATTTATTATGGTTCCACTCGTAAGCATTATCATGGGTTCCACCTCCGATCTTCCGGTGATGGAAGAGGCGGCTAAGGTTTTGAACGAATTACAGATACACTTTGAGATCAATGCCTTATCAGCACATCGGACCCCTGACAAGGTGGAGGTTTTTGCCAAAACGGCGGCCAAACGCGGCATTAAGGTGATCATTGCCGGGGCGGGCATGGCGGCTCATCTGCCGGGGGTGATCGCAGCGATGACCCCTCTGCCGGTCATCGGCGTACCGATCAAGGCTTCGCTCGACGGGCTCGACTCGCTGCTGGCGATCGTCCAGATGCCCCCGGGGATACCGGTGGCTACCGTGGCCATCAACGGCGCCCGCAATGCCGGCATCCTGGCCGCACAGATCATCGCCACCGGCGATCCGCAGCTGATGTCAAAGATGATACAGTTCAAAGATGAGCTGAAAGAGAAGATCATCAAGGCGAATAAAGAGCTGGGAAAAGTTCAGTTTGAGTATAAAGTGAATAGTTAGGATTTTTCAGATCAGTGGATCACCATTGGATTGATTCTGAAAAACGAGCCGGCTCATGTGATCGGGGTCGAATATTTCCGCTGCAACATCCATGATCTGTTCACCGGTAATGGCATTTATCCTGCCGAGTATTTCCTCCGGAGGATCCAGCCGGTTATCGTGCAGGAAAGTCTTGCCGGCAGCCAGCAGGTAATTCATCCGGATCTCGTTGGCGATCTCGATCTGGCCGATGAGCTGCTTTTTTGCCAGGCTGAGCTGCATACCGCCCAGCCTCGCACTCCGCAATTTTTCCATCTCCTTGCCGATGAGCGCCAGCGACCTGCCCAGGTTGCCATTGTCGGTGCCCAGGTAAACGCTGAAGATGCCCGTATCGGTGTAAGGCAGGAATACTGATTCTACCGAATAGGCATAGCCATGCCGCTCCCTTACGGCCAGGTTCAGCCGTGAGTTCATGGCCGGCCCACCAAGGATATTATTCAGCAGGTACAGCGGGTAACGCTTTGGATCTCTGCGGTTGTAGGCAATGTTGCCCAGCATGCAGTGGGTCTGGAATGTGGTGCGCGGCAGGTTCAGGCTGAACGGCTCGTACCGGCTGAATTTCTTCCGCTTCCTGCCGGGCCGGCTATCGGGTACCGGCTCAAAGAACTTCTCCACCTGGCGGCTGATCTTGCTGAAATCGAAATCCCCCGAAGTGCAAACCACCATGTTGTCACCGGTATAGTTCCTTTCAATGAAATCCTGAATATTCCGGCGCGTGAGCTTCTTCAGATCATCGGGATTGCCCAGGATATTCCGGGCCAGGGCGTGGCCTTTGTAAACATTCTCCTCCAGCACATCGTAAATCTCCTCCGAAGGGGTGTCCTTGTAAGAATTGATCTCCTCCAGGATAACGTCTTTTTCTTTTTTCAGTTCCTTATCGGGGAAAGTGGAATGGATGAGGATATCGGAGATCAGTTCCAGGGCGCGCAGGAAATGCTCATCAAGAAAAGAGGCGTAGATGCAGGTTTCTTCCTTTGTTGTGAAGGCATTCAGGTCGCCGCCGACGGTTTCCAGGCGGGTCAGCACGTGGTATGCCTTGCGGGTGGTGGTGCCTTTGAATATTGCATGCTCGATGAAATGCGCCAGGCCGCTTTCGTGCGCTTCCTCGTCACGCGTGCCGGCGTTGATATAAACGGCCAGGTGCGCCACATGACCGGTAGCCGGAATATGCAACAGCCGGATGCCGTTGGGCAGTGTTAAGGTTTGAAAATTCATTTTTGAGAAATGAAGCGCAAAGGTAGCCAATAATCGCTCACTTCTGCGGGTAGCCGTCGTCAAAATAAACCCAGAAAAGGAGCTGGTTATACAGCACTCCATCCATCTCACGCACCACCACCGGCCCCAGCCCCACCACCTTCTTTTCGATCTGCAAAGTAACCGGATCCCATGTCCACTCTTCCAGGAACCGGATCTTGGAAATATCACGGTAGGTGGTTGACCTCACAAGCATCGTATCGTATTCCTCATAAGGCTCGTAATTCCTTGTCAGTGTCAGATAAATCGTATCGGAGCCCTGCGCGGCCACCTCTTCCGGTGTAAGGGGCTCTCCGAAATAATCGTAAGCCATGACATCTCCCTGCTCCGCCGCTTCCAGGATCCGCTTCAGGAAAGGTTCCCGCCTCGAGCCTTCGATATTGTTGATCCACCAGTCGATCCGGGGATCTTCAGAAAATATGGGTACATCGTACTGGATCCTTTCCGTTATGATTTTCCTTTTTTCTGATGAACGCTCACAAGCTGCTATTAAAAGCAGCAGAAGGAGTGTTCCGTAAATCGTGAAAACCTGGAATTTCATGATCATTCTTTTTCCAAATATACAAGAAAAAGAGATAATCATGGTAAAGAAATTGTCTAAACCAGTTTTTCCAATTTTGAACAAAACCCTGTTTTCTTTGTTCAAAAGCCAAAGATCAACTTATGAAAAAGAACGTAGGCTCCATTGACAAAATCATCCGGTATCTGATTGCCGCTATCATTATCATACTATTTTTTACCAATGTCATCTCCGGAACATTTGGGATCATCGGTCTCATCGTGGCAGGCATACTCATTGTGACCAGCCTGGTGAGTTTCTGCGGGCTTTATTCTGTTTTGGGAATAAGCACTTGTAAAACGAAAGCTTAGAGCGTAGAGCGTAGGGCGTAGGGCATAGGGCGTTGGGCGTAGAGCTTAGGGCTTATATATGACCCCCAAATTTTTCTTTCCGTCAATCTCTACTGTAAGCGGCTTTTCGAAGCGAATGTGCCGTATTTGTTCGTCTTCGTAAACGGCAGGCATGTTGCTTAAGTATTCCAGGTCGTAATGTCCGTCGTCCATGTAAGGGTTGATGGTAAAATAGCCAACACGGAATGAAGTGAGATTCTGGAAGAAATGGGTCCCCTGGCTGGGGTCGATGCGGTAATTTTCGAGACCTGATTCAATGATCACCCGGGCGGCCGAGATTTGCGGCCATTTGACCGGGATCCCGAGCCAGGAATCCTGTGATCCCCAGCGACCGGGTCCGATCAGGATGTAATTCTTCTGCTCCTGCCGGAACTGTTCATTGATCTTCCCGATCCGCTCAGCAACATCCTGGTTTTTAGCCGGGTTGAATGATTCGGGCTTAATGTAGACCAGGTCGTACAAATCGCTGATGACTCCATTACCTAAAGCTGACTTCGAATAGACGATGGTATCTTCGGGTTTCACTTTTTCCAGGTTGGTGGAGATGGTTTCCTTATTATCGACGATCGGGCGGATCTGCAAGCAGTAAAAGACCTTGGGATCGTTGGCAGGCCGGTTCAGGTCGACGGCAAATTCGATCTCGATCGGTTTTCCCATCTCCTTCTGGCCGATCTCCAGGATCGTCTGTAAAATTTCCGCCAGTGGGAAGATGTTATGCTTGAGGATATTACTGAAAGTGACCAGTTTCTTCCCGTCATAATTCACCCCGTCGCGCAGCACACCATTTTGCAGATCATAGGTCGACCCGACCCATTTCAGCGATCCGTCGGCTTCCGCTTCCTTGATGGGAAGTTTCAGGATATTGATGCCATCGTCGATATTGGGGCGGAAAACCTCCGGATGCATGTCGAGTGCATAGAAGTATTTCTGCGTCTCACGCAGGGCTGCTTCCGGAGAATAGGTCTGCAGGATCCGTTTCGGGTATTTTGGCGAAAAGTGAAGCGATAACCCGCCGTCGACAATATACTTCCCCAGGCCGAGGGCTACGTTGGCCACGCCATCTTCGGGCTTTTCAGGTTCGAGGGGATAGAAGTTGATGGAGCGGGCGACGCCGGAGATCGAAGGATAAAAGCGGTTGCCGTATTTTGTACCGGCCACCGTTTGCATGACAATGCCCATCTTTTCTTCGTCGATGACATTGGAAGTTGCCGCCATGTAAGCTTTTGACCCCTTAAAATAGGTGGAAGCATATACGCTTTTGATGGCGTTGCTGAGCATTTCCATCATCAGGCGTTCGTTGTCCATGACGTAAGGCACCATGTAAGTCGAATATATGCCAGCAAAAGGCTGGTAATGTGAATCTTCCAGCAGGCTGGACGACCTGACGGCGATCGGGTTCCTGACATAGGCGATCAGGGTGTAGAGGTCTTCGTGAATCCTGAAAGGCAGCCTGGCCTGTATGAATTCCCTGAGGATCTCATCATCACTTCTGTCCGACAGGGCAATTTCATACAGGTTATTATCTTCCATGAATTCATCGAAGACATCGGTACAAAGCACCACCGTGCGTGGTATCGTGATATACACCCCCTGCCATTTCTCCAGGATGCGGTTGCGTTTGATAAGCATATCGAGGAAAGCCAGTCCCCTGGCCTTGCCTCCGATCGACCCATCGCCGATGCGGGTAAAAGTGAGGTACTCATCAAAACGCTCCCGCTGGAACTGGGCAATCACCCCTCTGGCTTTACTGATACGGAAGCTGGCAATGGCATCAAAAAGGTAGCGCCGCACCTCGTCCAGGTCCTGGAAATCATCCAGGGTGATATCCATCAGCATTTCGGCGAGCGGGAAAAGTGCCCGGGCACGCAGCCACTTTGAAAGCTGGTTGCGACTCAGATGGTATCGCAGCGCATCATCGGGCACCTGGAACAGCAGTTCCTGCAAGCTCTTCAGGTCGGTGGCCCTGACAATTTCATCGCCTGTTTCGGGATCGATGAAGATAAAGTCACCGAAAGCGAAATATTCGCGAATAAAACTCTTAAGTTCAAACGAGATCGTTTTCGAATTCTTGCTGATAAACCCGACCTTCAATTTTTTTGCCAGCTCATCCCCCTCAACATCAGATGATTGCAGTAATATCGGCATAAAAGGGTCATCCCGCTGCACCTTTTCGCAAAGCTTTACCCCGGCATATTTATCCTGCTTTCCGTTTCTTGGATAGCTCATATCGGTGATAATACCCAGCAGGTTTCGTTTATATTTCTCATACAGCATCAGGGCTTCCTCGTATGTGGTCGCCAGCATGATCTTCGGCCTCCCGCGCATGCGGAGCATCATCTGGTGCTCGTTGAGCCCCTCGGTCATAAAGTCCTTCGACTGCTTGAAAATGATCTTGTAGATATTCGGCAGGTAGCTTGAATAAAAGCGGATGGAGTCCTCTACCAAAAGAATGGCCTGTACGCCCACCTCCCGGATGTCGTGGTCGACATTCATCTTGTCCTCTATCAGCTTGATGATGGCCAGCAGCAGGTCGGCATTCCCCAGCCAGCTGAAGATATAATCGATGACTGATTTACCGGGGGCATTGAGCTTCAGGGTGACCTCGCGGGAAAAAGGCGTTAATACTACAATAGGAATAGCCTCGTATTGCTTTTTGATTTTCTCCGCCAGGCTGAAAGTATCCATCTCCTCAGAGCTGAGCATCACGATGACCAGGTCGATCTTCTCTTCATGCAATAGATCAAACGCCTGCTTTTCCGACGATGCCAGGATAAACTGCGGTGGATATCGCAGGTTAAGGGAAACGTATTCATTGAATATCTGTTCATCGATGCGCCCGTCGTCTTCCAGCACGAAAGCGTCATATGTACTTGAGATAAGCAGGACATGATGGATCCTGCGACGCATCAGCTTCTGGAAGGATGTGTCGCTGAAGTAATATTTAGGCGCCCGGTAAGCGATATTGGACATTGGCATGATAGCCGGTTTTATTGATTCAGTGCAAAATTAGGAAAAGTTATAAAAGTTGGAACCCGTCGGATTACTTTGTGCTCCAACGACTAAAGCCGTTGGTTCCAAGAATATTACAAAGTTGGAACCGACGGCTTTAGTCGTCGGAGCAATACAGTTGAAGAAAACAATTTCCCGGTTAAATTGTTAATTCACAAAATCACCGCCCATGGTCCGCAAAACACTCATGGTACTGACATTTACCCTGGCGTCATTTGTGACTGCCGCCCAGGAGGCCGACTTCATCCTGTCCGATTTCTTTGCCGTGCAGGTGGAAGAACGGGTGTATATGCGCTGGACGATCATCCAGGGGAAGAAGGATCGCATCAGAAGGGTTCCAAGGATCGCTGAAATCATAAACCTCAT
>JAWOHY010000229.1:0-5251 GCA_046484945.1 Bacteroidales bacterium
TGCCATCAGGCCCATTGTCATCGTGATCGAAGACATGCACTGGATTGACGGCTCCAGCATCGCTTACCTGGAATCGCTGTTCAAACTGGCCGGTAACCACCGCATCATGTTTATCCTGCTGATGCGTCCCGGCTATAAAGAAACCGGCGAACAAGTTCTAAAATTCCTGGAAGAAAACCTGCGCGAATTGAGTTTGAATATTTTTATTGAACCACTAACAGAAAGCGAGTCCACTGACTTGATTGTGAACCTCCTGAATAAAACCGGGCTGCCCGAAAACATCAGGCAATTGATCATTGACAAAGCCGAAGGCAACCCGTTTTTTATCGAGGAAGTGATACGAAACTTCATTGACGAAGGGTTCATCGAGGTGAAGGACAATCATTTTGTGGTCACCGATAAAATACAAACCGCTGATGTGCCGGCAACCATCAACGAGGTGATTGTTTCGCGCATCGAAAAGCTGGACGAAAAAACCAAAAGTCTGCTGAAAACGGCTTCGGCCATTGGCAGGAATTTTTACTACAAGGTGCTGCAGGAAGCCACCGATACCATCAGCGAGCTGGACGACAAGCTGGAATACCTGAAGGACGTACAGTTGATCAACGAACACAGGGATAAGGAAGAGATTGAATACCTGTTTAAACATGCGCTGGCGCAACAGGCCACCTACGAATCCATACTTCTTAGCTCCAAAAAGGGTCTTCACCTTAAGATCGCTAAATCAATTGAAAAGGTCTTTGGCGATAACATTCATGAGTTTTACGGCACGCTTGCATACCATTACGAAAAGGCAGAAAACCTTGAAAGAACGGAAGAATACCTGGTCAAAGCAGGGGAAGAAGCCATGCGGTCAGGAGCTACCAATGAAGCATATAACAACTTAAAAAAAGGATTGGAGATCTATCAGAAACTGCATCCTGTAAATGCGGAAAAAAATAAGCTGGCCCATTATTATTTTAACCTTTCTCTGGCATGCCACCGCGGTGGACTGAATGTTGAAGCCATTGAAAATATTGACCTGTTCCAGCATCTCTATCTCAGGCGAATGCCGGCAAACAAGCTACGGCTCATCGTTGGACTGATTTGGAGGCTGGTTAATTTTCTTCTTGCCATTCATTTTCCAAAATATTATTTCAAAAAGAAACCCACTGAACTTGATGATATACTGATCAAGCTGGTCATCATCAAGGGACAATCCCTTGTGACTGTAAACCCTAAACTTGTTTTTTTTGACCTGATTTATTTCACCAGCCGACTGGTCAGTCTGGACCTGGCCAGGACAAACAATGGTCTGGGGTGTCTCATGGAGTATTCAGGAATTTTTATCTGGACCGGTATTTCTATTCCTTTCGGAAAGAAGATAATCCATGTTACAGAGAAATTCATTGACAGGGAGAAGCAGGCAACCTGGATAAAGCTCCGTTACGATCAGGTCCTGTACCGGTTGTTTTCAGGAGACTTTACACAGGACGCTGATGAGGACGAAGTTTACCGTATCGGTTTAAAGTCCGGTGCCTTTTGGGAAACGACAACTTACCTTTTTTTCTGCACCTATATCCATCTTGAACGGGGCGATTGGGAAAAGTCTTGCGAATCCAGGAAGCGGCTGCTCGAAACTGCAGAGGTGTTTGAAAATGAGCATTCCATGGTTCAGTATTACCGTATATCGGGCATAGCTTTCAGCAAATTCCGTAAAATAGATGAAATGCTGGAAAACAGTATCAGAGGCATGGATATGATTTCCAAAACCGGTCATGTAACCATTTTAATGCTCGTACAGTGTTCCAGGGTGCTGGCACTGGCACTACGGGGTGAGTTTGCCGAGGCCGATAAATACATTGATGAAGCCAGGAACATCATTGTTACAAGAAAAAGAGGTGTGATATTTTATTCCACTTACCTCATCACTAAAATTCACCTCGAGGTGGCTAAAATCCATAGCTGGAAAACCGGGCACTACAGCAAAGAGAAAAAGAAAGAACTGCTTCAATTGACCAATGAAGCCATAAAAGTATCAAAAAAATATAGGGGGAATCTTACAGAAGCTTACCGACTTAGAGGCGAAGTGCTTTATCTATCAGGTAAACACGGCATGGCATTGAAGTACTATAAAAAAGCCATGGACTTTGGCACGAAATCAGGAAGCCGGATCGAAACTTCCCGCACCTATTTCGAACTCGGCAAATTCCTTTCTGACCCCAACACCAAACCCACACAACTGAACAAGCTCAGCGGCAAAGCCTACCTGGAAAAAGCCAGAACCATGTTCGAAGAAATGGATTTGCAGTGGGATTTGGCGGAGTATGAGCGGTTCGTGGAGCATTAAGCGATTTTCGATCAACGTCGGACTACTTAAAAAAAGGACTTATCTGAAATTTACTAAATGACAATTAGTAATATTTTGTATTTTTGCTAATTAATAATTAGTAATATGAATAAACAGGACATAAAGAAAGTCATTGTTGCGCAAAAGGAATTGCGCCCTGAGCTTCGCTATGTTGAGCGGGAAGAGGGGATATCGAAAGAAGTAATCAGCACTGATCCCTTTATAAGGATATTTTCCGGGGTGCGCCGTTGCGGGAAGTCAACGCTGATGGATCATATCAGGAATAACAGCAAAGAAAAAAACTTTTGTCTCAGTTTTGATGATAACCGCCTGACCGGTTTTATCGCCAGTGACTTCGAAAAACTGTATGAAGCGTTTTATGAGCTTTATGATCCGGAGAAAACATGGTATTTTGATGAGATCCAGAATATTGAGGGATGGGAATGGTTCATCCGCCGCCTCCATAACGAAGGCCATAAAGTATTGATCACAGGGTCCAATGCCAATATGCTTAGCAGAGAACTCGGGACCCACCTCACTGGCAGATACCTGCAGACCGAAATATTCCCGTTTTCGTTTGCCGAATACTGCAGGTTCAGGGAAATCAGTATCGAACCTAACGATTTTTACTCTGCCACAAAGACCACACTATTGAAAAAGGCATTTCGGGAGTATATAATGAATGGTGGTTTTCCTGAATTTCTGCAAAGCGGTAACTCTGACTATCTGAAAATCTTGTTCGAAAACATCCTTTACCGCGACGTAATTGCAAGGCACAACATCAGAAATGGAAAGCTATTAATGGAAATGACCCATTTCCTGATCAGCAACATTTCAAAGGAAACCAGTTACAACAGCCTGAAGAACACTTTTGGCCTGGCCAACGCCATAACGGTGAAAGAATATATCAGCTTCCTTGAGGATTGCTATCTGTTATTTTCAATCAACAAGTTTGACTATTCGTTGAAAATACAACTGGCCAATCCCAAAAAAATATATTGCATTGACAGCGGGTTGGCAGGCATTGTTTCGTTTCAGTTCAGTGAAAATTATGGCAGACAGCTTGAAAACCTGGCTTTTTTGCACCTGAGAAGAAAAGGCGCCGAAATCTATTATCATCGGGGAAATTATGAATGTGATTTCCTGGAGGTGAGCAAAAAAAAGGTAGTCAGAGCCATACAGGTCTGTCAATCTATCGAAAAGCCAACAACGCAGCAAAGGGAATTAAGTGGATTGATTGAAGCTTTGAAAACCTATCAACTGCAAACCGGATTGATTGTAACGGAAGATGAGGAGGAGACCATTGAGCATAATGGGTTCACCATTCAGGTAGTGCCGGCATGGAAATTCTTGCTTACCGATCATCAGGGGTAACGATAAGACGAACTCAAAACTGTATCCGCCACGTCGCCATGGGGTAGAAGCCCATCCGGTGCCCGCTGACGATCTCCCCGGTCTTCACATCGATCCGGTAAAGGTCGACATAGGTATAATTGCTGCGGTACTGCAGGTCGATGAGCAGCATGATATTGGCATTGGGGACGTTGCGGCGGAAGCCCAGGCGCAGGCTGCCGCGGATATAATCCTGAAATCTCTCCCTGTAGGCATTCTCCCAGTCATACACGACCTGCCCTTCGGCAACGGTCTGATCGACATCAAAGGGGACATAGGGCCTTCCCCCGGTCCAGGTGGCCCGCAGGCCGAAGACCAGGAAGTGGTTCCTGAGTTCGCCGACAGGCAGCTCATATCCCCCCACGGCATTTAGCACGTAGCGATTGTCAAAAACCGTGCTGCGCTTCACGTTATCATATCCGGAATAATACGACCGGAACAACGAGGCCGTGAACAGGAAGTAATAATTCCGGTGCAGAAAACGCTCCAGGGTAAGGTCGATGCCATAATTCATGCCGGTACCGAGACTGACCAGGCTGTCGTACCGGAAGAAGTAATATTCGATCCCTTCGTTCAGCACCGAATACTGCGGAATGCCTTCCCTGACGGGGGCGTTGTACAGGTACTGGTAATACCCTTCCGCCTTGAACCGCATATGTTCTCCCAGCAGGTAATCATAACCTGCCACGGCATGCAGGCTCCGCATGAAATCCAGGCCGGTGTTGGTCCGGGCATAGCCTCCCTTGTCTGCCAGAGCCTGAGTAAAATAGAGCATCGCCGGGACCAGCTGGCTGTGCATGCCGAATCCGGCGCTGAACGCGCTGGCGGCAGTGGCGTTCCACCGCAACCCCAGCCTGGGCTCGGCGGAAAATGAACCGTTTAGCGTGAAATACTGGAAATGTAAGCCGATCGTGGAAGACACTTTCGGCCCGAAATGGTGCTGAAAACCGGAATAAGCTTTCAGAAGCCCCATCTTATAATTGGCATCGGTATAATACCGGTAATAGCCATGGTAATACTGGCTGTCGGCAAAGCTGACCATCATCAGGTCGTAGCTGATCCCGGCGTCGAAGCTGTTCCGCGCATCGATCTTGCGGGTCAGGCTGACCGCCCCGGTAACGATTTGCTGCATGGAGTTTTCCCCGGCCCAGCGGTAAGGCACCGGCGCTGGCAGCTCAAAAGTGTCGATCTTTGTTTCTATGCCGGATATGTTGTAAGAAATCCGGCTCCGAAGCCTGGTTTTCTCGTTGAAAAAATACAGATGTGAAATGCTTCCCGCACCAAACAAAGACTTTGTGTGCAGGTCCTCCCCGTGCTCCGGGAACAGCCATTTCTCCTGCGGCTTGTCCGATTCGGTGAGGCCGATCAGGTTTCGCCCGCCCATGCCCGTCAGCTCGAAAACACCCTTTTTCCCTGCCGGAAAATGCAGCTTGAGGGAAAGGTCCTGGTAAGCGGCGCTTTCGTTCAGCTTCACCCCCATGGCTTCCAGCACGCTGGTGAAAGAATAGCGGTAAGCCGCCAGGTAGGTCG
>JAWOHY010000206.1:0-6859 GCA_046484945.1 Bacteroidales bacterium
GGTAAATAATGAAACGTATGTTTGTTTTGATGGGTCAAAAAAGGAGAATTCAACGGGCCGTATGGTAAAATCACCGGCATTCCTGGGGATGATGAGATATTCGAAAGTCCTGGTGCCTGATATGCCGGCAGCGCTTCTTGAGATATTATTGGTAATTTTCGGGTCGTAGGTTTCAAAATCGGGAGGAAAAACAACCGGAAGGGCATCGATCAGTTCAATATTGCCTTTACCGGCAATCGTGATGGTAAGCGTCAGCGGTTCGTTTGTTTTCAATTCATTCCGGTCAATCCTTGAAGAGAGTGTGTAAGAACCAACCGCTCCTCCGAACACCGCAGGTCTCCCGGATGCCGGTAAAGGGGCGATGTTCAGCGTCAGTGGATTTGATTCCAGTGCCAGCCTGACATTCTGATAATTCCTTCCGAAAAACGGATCATTGAAAAAGCTGTCGAAAAAAGGATCCCGTGACCGCTGCCGCTCGGCCCTCACCTGTGCCACACATTCCAGCTCCATGGGTTCTATCCTGATCTCCCCGCTTCGCTGGGGATATAACGCAATTTTCCGGAGATCGGCCACCACGTATTCCCGGCCGTTGATCACTTCATTATTCTGCTTCAGCGGATCATTGTCGTTCAACAGGCTTTTATACCAGAAGCCCGGAAAGGTTGACATTTTGCTGATATTTATCTGGGATACAGGAAGGGTGGTGTATATTTTATATGTGATGATGATCTGTTCCCCCTGGTATGCCTTTGAGCGGTCGACCGAAGCCCTGATGAATATGTCATCTTTTGTCGGTGTGCGTTGCCCGGCCTGACCCTGGGGTTGCGACTGGGTGCCGCCCTGCCTGGTTGATGCCGGATCACTGGCTTGTGAAACATTGATATCCAATGAATTGGAATGATATGTTTTCCCATCCACCACCGCTTTTGCCGGTTTGATGGTATATGTCCCCTCCCTGGCAGCCTGCAGGTAGTAGGTATAGGTCACCTGGACGGACTGGGACACTTTGCCGTTGATGAACTGATAACTCTGGCTGGTCGAGGCATTGGGGCCGCTGAGAACTTTTAACCCTTCAAAATCGGGCCCCTGAAAATCCGAGGGTTGCCGGTTCAATGAAAATATCACCCTGAACTGCTCGCCTACCTGCACATTGCCTTTGCCTGAAGCGGTGAATTCGACATCCTGACCCTGTAGCGGCCATGATGCGAAGGCCAGGATGACCAGGACGGTTATTATGTTCAGGTTTTTTAACATCTGTATGTCGATGGTTGGTTTCAAATGATTGTAAAATTACCAGTCTTTTTCGGATCGGACGACCCTCATTTGCCGGATTTGATCCTGCTTCAGTTTCTCAAGGGTTTGCTTCTCATTATTTTTTAACGCTTCCAGTATTCTCTCTGCATCTTCTTTGGATATCTGCTGCATATCTTCCTGCTGCATATCTTCCTGCTGCTGCTGTGCCTGCTCATCCTGCTCTTGCTCCTGCTGCTGCTCCTGCTGCTGTTCCTGTTGTTCCTGCTCGTCATTCTGCTGTTGTTCCTGCTGTTGCTCCTGCTGCTGGTCTTGCTGCTGCTGGGATCTTTCCAGGAGATGCTGCGCATAAGCCAGGTTATATTTGGCATCCATGTCGTCCGGATTTAACCGGAGCGATTGCTTGTATGATTCAATCGTCGACGGCAGGATCTGCGGTGCGAGGTGGGCGCTGTCCAAAGCTGTCTTAAGCATGGAATTGCCCAGGTTGTAGTACGCCCCGGAGCGCAGATCGTCATCCATCCTGTAGGTTCGCAGCGTATCATACACAGCAGTCGCCTGCATGTAATTTTGTTGCTGATACAACGCGTTTCCAAGGTTGAAAACCCCTTTTGGGTTCGACCTGGAAGCCTCGATGGATTTGATGTAGTCAATCTCCGCTTTCTTGTAATCGCCATCCTGGTAATTCCGGTTTCCCTTGCGGATATGCCGGTTCTCCTGCTGAGCCTCTGAGGCAAAGGCAAAGATGACAAGAATAATGACCATATGAATGCGTTGAAGTGACATGCTTACACTATTAACGGTGAAATAGCCGGATTTTGTTTAACCATTTGCTTTTTCTTTCAGCCACCAGAATTTCCAGTATCAGAAAAAGGATGCCCAGCGCCAGGAAGTACTGGAATTTCCCTTCGTATTCAGCAAACATTTTTGTTTCAATTTCCTGTTTCTCCAGGGCGTTGATTTCATCCATTATTCTGCCGAGGCCGTCCTGTCCGGTGGAGGCCCTGATATATATTCCATTGCCAATGGAGGCGATTTGTTGCAGGGCCACCTCATCCAGCCTGGAGATGATCACCTGCCCCTGCCGGTCGGTCCGGAAGCCGGTCTGCCGGTTCAATCCATTGTATTGCGGGATGGGTGTGCCATCCGGCGAGCCCATTCCGATGGTGAATAGCCGCACCCCTATGCCGGCAGCTTCCCTGGCAGCATCCAGCACATCCCCCTCGTGATCTTCGCCGTCGCTGATAATAATAATCGCCTTGCTCCGGTCATCTTCGCCGAAAGATTGCAGGGACAGACGGATGGCCTCACCAATAGCTGTCCCTTGTGTTGGAACGCTTTGGGTCGATATGGTGGAAAGAAACATTTTCGCTGCTGAATAATCGGTGGTAATAGGTAGCTGTATATAGGCTTTTCCTGCGAAGATAATGATTCCGATCCGGTCGCCCTCCAGCTGATCGATCAGTTTTGAGATCCCCTGCACGGCCCTGGTCAGCCGGTCGGGTTGGATATCTTTGGCAAGCATGCTGTTCGACACATCCAGGGCGATCATCAGATCGGCCCCTTTGCGCTGCGATTTCTCCAGTCTGGAACCTGCCTGGGGATTGGCCAGGCCAATGATGAGGGATGCCAGGGCCAGCATCACAAGCACAAACTTTAAAGCCTGGCGCCTGAACGATAACAAAGGCATCAGTTGCATGATCACGCCGGTCTCGCCAAACCTCCTGATAGCCCTTTTTTTCCAGAGGAAGTACAGTAAAAACAACAGGCTGAAGAACGGGATCAGCAGCAGCGCCCAGAGATATTCCGTATGTTCGAACCTAAACATCAGGGCAGTGTTTTTAAAACGGTTAATCTCAATAACGACTCCAGGGCAAGTAACAGCAATGCCAAAAAGGCCAGGGGCAGATATTCATCATGTTTTTTCCGGAATTCGGTCACATCAATCTTTGATTTTTCGAGCTGATCGATTTCCGTGTATATATCCCGCAGGCTGGCATTGTCCGTTGCCCGGAAATATCTGCCATCCGTCATATTGGCCACTTTTTCAAGCAGTTCTTCATCGATCTGCACCTCCATGCTTTGATAACGGGTTCCAAACATGGTTTGAACGGGGTATGGGGCAAAGCCATGCGTTCCGACCCCGATCGTGTAGATCCGTACAGCATATATTTTTGCGATCTCGGCTGCCGAGAGCGGGTCGATGGACCCGGCATTGTTCACCCCATCCGTCAGCAGGATAAGCACCTTGCTAACAGCCTTGCTCTCCCTCAGGCGGTTGATGGCGGTGGCCAATCCGTCCCCGATGGCCGTGCCGTCTTCGATCATGCCGCTTTTGATGCCGTCCAGCATATCTTTCAGTATGTTATGATCGGTCGTCAGCGGACATTGTGTAAAGGCTTCCCCGGCAAAGATGACCAGCCCGATCCGGTCGTTGGGCCTGCCGGAAAAGAAATCATAACTGATATTCTTGGCAGCCTCCAGCCGGTCGGGTTTCAGATCCTGGGCCAGCATACTGCCCGAAATGTCGAGTCCAAGCACAATATCGATCCCTTCGATGGTGACATCCTGCCTTTTCGTTGTCGATTGCGGCCGGGCAAATGCGACAATCAGCAGGCCAATGGCCAGGAGCCGGAAAACGAACAGGGCATGGTAAAGGTAATGCCGGATGCTGCGGGGGGTCTTCTCAAAAGCGCGGGAATCGGAAACCTGGAGCGTAGGCATGCTTTTCCCCTGCCTGAACAGGTACCAGGCCGCCAGCAGCGGCAGCAATACCAGCAGGTACAAAAATCCGGGGTTGGCAAATGTGATATTCTCTAACATCAGTTTTCCGTATCGTTATCCGTTAAATTGACCTGGCCGTCGCCGGCAGTCAAACCCTCTTTCGAAGGCTTTGTTTCTCTAACAAAATCAACACAATGTTCCATGCTGGTATCGTTTTCCAGCGGCAGCGGCTGCGCTTTGGCAAATTTCACAAGATCGGCCAGTAAAAGTGTCTGGTGAAGCTTTTCCCTGGCTGTATCATTGATGGCCAGTGTCTTCAGGGCTGCTTCAATCTCAACGGTCGTCATTTCCAGCGCCCTGACACCGAACCTGAGCTCGATATATTCTCTTACGATATCGGTCAGTTCAGAGTAATAATCCTTCACCCGGCCGGCCTGCCAGAGTTTTTTCTGCCGCAAGGCATGCAGCGCTTCTATGGCCGCCTCGTAGGGCGGGATGGTCGGTTTGAGCCTTGTGGGAGCAACCGGCGGGGCTTTTTTCTTTTTCCTCATAAAATAAATGAGGGCAAAGGCCAGCAGTGCTGCCAGCAGGATCAGGCCCATCCAGGGCAGCATTTCCCGGAAGGTGACCGGCGCCCGGAGCGGGGGCTTGATCGGCTTGATATCCTGGTCAGGGTCAACCTCCAATGTGTTCACTTCAAGGTATAATGGCATGGTTTCCGTGAAGAACGAAAGGGTGTCGCCTTTGCTGAAGTATCTGAAATGCAGCGGAGGGATGACATATAACCCTGAATCGAAGGAAGTGATGAAGAGTTTCTGCCGGATCGTATAATAATCCGACGCGGAAGCGACGGTGTCAATGCCAGACTTGCGCAGGATCTCCACGTTTCGCACCAGTGTATCGATAAAGAGGGGCCATTGGACAAACTGCCCGGCCGGCACGGTAACGGTAAGGTCCAGCCCGATCTGGTCGCCGATCAGGATGCTGTTGGTGTCGAGACGGGCGGTCGCGCCTGTATATTGCCCGTGGGCATTGGCGAACCATCCGGAAATGATAACGCAAATGATGATATGTACGACCCTTTTATACATTTAAAACCTTGATTCCCTTAACTTGAAAAGATTCATCAGTGGCCTGACATAGTTTTCACCGGTCGGGATGGTGGCGGCATCAACCCCCAGCTTTTTGAACATCTGGTTCAGTTGGTGTTCATGATGTCCCCAGTAACTTTTGAAATTGCTGCGCAACCCGGGGTCGTTGGTGTCGACCCACATCGATTTCCCGGTCTCCTTGTTGAATATTTTCACCAGGCCTATTTTCGGGATTTCCGCCTCCCGGCGGTCATAAACCCTTACTGCCACGATATCGTGCTTACGGCTGGCAATGCGCAGCGCCTGGTCGAAGTTCTGATCCATGAAATCGGAAATGACAAAGGCGATGCAGCGTTTTTTGATCGCATTGGTCAGGAAGCGCATCCCTTCGGCAATGCTGGTCTTCTGGCTCCGGGGATGAAATCCGATCAGTTCCCGGATGATCCGCAGGATGTGTGATTTTCCTTTTTTTGGTGGGATGAACTTCTCTATCCTGTCGCTGAAGAAGATAACCCCCACTTTGTCATTATTATGGATCGCGCTGAAAGCCAGCACGGCAGCGATTTCGGTCATCAGTTCCTCTTTGAGCTGCTGCCTGGTACCGAATTCATTGGATCCGCTCACGTCGATAACGAGCATGACGGTCAGTTCGCGCTCCTCGTCGAAAATCTTGACAAAAGGATGATTGAACCGGGCAGTGACATTCCAGTCGATATTCCGGATATCATCGCCATACTGGTATTCGCGAACCTCACTGAAAGCCATTCCCTTCCCCTTGAAGGCGGAGTGGTAATGACCGGAGAAGACCTGGTGCGACAGCCCCCGGGTCTTGATCTCGATCTTTCTGACTTTCTTTAAGATTTCGCTTGTTTCCACGCTAATTAGTTCAAAGTTCAAAGTTCAAAGTGCAAAGATCAGTTCAAAGTTCAAAGTTCATAGTTAAGTTTAAAGTTCAGAGTATGATTAAGAATGCAAATTAGATTCAACACTTATAACTATAAAACTCAACTTTGAACTTTGCACTATGAACTTTGAACTGTTTCATGGTACTTCAACTGTATTCAGTATCTCATTGATAATATCCTCCGGTGTCACGTTCTCGGCTTCCGCCTCATAGGTGAGCCCGAGGCGGTGGCGCATGACGTCGTGGGCGACGGCCCGGATGTCTTCAGGGATCACATATCCTCTGCGTTTGATGAACGCCAGCGCTTTGGCCGCCAGGGCCAGGTTGATGCTGGCACGCGGCGATGCGCCATACTGGATCAGCGGCTCGAAACGGCTCAGCTTGTACTCGGTCGGATAGCGCGATGAAAAGACGATATCTGTGATATAATTTTCGATCTTTTCATCCAGGTAGACCTCCCTGACCACATCCCTGGCCTTCATGATGTCGGCCGGGTTGATGATGGTCTGTGTTTCCGGGAAGGTCTTCATAATGTTCTGCCTGAGTATCATTTTCTCCTCTTCCTTGTCGGGATAGCCGATCACCACTTTCAGCATGAAGCGGTCCACCTGCGCCTCGGGCAGAGGGTAGGTGCCTTCCTGCTCGATGGGGTTCTGGGTGGCCAGCACCATAAAAGGTTCTTCCAGGGGATAGGTTTTGTCGCCAATGGTGACCTGCCGTTCCTGCATGGCTTCCAGCAGGGCGCTCTGCACCTTGGCCGGGGAGCGGTTGATCTCGTCCGCTAAGATAAAATTGGCAAATACTGGCCCCTTCCTGACCAGGAATTCTTCCTTTTTCTGGCTGTAGATCATGGTACCGATCAGGTCGGCGGGAAGCAGGTCGGGGGTGA
>JAWOHY010000247.1:0-16028 GCA_046484945.1 Bacteroidales bacterium
GAAGAGGCTGTAAAGGCGCTTCTCGCGCCCGATTGCAGATATTACGACGCGGGCAAAGTTAAAACAACAAATATTCAGGAATTTATTGACTACCTGAGAAGAGCCCGAATGCCTTATGAGAGCATTGAAATAGAGATCGATAACATCGTTGCCGAGGGGAATTGGGTTGCGGTCCGGTATGCTTACCATTCTGTGCTTAGTGACCACTACAGGCGTCCCGAATATATTGAGGACTCCCTGAATGAAGGACTCATCGTAGTACCGGCGATGGCTGACTTCCTCATAGAAGATGGCAATATTGCCGAAATGTGGCGCTATATTCCAGCAGGGAGCTGATGAGCATTTTGACAGGTCGAAGTTCTAGAAGTTTGCAAGCTTTCATTTTCAGGTATCAGGGGGCTTATTTCCAAATAATGGGGTATTGTTGCCGTTTACCTGTTCTTCACGATCTTCTTCGGCCTTCTGCTTCTACCTAAAACCAGGACTGCCTGAGATGTTTTATTCCTGATTGATTTATTGTTTTTACAAGATACCAGTCAGCACATTATTGACCATCGCGTAATTTCCTCGCCGGGAGGCAGGGGGGGTAAATCTTTACGGCCATGCATAAATCAGGATATGCGTTTAAACCGCTTACTATCGATAAACTCAAAACTCAAAACTCAAAATTCAAATTATAATTTGCCATCTCCAATGTTTTCCGTACTTTTGCACCCAATTTTTTAGAAAGGAAGCCTAACCCATGATAAACGTCACATTTCCCGATCATTCGGTCCGACAGTTCCCGGAAGGGGTGACCGGCCTTGAGATTGCCCAAAGCATATCGGAAGGCCTGGCACGCAACGTTCTGGCTGCCAAGGTCAATGGCGAAGTCTGGGATGCCACCCGTCCGATCAGGGAAGACGTGAAACTGCAATTACTGACCTGGAATGATACGGAAGGCAAAGCAGCCATGTGGCATTCCTCGGCCCATCTGATGGCGGAGGCGATCGAGCAACTGTATCCCGGAGTAAAATTCGGGATCGGGCCCGATATCGAGAATGGTTTTTATTACGATATCGACCTGAACGGGCACACCATCACGGATGAGGACCTGAAAAAGATCGAGGAGAGGATGCTTAAGCTGGCCAGGGAAAAACAAAGCTTTAAACGCCGGGATGTCAGCAAGAAAGATGCCCTCGATTTTTTTACCAAAAAGGGCGACGAATACAAGATCGAGCTGATCTCCGACCTGAGCGACGGCGAGATCACTTTTTACGAATCGGGTACTTTCACCGACCTGTGCCGCGGCCCGCACCTGCCCGACACCAGCGTCATCAAGGCTGTCAAGCTGCTCAATATTGCCGGGGCTTACTGGCGCGGCGACGAAAAACGCCAGATGCTCACCCGCATCTATGGCATCACCTTCCCGAAACAAAAGGAGCTCGATGATTACCTGGTCATGCTCGAAGAGGCCAAAAAACGGGACCACCGCATCCTGGGCCGCGACCTGGAACTCTTTACCTTCTCCCAGAGAGTCGGATCGGGCCTGCCCCTATGGCTGCCGAAAGGCGCCGAACTCAGGGAAAGACTGGAGAATTTCCTGAAGAAAGTGCAGCGCCGCGCCGGCTACGTGCAGGTCATCACCCCGCACATCGGGAATGTGGAGCTGTACAAAATGTCAGGCCACCTGGCCAAATACGGTAAGGATTCCTTTCAGCCGATCAACACACCCATTGAAGGGGAGCAGTTTTTCCTGAAACCGATGAACTGTCCCCACCATTGCGAGATATACAAGAGCAAGCCCAGGTCATACAAAGACCTGCCGTGGCGCGTGGCCGAGTTCGGAACGGTATACCGCTATGAACAAAGCGGCGAGCTGCACGGCCTCACCCGGGTGCGCGGTTTTACACAGGACGACGCCCATATCTTCTGCACCCCCGATCAACTCAAAGATGAATTCAAAGGAGTGATCGATATCGTGCTGCTTATTTTTAAAGCGCTCGATTTTAAGGATTTCATTACGCAAATATCATTAAGGGACCCCGATAACAAGGAAAAGTACATCGGTACGGATGAAAACTGGGAGCGGTCGGAAAAGGCAATTCTTGAAGTAGCCCGGGAATCGGGTCTTGAATACACGGTTGTGGAAGGAGAAGCCGCATTTTATGGACCCAAGATGGATTTTATGGTGCGCGACGCCCTGGGCCGCAAGTGGCAGCTTGGCACCATACAGGTCGATTACAACCTGCCGGAACGCTTCGACATGGAGTACACCGGCAGCGACAACGAGAAGCACCGTCCGATCATGATCCACCGGGCGCCATTTGGCTCCATGGAGCGGTTCGTAGCCGTGCTGCTGGAGCATTGCGCAGGCAATTTCCCCCTCTGGCTCACCCCGGACCAGGCGATTATCCTGCCCATCAGCGATAAATACCAGGATTATGCAAAAAAAGTTCTACATTTGCTGAAAAATTCAGACATTCGCGCCCTTGTTGACGAACGCAGTGAAAAAACGGGCCGGAAGATCAGGGATGCGGAATTGAAAAAAATACCTTACATGCTGATCGTCGGCGAAAAGGAAGAAGCTTCCGGAACGGTGTCGGTAAGGAAGCACGGTGAGGGTGATTTGGGTTCATACGCCCTGGAGGATTTTATCAGCCGGATCAACGCTGAGCTGGAAGAATTGTTGAAAGGTCTTTAACCCATCGGAAAATTAAAATATGTCTAACTAAAATAGGAGGAACTTTTTATAGCAACATCGTATCCATTCAGAAGCAGATACCCGCGCCGGGATCACAGGCCCAGGGAAGAGCCTTTCAAGATCAACCATTTGATCAGAGCCCCTGTGGTCCGTGTTGTCGGGGAAAACGTCCAGATCGGGATATATAATATCAAAGATGCACTGCGTCTGGCAGAAGAACAGGGGTTGGATCTGGTTGAAATTTCTCCCACAGCCAACCCGCCGGTTTGTAAAGTAGTTGATTACAAGAAATTTCTTTACGAAAGAAAGAAAAAGCAAAAGGAGATCAAGGCAAAATCGGCGAAAATAGTCGTCAAGGAGATCAGGCTCGGCCCAAATATCGATGATCATGACTTCAACTTTAAACTGAAGCATGCCATCAAGTTCCTGGAAGAAGGGGCAAAAGTGAAGGTCGATGTCTTTTTTAAGGGGAGGATGATTATTTACAAGGAGAAAGGGGAATACGTGTTGTTAAAGTTTGCGGCGGAGTTGGAGGAATATGGCAAGGTGGAGCAGTTGCCGCGACTGGAAGGAAAGCGGATGATCATGGTGGTCGCACCGAAAAAATAACAATCAATATAACAAACAATGCCTAAAATGAAGTCAAAATCCGGAGCCAAGAAGCGTTTCAGCGAAACCGGCACCGGTAAGATCAAGAGGAAGCATGCTTACAAAAGCCACATTTTGACGAAGAAGTCCAAGAAACGTAAAAGGAATCTTGGCAAATTCACCGAAGTGTCGGCCGCAGACGAGAAGAACGTGAAACAGATGCTTCAGTAATTCAATCAGTGTTAACTTACTTCCAGCCACAAAGAGTCGTGAAATATAGGCCGCTGAAGTAAAAATCGGAAAATTATGCCCAGATCAGTCAATGCAGTTGCTTCAAAAGCAAGAAGAAAGAAAGTCTTCGACCGGGTGAAAGGCCAGTGGGGCCGGCGGAAAAACGTGTGGACCGTGGCCAAGAATGCCTACGAGAAGAGCCTCACCTATGCCTACGTTGGAAGAAAACTCAAAAAGCGCGATTACCGCAGCCTGTGGATCCAGCGGATCAATGCCGCCGTCAGGGAACACGATATGTCGTATTCGGTTTTCATGGGGAAACTCAAGGAAAACAACATCGAAATTAACCGGAAAGTACTGGCCGACCTGGCCATGAACAACCCCGAAGCCTTCAAAGCCATCGTGGATAAGGTGAAATAGAACAGATCATTATTTCAACAGATAAAAGAGTGTCCCCTGACCGGGACACTTTTTTTGTGGGTTATGGTTCGTGCTCCAACGACTAAAGCCGTTGGTTATGGTTCGTGCCCCAACGACTAAAGCCGTTGGTTATGGTTCGTGCTCCAACGACTAAAGCCGTTGGTTCAGAGCATGTTACAAAATTTGGAATCGACGGCTTCAGTCGTCGGACTACTAATCCGTCGGTTAATAAATAATTGTATATATTTGTACTTATCAATCAATCATTTAATTTCCTGAATCATTTCATAAAAATTTAAACTAACTCTTATGAAAGCCCTGAAGATCATCGGAATCATCCTTCTTATCCTGGTGGCACTATTTTTTATCATTGCCCTCTTCTTACCCAAAAGCGTGTCCATGAAAAAATCGATCGTGATCGACAAACCGGCCAGCCTTATCTTCAAACAGGTGAATAACTACCAGAACTGGAGCGCGTGGTCGCCATGGGATACGACAGACCCGGACATGGTGAGCACCTATGAAGGCCCGGCTATGGGTGTGGGTGCCAAAACAACCTGGATAAGCAAAAAACATGGCGACGGCAGTATGACCATTACCGAAAGCATTCCTTACAAACGAGTGGCTTCTTTACTCGATTTCGGGCAGGAAGGCGAAGCTTATAATTATTTCGAATTTGAAGAAACTGACGACGGGACGCTGGTCACCTGGGGCGTTGATGTTCCCGATATGGGGTATCCGGGGGGAAGATATATAGGACTGCTCATGCCTGGAATGATGGAGCCTTTCTTCATTGACGGGCTAGAGCGGCTGAAGGAAGTAGCCGAAGCCATGCCTGATCCGCCGGAGCTGCAGTTAACGCAAATGCCTGAAAAGAACGTCATTTCTATTAAGGATTCGTGCAATTGGTCGGACCTGAATGTGAAAATGGCGGAATTGTTCGGAGAACTGGCCGGTTTTATGAAAGCCAACCGGCTGGAAAATGCCGGTTATCCCATGAGCTGTTATTATAAATGGGACGAGGAAAACCAATTCACGGTTTTTGAGAATTGCGTTCCTGTTCATAAAGAAGTAACCGGAAAAGGACGGGTGCAATTCAGGACAATGCCCGGTACACTGGCACTGATGGGTCAGCATTTCGGGGCATATGACGGAACCATGTACCTGTATGTTGCAATGGATGAGTTTGTGTCGGAATTTGGACTGGAAACGGTGGGCGGACCGATCGAAGAGTATGTGGCGGGCCCCATGACAGAGCCCGATACCGCCAAATGGCTAACCAATATTTATTTCCCGCTTAAATAACTTCTTGGATAAAATTTCTATTTTTAACCTACGATTTGTAACTAAACGATGAACCGAAGACGATTTATTTTCCGGGGAACCGGATTACTGGCGGGTGGATTGATCCTGGGATCAAACCCGCTGAGGCTTTTTGGCAATCCGCTAACCCCTGACCTTTGCCTGGTCAAATCTACCGATTACTATCATGCTACCCTGAAAGCGATTCATGAACTGGGCGGGATCAGGAAGTTTGTGTCGCCGGGTGATTCTGTGGGATTCCTTATCAATTCAGCCTTCAGGCACCCGGGTACCTATCCCCACCCTGATATCGCCCTCGCCATGATATTCCTTTGCTGGGAGGCAGGCGCCCGGGAGATCACCATGCTGCAGGTAGTGAAAGAAGAGTATTTCCAGCGCAGTGACAACTTTGCGAAACACCGTTACCTGCTGGATGAATTGGTACAGGTCAAAAGCAATACATTCCCGGCGGAATATAATGAAGATGATTTTATGGTGATGGAAACCATAGAGGGAGCCGTTCATTTGAACGATATAGAGATCATTCGCAAAATATTTGAAGTGGATGTCTTTATCAATATCCCCATTTTGAAGCACCATGCCGGGGCAATCCTGACCGGGGCATTGAAAAATATGATGGGATTACTGACACGGAAGACCAATATCACTTTCCATCTCGGTTCGGGGGTTCGAAACGATCCGGAATACCTTGGCCAGTGCATCGCCGATCTCAACCTGGTCAGGAAACCGGACCTCATTGTGGCCGATGCTATTGAATTTATCACCGGTAACGGCCCGGGCGGCCCCGGCCCTCTGAAACAACTCGACCTGGTGGTTGCCGGAACAGATCCACTGGCGGTCGATTCTTTCGGGGCCACCTGCCTCGATATGACCCCGGATGAAATCGTTACCCTGACCAGCGCCCATGCACTGGGTATCGGTGAAACCGATCTCTCCAAATTGAACGTGGTGGAATTAAGCACTTGAGAATATGAGATGTTTTAAATATGTCTTCGTTATTCCGCTGTTGGTTATCTGTTTGATCCTGCCTGCACGGGGGCAAAAAGATATACGGAGTGTCCTGCCGGCGCTGGAAAGCCTGCAGGGATGGCAATACAACAAAGCCCCCAGGGTTTATCCCGGTGATAAGCTGTTCGACCTGATCAATGGCGGAGCGGATATCTATTACGAGTACGGATTCACACAGGTTGTTTCCGTAACCTATAATGACCCGGCGCATACCGTCATCCTGGTGGAGATTTATGAAATGATCGATCCCTCTGCCGGATACGGCATATTCAGCCTGATGCAGCAAACGGCGGAATGGTGCAAAACATACGGGAATGTATCAGCAGTTCGAAACGACTATATCGCTTTCTGGCAAGGCAACTATTATGTGAACATTTCCTGGTCGTCGCGCCAGCACAAAGATATACCGCCTTTGACCAAACTGGCGAAAATGATTTGTGATAACATCGAAGATGATGGGGGATATCCATACCTGGTAGAAGTGTTCCAGGCAATGAATGCCGGAGAAAAAACAGTATTCATGAAAGGCAACCTGGCGCTGTCTAATTTTTACTATTTTGATTTCAGGGATTTGTTTGAGATCCGCGAAGGGATTGCCTGTACACCCGGTGATCACCACCGCATTGTATTGAAATATGATAATGTCACTACTGCACAGGCAGTTTTGACATCTTCCAGGCAGAGTATTTTGGCGAACAAGCGTTTTTCCGATGTGGCCATGTCGTTCCAGGGTTATACCTGCAAGGACAATAAAGGGAACAGGATACTGGTCAGGCAGGTGGACCGTTTTCTGGTTATTATCGTGGGACTGGTCCCAAACATGTCACTGGCCCCCTATATGGACGAAGTGATGCAGAAGATCGAGAACCTGCCTTAAACCCTGATGTTATGTGCGGACGATATGTATTGGTTCAGAAAGTTGAGCTGATCGAGAAGCGGTTCAATGTGACCGCGCCGGCCGATTTTGCATTCAAGCCTTCGTACAACATCTCCCCGGGTAATTATGCCCCGGTGATCACCAGTGAAAACCCACGCCAGCTTGACCTGTTCCGTTTTGGCATGGCACCGTTCTGGGCCAAAAAACCGATGGCCCTGATCAATGCCCGGTCGGAAGGCGACCATAACCCGGAGGATCAACCCGGCTATTCCGGCGCCAAAGGGATCATCACCAAGCCTTCTTTCCGTAAGCCCATCCGCTCACAGCGCTGCCTGGTGATCGCCGATTGCTTCATCGAAGGAACAACCAGAGAAAAGCTCTCAAAGCCTTACGTGGTTTATCTCAGGGAAGGGGAGAGGCCGTTTGTCTTTGCCGGCATATGGGACAGGTGGGCCAACCCCGAAACCGGTGAAATTATCCATTCCTTCGCGATCATCACCACAACTGCCAACGAACTGCTGCAAAAAATCCCTCACCATCGCTCCCCGGTGATCCTGCCCCGGCACCTGGAACAATCCTGGCTGAGCAATGATTTGCCGTTATCGGATGTGACAGCCATGCTGAAACCCTATCCTGCGGAGCTGATGAATGCCTACCCGATCGATCCGGCCATCAAAAATCCACGCGCCGAAGGGCCCCAGTTGCTGAAACCCATTGGCCAGCGACTGATGCCGGAGTATGATACGAAAAGCAGGAAAGATGTCAATCAGCAGGGAATGGGGATGAATAAGAGACTGAAGGAAGGAGAGGGGTTACTGGAGTTTGAGGTTTAGTTATTGGGTATTGGGTATTACCTAACAACATTATACAGCCAACTGATTTCTTCTGCCCAGCGCTCCTCGTCGGGCGTTTCCAGGATGATCGGCATGTTGTCGAACCGATCATCATTCATGATCCGGATAAAGGGCTCCCGGCCCAGTGTTCCCTTTCCAAGGCTTTCGTGGCGGTCGACCCGGGAAGCCAGCCCTTTGCGGGAATCGTTCAGGTGAAATCCCCTCAGGTAAGATAACCCGATAACCTGGTCGAATGCCCGGAAGGTCTGCTCATGGCCTTCTTCCGTTTTGATATCGTACCCGGCGGCATAGGCGTGGCAGGTGTCGATGCAAACCCCGACACGGCTTTTATCGTCAACCAGGTCAATAATATAACGTAACTGCTCAAAGCGGTGGCCGATGGCGCTGCCCTGCCCGGCGGTGTTTTCGATAACAGCCGTAACCCCTTTGGTTTTTTGCAGGATGATGTTGATCGTTTCGGCGATCGTTTTCATGCAATCTTCCTCGGTCACCTTATTGAGATGCGCGCCCGGGTGGAAGTTCAGCATGGTCAGCCCGAGCAATTCGCAGCGCTGCATCTCGTCGAGCAGGGCGGCACGCGATTTTTCGAGCATTTCGGGATCGGGGCTGCCGGGATTGATGAGATAGCCATCGTGAGGCAGGATGTAATCAGGCCGGATACCGGTTTTCTCACAGTTTTCCCTGAAAAGGGCCATGCTTTTTTCGGTCAATGGAGCTGATTTCCACTGTTTCTGGTTCTTTGTGAAAAGGGCAAATGCTTTTGCACCGATCTTCTGCGCGTTCAAGGGGGCGTTCTCGACACCGCCGGATGCGCTGACATGGGCTCCGATGTATTTCATCTATAGTATTTTTAACAAAGATAGAAAAAGAAAATAGCGGTAAATCAATAAATAACAGTACCTTTGCTGCCGCATATCCTCCGGGTTATCCCGGAAAACCGAAGAAATCACAAACATGACCTTTGAAGAAACCGGCTTGCGTGATGAGCTTATTCGCGCAACCATCGAACTTGGCTTTTCTGAAGCCACCCCAATACAGGAACGGATCATTCCCCTGGTGTTAAACACGGAGAAAGACCTGATCGCACTGGCCCAGACCGGCACCGGCAAGACGGCGGCTTTTGGCCTGCCGCTTATTCATCTGGCTGACATGAAATCGCCTGAGATCCAGGCTATTGTCTTATGCCCCACCCGTGAGCTGTGCATGCAGATCACCGGTGACATGGGAAAATACGCCAAACATATACCCGGATTCAAAACTGTCGCAGTTTACGGCGGAGCAGATATCCGGAACCAGATCAAAGCCTTGAAAGCCGGTTGCCAGGTGGTGGTAGGAACACCCGGACGTGTCATGGACCTGATCAACCGGAAAGCCCTGAAGCTGGCCTTTATCCGCTGGCTCGTGCTGGACGAGGCCGATGAGATGCTGAACATGGGGTTTAAGGATGACCTCGATATTATCCTGGCTGAAATGCCCGAAGAAAAAAGGACACTGCTCTTTTCGGCCACGATGCCCGGGGAAATCGCTGCCATTGCCCGGAAATACATGAACAGTCCCGAAGAAGTGACCGTGGGAAACCGCAACAAGGGCGCCGATAATATCCGGCATGAGTTTTATACTGTCCATGCCAGAGACCGGTATGCCGCCCTGAAAAGGATTGTCGATATCTATCCCAGCATTTATGGCATCGTTTTCTGCCGCACGCGCCAGGTTACCAAGGAGGTGGCCGACAAGCTGATGGCCGATGGTTACAATGCCGATGCCCTGCACGGTGATCTGTCGCAGGCCCAGCGCGACCATGTGATGAACCGCTTCCGTTACAAACAGCTTCAGCTGCTGGTAGCAACCGATGTGGCGGCACGCGGTCTGGATGTGCATGACCTGACACACATCATCAATTATGACCTGCCCGACGATAATGAAGTGTACATTCACCGTACCGGAAGAACGGCCAGGGCCGGCAAGAGCGGTATTGCCATATCCATTATCCATACGAGGGAATCACGCAAGATCCAGGATATTGAGAAGATGACAGGGAAAAAGTTTGAAGCTAAAAAAGTGCCAACCGGTATTGAGATTTGCGAAAAGCAGCTTTTTAACCTGGTAGACAGGGTGGAAAAGATTGAAGTTGACGAAGCCCAGATTGAACAATTCCTGCCGGTCATTGTTAAAAAACTTGAATGGCTGTCGCGCGAGGACCTGATCAAGCATTTTGTTTCAGTGGAATTCAACCGTTTCCTGAATTATTACAAGAACACGCCCGACCTGAACGTGGCCAGGGCGCAAAAAGATGAAAGAAACAGAAACAGGAACGGGGATTTTATTTCCTTGCGCATCAATGCAGGCTTCCATCACGGCCTGAACCCTGCACGCCTGATCGGCCTGATCAACGAAGCTACGCGCAACAGAAATATACCCGTAGGCAGGATCGAAATGGGACAGAAGAAGTCGTTTTTCGAAGTGGATAAAAATTTCCGGGAAGATGTTCTGAAAGCTTTCCAGGATGTGCGTTTTGAAGGGGTAAGGGTCAGGGTTGAAGTGTCGGATATAATGCCTGACAAAAGAAAGAAATCATCAACGAATGGATATGGCCCCAAAGGAGGTTCAAAAGGGTCAAAATTCAGGGAAAGAAGGCCGGAAGACAATTACCGCAATAAAAAAAAGCGGAATCCATTTAAAGACAGAGCATAAATAGAGAATCAAATCCCTCAACGATCTTGGAACAAGGAACCAATACCCAATACCCAATACCCACTACCCAATAACCAATACCCACTACCCAATAACCAATACCCAATAACCAATACCCAAGAACATGCCCCCCATCAATTCACCGGCAGCTTCGCCCTCCTGGCAAACGATCATCATCCGCTACAATCAGCCCAGGATATCCAGCAGTGTCTGGCAACTGATCAATTCCATTATACCTTATATTTTACTGTGGATTTTAATGATCTATACGCTGAATATTTCCTTCTGGCTGACCCTGCCCATCACCATCCTGGCAGCAGGATTTCTGACCCGCATTTTTATCATATTTCATGACTGCGGGCACGGTTCTTTCTTCAGATCCAGAAAGCTCAACTTCATTATTGGCAGCGTATGCGGTATTTTGGTATTTACTCCCTACCATCGCTGGACCGACAGTCACCGGACGCATCACCAGACGGTCGGCAACCTGGATAAACGCGGCATAGGGGATGTGTGGACTTACACCGTTAAGGAGTACAAAGCATTGAGCCCCCTGAAACGCCTGGGGTACCGCCTTTATCGCCATCCACTGGTATTGCTGGGCATTGGGGGGTTCTTTATATTTGTGATCAGCAACAGGTTCACCACCAGGCTGATGACCTGGAAACAGCGGCTGAACATTTATTTCACCAATACCATCTGGGTGCTTATTTTTGCAGGGATGCACCTGCTGATAGGGTGGAAGGCTTTTCTGATGATACAATTGCCGGTCATTTATTTTGCTTCTATCGGGGGAGTGTACCTGTTTTATCTTCAGCACCAGTTTGATGAAGTCATCTGGTGCCGGCAGGAAGATTGGGATTATAAGACCATGGCCATGGAGGGCAGCTCATTCTTCAAATTACCTGCTATCTTGCAGTGGTTCTCCGGCAACATCGGATTCCATCATGTCCATCATTTGGGCCCCACCATTCCCAATTATAACCTGGCGAAATGCCATAAGGAAAATGAGATATTCAGGGATATAAAACCGATCACATTAATAGAGAGTTTTAAATCCTTAAAAATCAGGTTTTGGGACGAAGACCAGCAGCGGGTTGTAAGCCTGGGTGATTTAAGAAATTGAAAACAGGTCTTTTTCCCGGATCACATCCCGGTCGAGGATGGTTTTTCTGCGGTCATTCCGGGCTCTCAACGCCGCTTCTTTCATAATTTCTTCTATTCTTTCATTCAGTGCCTCTATCCCGCTGGAGCCCAGTCGGATATCGATTTTTTTTGCCAGCTTCTGGGCTGCTGTTTTATTCAGGAGCTTTGCCATACCGGTCAGTTTTTATTGTGATGTTTTAATTAATCCCGGAGAGGATTGTAATGCCAGTCAAATATAGCGATAATTGGCCATTGTCTGACAGGGGGGACGAATTAATATTTTTTACAGTCCCGGCAGGGACGCCTGATAGTTGGAGGTTGTTACAAAAGGCTTTTTCTTGACTTCCATCATTATTATTCGTATATTGTCATCGTAAATATGGAGTTAAAACCAGAATTCCTAACATGTGAACAATAGAAAATTCAATTCAACTAAAAATCTATGCTTCTTGTCAATTGCTCTACTGATAATCAGGGGCGTAACGGCACAGCCTGACCAGCCCTGCGAGTCGTGCCTTCCCCAGGGTATAACATTTAAGAACCAACACCAGGTTGATCTTTTTCAAACCACTTACCCCAACTGCACGGAGATTGAAGGGAGTGTTACCATCAGTGGAAATGGAATATTGAATTTGTATGGTTTGAGCGTTCTGACTTCCATTGGGGGTAATCTTCAAATTAGGGGTAACAGTTACCTGACCGGCTTGACGGGGTTAAACAACCTGACCTCCGTCGAGGGGAGTTTAGAAATTGGTAGTGCGTCTTTGGGCTGGAATCAGTCTCTAATCAGCCTGACAGGGTTGGAGAACCTGACTTCAATCGGGGGTCATTTTGAGATTGTTAACAACAACGCCCTGACTAGCTTGATGGGAATAGAGAACTTGACTACGATAGGAGGGTATCTTTCTGTTTATTTTAACAGTTCGTTGTCTGCTTGTGATGCAGAGTGGTTATGTGATTACCTGGCTGCACCTGCTGGACCGGTAAATATTCACAGTAATGCAAATGGCTGCAACAGTGTGATCGAAGTAGCAGATGCATGCGGGGATATACCCTGCCTGCCTTATGGCAACTATTATTTTTCTACCCAATCCGATGTTGATAGTTTCCAGGTGGTTTTCCCCAGTTGCACTGAATTGCAAGGTAACGTAATCATTAATGGTATTGATATAACTGATCTGTCAGGATTGGAAAATGTTACTTCTATCGGGGGTAATCTTAGTATTGATTATAACATTTCCCTGACCACCCTGACGGGATTGGAGAACCTGACTATTATTGGTGGTACTCTAAGTATTCGTACTAACAATTCCCTAACAAGCCTCACGGGGCTGGAAAACCTGACATCTATCGGGGGTGACTTGTGGATCAGGTACAACAATTCTATAACCACCATGATGGGGCTGGAAAACATTGCTTCCATTGGGGGGGGGCTTATTGTTCATGGGAATGACTCATTGACCTGCCTCACGGGGCTGGAGAACCTGACTGTCATCGGTGATGACCTGCAAATTGGGAGCTATTACGGTTCTTCTGGAAATCCTGCTTTGACCTGCCTCACGGGGCTGGATAATCTGACTTTTATCGGGGGTAATCTTAGTATTGGATCAAATAGTTCACTGACCAGCCTGACCGGATTGGAAAACCTGACCTCCATCGAGGGTAGCTTCTGGATTGGGGCTAACAGTTCCCTGACAAGCCTGACGGGGTTGGAGAATCTGACTTCCATCGGGGATTTCTTTACGTTATATAATAACAACGCTTTAACCAACCTTGAGGGGTTGGATAACCTGGCTTCCATCGGGGGTTATTTTGTAATTCAGTCTAACAGCGCCATGACCGGCCTGGAGGGGCTGGAGAATCTGATATCTATCGGAGATTATCTTGAGATCTGGGCTAATGGCGCCCTGACCAGCCTGACGGGTCTGGAAAACCTGACTGCCATAGGGAGTCATCTTTCTGTATATTCGAACAGTTCGTTGGTTACTTGCAATGAACAGTGGTTATGTGATTATTTAGCTGCACCAACTGGAGCGGTGAATATCCGCAACAATGCAACTGGCTGCATGAGCGTGATTGATGTAGCTTATGAATGCGGGGGCATGCCTTGTCTGCCCAATGGCAACTATTATTTTAGTTCCCAATCCGACATTGATAATTTTCAGTCTGCTTTTCCTGATTGCACGGAATTGCAAGGTATTGTCTACATAAGTGGAAATAATATAACGGATCTATCGGGATTAGACATTATATATTCCATCGGGGGTAGTCTTAGTATTTATAACAGCGCCCTGAACAGCTTGACTGGGCTGGACAACCTGACTTCCGTTGTGAGTCATATTCGTATTAGAGACAACATCTCCCTGACCAGCCTGACGGGGCTGGAGAATCTGACGTCCATCGGAAGTTATCTTGAAATTAGGTCTAACAGCGCCCTGACCAGTTTGACGGGGCTGGGCAATCTGACGTCCATCGGAAGTTATCTTGAGATTTGGTTTAACAATGCCCTGACTGGCCTGTCGGGGTTGGACAATCTGATATCTATCGGGGATTATCTTGATATTTATGGTAACTATTCTCTGACCAGCCTGACAGGGCTGGAGAATCTGACCTCCATCGGGGATTATTTAACAATTTTTACAAACAACTCATTAGCCAGCCTGAATGGCCTGGATAACCTGACTGCCATTGGGGGTGAACTTCGAATTACAAATAACAATTCTTTATCCACCTGCAATGCCCAGTGGTTATGTGATTATTTGGTTGCACCGGCTGGAGTGGTGGAGATATACCAAAATGCTGCTGGCTGTGAGACCGTTATGGAAGTAGCCTCTGCCTGCGGTGGATTGCCTTGTCTGCCATACGGCAACTATCGTTTTTATTCCCAAACGGATATTGATATATTTCAAGCTGCTTTCTCCAATTGTTCTGAATTGCAGGGTGATGTTATCATAAGTGGAGTTGATATATCGGGTTTATCTGGCTTGGATATGGTAAATTCCATCGGGGGTCTTCTCTATATTACCAAAACTTCACTTACCAGCCTGAATGGCATGGAAAACCTTACTGCCATCGGGGGCATGCTGCAACTTGGATGTTGGATTGAAATTAGTGGAAATTCTTCTCTTACCAGCCTGAAGGGGCTGGATAGCCTAACATCAATCGGAGGTTCTCTTGGGATTTATTACAATAATAACCTGAACAGCCTGACGGGACTGGAGAGCCTGACATCAATCGGAGGTGATATAGGGGTTAGTAACAACAGCTCCCTTACCAGCCTGTCGGGTATTGATAATATCGATGCGGGCTCAATTACCATTTTGTACATTCATGACAATACATCTTTATCCACCTGCCATGTGCAGAGTATCTGTGAATATCTTATAATGCCGAATGGTTGGACACAGATCTCTGGTAATGCCACGGGTTGCAACAGCTTCGAACAGGTTTTATCAGCGTGCATGGTGGGAGTTGATGAGTCGTCAGCCTATAGTCGTCAGCCGGTAGTCAATATATATCCAAACCCGGCCAGTTCCGCCATCACCATTGAATTGCCCCATTATACCACAAACAAGAACACATCTATGACCATATACAATATAAGCGGTCAGCCGCTTATATCACGCCAACTCACGGAACAACAAACAATAATGGACTTGTCGGGGTTGGTTTCTGGGGTATATATTATACGGATGGTTGATGAAAAGGGCGTGATGGTGGGAAAGTTGGTGAAGCGGTGAGAGGTACTGGGACTTACATGGGGGTCGTTGCCGCCAATGTCAATCATCCCTTGCGGGACTGGCGACTATCTACTAACGACTATCGACTTTACTTGTCGGGGCAGCAGGATTTGAACCTGCGACCTCCTGCTCCCAAAGCAGGCGCGCTGACCGGACTGTGCTATGCCCCGAAGAGGGTGTGGGTGTGAGGATGGTGTGGTTGAAGTGTGGGTGAAGCGGGTGTGGGTGTGGGTGTGGTTGAAGTGTGGGTGTGGATTTTAGATTTATTATTGTTGACGTTCCATGGAGCGGTACATGGCGAGCAGCATTTTAGAGCACTGCTCATAACCGGTGTACAACTCCTTATATTTTTCTTCTTCAATAATTGCCATTTCATGAAGCAGGTCGAGAATGGCTGCGCATTCGAACACCGAACCCCGCGCCATGGTGTAATAATGCTTTTTGTCCTGAACCGACATCCTGCCCGT
>JAWOHY010000269.1:0-10816 GCA_046484945.1 Bacteroidales bacterium
AATACCTAATACCTAATACCCAATACCCAATACCCAATACCCAATACCTACTTCCCCTTAATAGCATTCACAACTTTCAGCCTGGATATGACCAGGAAGGGATATATGGAAGCCAGTAGCGTTATGATCAGTACCACGATTCCCTGGTTCAGGATAAATCCCGGTTCCCATGCAAAGGGGAGGATGGGCTCCATATTGAAATCCTTGACCGCGTCTGCCCATTCGCCTGTCAGTTGAATCGGGTGATGGTAGAAATAGACAATGATGGGCATGCTCAGCAAAATCCCCGCCAGCACACCCAGGATCCCGATCACCATCGATTCGATCAGGATGATCAGTGAGAGTTTGTGTCTTTTCATGCCTACCGCCACCATAATGCCGAACTCCTTGCGGCGTTCCATGGTCATCATCAGGATGGTCCCCAGTATGCCGAAACCGACGACAAGATAAAGAATACCAAGCATGAACAACCCGCTGATGTTGTCCCCCTCAATATATTGCAGTAATTCCACCAGCATCTCTTTCCAGGTCATGACCTCCAGATTGTCCGGATCCATATCTGCAAGGATTTGGGTTGTTTGATTAAGTTTTCCAGGGTTTTCCAGCATGATCGATACCGATGTCAGGTGATCCGGCGCCGCATAAAACTCCTGCGCCTGCTGAAGATCCATGTACAACAACTGGTTGTTCATGTCGGGTTGCAGGAACCTGACGATCCCGGTTACTTCCGATAATGAAGCTGCTGTAACCCCATGATAACCCTGGCCAAGCAGGACGATGGAATCTCCGATGTCAACTTTCAGGTAATCGGCCAGCCCTTCCGGTATGAGAACTCCCTTTTGATTTTCAGACAGGTAATTGCCTTTTACCAGGCGATTTTGCAGGCCGGAGGCGTTATCCTCCAGGCCGGCGACAGTGCCTATGACGGCAATACCTTTCGTTTGCACACCATATGACACAAGGGCGAAAGATTCAAGCCGCGGAACTATACTGCTGACATTCGGGGTGTTCCTGATCTTTTCTTCCAGTTCTTGGCTGTAAATGAGGGAGTTGTCTAAGCTTTTATCTTCCCAGTAACCTTTCCCGTGAACCTGGATATAGCCCGTGGAGTTTTTTACGGCGCTTTCGACCATATAATCGTACGTCCCGATCTGCATCGAGCGCATGATCAGCGCCAGGAAAACAGCGAACAGCACCGAGGCTATTGTGATGATGGTCCGCCTTCTGTTGCGCCAGAGGTTCCGCCAGGCAATTTTCAAGTACTCTTTCATCCTTTGATCTCTAACAATGATAACAATATATTACCTGATATTTTTCATGTTCTGCTGTGAGAAGAATCCCTCTTCCAGCGGTATGTCGAAATCCATGTCGATCGTTTCCAGGATGGTCTGGTTTTTCGGTTTGTCGGCAGGGATCATTACCATTTTGCCGGGCAGAAACCGGTCTCCCATCTTTTTGATATCCGATGCGATCATCGTGTTCACTAAGCCGCCGTCTTCATCAAAATATTCCCCTTTCAACTGGTAAAACTCTTTTTTGGAGATCCACAGGTAAATCTTTCCCCAAACCACGGCAGCATCATACTTGGGGATCAGTTCGATCTTCCAGCATTCATAACCGTCGAGGGACTCCGTCGCTGTAATTTTGTGTTCAAAATCTTCCACAATGGAGTTCATCCTGACCAGGTCGTCGTTCGTAAAATCGGAACCCATCCACGACTGCCCCATCATCGAAGGAGGGATCTTTATCATCCTGTCGATAGAGGGCATATAGTTCCACATTTCATTCTGTCTTTTAAGAAACACCTGGCCTTTGTCACGCGCCGGCGCGGTAATGTAAATCATGGAATATTCCGTCCGGATCGACCAGGCTTTCATTTCCACTTCCCGTGACCAGTTTGGCCTGACGATCGTCATTTTTAGATTGCCAAAACTGGTTTCACCGTTGGCAAGCTGGTTGGCCCTGTCCACAATCTCCTTCGCTGAAAGCTCCTGGGCCACTGAACTATTTCCAACCATTGCAATGCTTATGGATATGATTACTGCAAGTATTAAAATATTGGTTTTCATCATCTGATATTATTTAAATCTTTTAATGATAATGGATTTAATATCTTCTATAGGAAATCCTTCCGGGTTCATGACATAGTTCATGCCAACGCCATCCAGCACAGCACTGAAAAAAATGGCCTCCACGACCGGGTTCTCCACACCCTTTCGTCTGAAATAACTTTCCATCATGCCCAGCATCCCGGGCACCAAATCTTTGAAACTTTCCATCAGCAGTTTATGGACAGCCGGTTGGATCATTGTAGCGAAATAAAGCTTCCAGTAATCGGTGTTTTCCTGCAATATCCTGAAACTTTGATCAACAAGAAATTCGATTTCGTCGTCTGTCAGTTGCCCGTCCTTATTGGGATCGAATACGTCCATCAATTTATTGATCCCTTTTTCCATAATGGCCAGTATCAGTTCTTCCTTGCTGGAGAAGTAGTGATACATCAGCCCCTTGGATATCTTCGCTTCATGGGCGATCCGGCTGATGGAGGTAGTATAATAGCCCTTATTTGCAAACAAATCCAGTGCCGTGTGCATGATCAGGTTTCTTTTCAATTCTCTGATCTCTTCGTTCTGAACTTCGGTCCGGGGCATGATCTGAATTTATGGTTGAACGGTCGGTCAAAGATACGACATAAAAATAAAAAGTCAAGAAAAATTTTTCGGTTGGTGATATTTTGTATACCGTTGGATGCTCTGGCTTAGCGGAATATCTCCTCCCGCCGCATCATCTTTTCAAGTGCTGACCGGATCGAGGCCGGATTTTGTGTGCCGAGCAGGAATTTTTTACCGTTTTTCAGGTGAAAGAGCGCCCCCTGGTTACCGCTGACGTTATAGGCTGATGATCTTTTCCCGAAGCCTGTCCGGATGCCCCAACCGCCGTATTCTTTCAATGGCTTGTATTGTTTTACCTCAAAACCTGAGATCTCCGTGGGTTTGATAACCTTTGCCTTTCGTTGAAAGGGTATGAACCGGTAATGGACGCCGTTTTTATTGATGATGGTTTCGAGTGAGAGAACCCGGAACAGGATAATAACCAGCAGCGGGAAAAGGCCTGTAAGCCAAACCACGTAATCGGGAGTGGGGTTATTGCCAAAGGGGATTCCCAAAAATATCTGTTGAACCAGCTGCCAGAGCCATATGCCGGTAAGAAAGAAAATGAGCAACCAGATCCACCATTGGTTGAACTTTTGTTCTTCTTTATAGAAAACCTTAGTCATGGCTAGTTATTTCTGCCAGATGCTGAAAATCGGAACCGGATGGGCTCTGGAACAATTTCAGGTCGAAAAACTGGATGCCGGCCAGCACATGATCGAAGATATCAGAAGAGACGGCTTCGTAACGAACCCAATCCTGCACCCGGCTGAAGGCGTAAATTTCCAATGGAAGCCCTGTTTCGGTCGGTTGCAGTTGCCTGACCATCAGGGTCATTTCCTGGTTGATATTGGGATTGTTTTTAAGATAGGACGTAAGATAGGCACGGAAAACCCCGATATTGGTCTGACGGCGGCCATTGATCAGCAATTCCGGATCAATGTTTCTTTCCTCATTATACTGGATGATATCTTCTTCGGTGTGGTTTATATATTCGCTCACATATTCATATTTCGAGAAGCGTTCCAGCATTTCTGCCGTGCAAAATTTTATACTGCTGAGATCGATCAGGATATGCCTTTTGATTCGCCTGGCGCCCGATTCCTGCATGCCCCGCCAGTTCTTGTATGAGTCGCTGACAAGGGTGTAGGTCGGTATGGTTGTGATGGTATTGTCCCAGTTCTGCACCTTCACGGTGGTGATGGTGATATCAGTGACCACCCCGTCGGCATTGTACTTTGGCATCTCGATCCAGTCGCCGATCCGGAGCATGTCCTGGGTGGCCATTTGAATTCCACCCACGAACCCCAGTATCGGGTCTTTGAAGATCAGCAATAAAACAGCGGAGAATGCTCCAAGGCCTGCGATCCAGCCGAAACCTTTGGATCTCAGGAACAGGATTGTGATCAGGAGTATGATAAAAATGACATAGACTACAATCTTTGCTATCTGGATAAACCCCTTGATGGGCCTGGTTTTCGATATCTCATAGCTGGAATAGATGTCGTGTGAGGTATCCAGCACAGAGGTGACAACTACCACGGAAACCGTTGCAATATATACTTTGATGAGGATCAGGATAATGGACAGGGTTACCGGGTAATCAGGGATGACAAAGGGGGCAGCGGCATGGATAATAAATGCCGGGACCAGGTATGCCAGTCGCTTGAAAACTTTCCGGTGCACCAGCGCATCGTCCCATTTTGATTCTGATTTCAAGGCAAGCCGTTGCATCCAACGCACAAGAATAAAACGGATAATGTAGAAGACAATCAGGGCAAATACAATGACCAGGATAAATCCGCTGTAATCGGCGATAATTTTGGCAGTATCCCCGGGAACGCCCCATTCCACCATCCACAGTTTGAAATGTCGTGTGATCGATTCGAAAATATCTTTGTTCAGTTCCATTTCCATAATTGAGCCTGTTATTTAGCTATTTTACCAATGGCCTGGATATATTTCGTCCGGATAAGGTTTAACCTTTCCGGGGTGCATTTTTCATCGTAGATCCGGATCAGGTCGATCAGGCCTGTTTTACGGTAGATCGTCGCAAGGGCAGCGTCAAATTTTGGGTTCTCCAGGTTTCTTTTCAGATCGAGGGAGATTTTTTCGAATTGTGTAAATCGCAATTGCATTGGGATGGAGAAATAATGCATGTTTGGTTCCTCCACATCCTGAAAAGTGCAGTTGGTAATCACATGGATCAGAAAGTATTTTTTGACTTTAATGATACCGGCAAAAGGCTCAATTTTCCGGTTGGCCATGAATTCGATCCCTTCATCCTGGTATGCTTTCAGGATGACCGGTACATCTTCATACTTCCCGACTTCTTTAAAACGGATGCAGGGATTCAGCATATTGAATAAAGAAACCATGCCAGGGGATCCGTCGAATTTCAGGCCGTGTTCCTGCTTGATTTTCTGGGTAACCCTGATCAGTTTTTCATCTGTGTATTTTGAGCGGGTGATGGCAAACAGTGATTTGGGCGTATCTTTATCGGGAACGGTCGTGCCGTGATAACCGGGGTAAGGATGAAAGGCCTCCAGTACCAGTTCAGGGTAACCCACGGGCCCCAGCATTTCCTTTTTCTCAAGCGTTCCGAGTGTTTCCAGGATAACTTTCTGATCCATATATTCTCTCTTAATTGTGATAACTGAAGGCAATATTATGATATTTTTCATTGTGAACCAACTAACAATAAAGATTTGGGCGTTAAACGATCACCCGGAGGGCGGCAGGCTGGATGCGCACAAATATTTCCCGACCCATTTTGATCGCTTCGCCATCGATGTTGACGCGCCTGCCTCTTTTTCTGACGACGAATAATTCGGAGGTTTTCCAGGTTTCGATATAAGGCGAATGGTCTATTTTTTCATTAAACAGCAGACCGATCATGCGGGGAAGTTCTCCGAGGGGGAATTTCCGGACGATGACCACGTCGAGCAGCCCGTCATCTGCTTTTGCTGACGGGGCGATCACCGTGTTGTACCCGAACTGGTTGGAATTGGCAATTGAAATCAGAAGCGCTTTGCGGGTGATTTTTTCACCGTTAAAAATGAGGGTGTATTCTCTCTCGCGATACCGGAAGAATTCCCGGGTCACCACCATGAAATATCCCATAAAGCCCCGTTGCTTCAGCTTCTTGTATTTGCTGGCTACGCGCGCATCGAAACCGAGGCCGGCGATACTGACAAACGGGTAACCGTTGATTGTGGCCGTGTCAATTCTCTTGACATTCATTTTGTTGATCAGCCGGATCGCTTTTTCAGTATCCAGCGGTATTTCCAGGTGCCTGGCCAGGCCGTTCCCGCTGCCTGTGGGGATAATCCCCAGGATCACATCATCGCTGCTGATGCCATGGACAATTTCGTTGATTGTCCCATCACCTCCTACGGCCACGATGATATCAAACTTATCCTGCACAGCCGCTGAGGCCAGCCGCATCGCATCTTTCGGGCTTTCCGTTTCACGAATGTCATAGCTGAACTTATCCAGATCAAGGTTTTGGCGGATCAGTTCGTCCAGCTTACCATGCCTGCGGGTGCCGGAGATGGGGTTGTGGATGAAGCAGATTCTTTGGGTCATAAGATGGTCATACGGTGGTCATACGGTGGTCATACGGTTGTCATACGGTTTTCATTAAGCCGGAACCCGGAACTCTTTATCCCCAGACGCCGTCGATCTTTTCATGGCAGAATTTGCAGGAGGCATTTTCCAGATTGTTTTGGATGATGAAATATCCTTTGCGTTCGATGAGCAGTTTTTTGCAGCCGGGGCAATAGGTGTTGCCGGCCTGGTGGTTGGGCACGTTGCCGATGTAGACATATTTCATGCCGGCGTTGAGCGCAATCTGGCGGGCTTTTTCAAGGGTCTGGACCGGGGTGGCCGGCAGATGGGTCAGTTTATGCAGGGGCTGGAACCGGCTGAAGTGCAGCGGATAATGATTGAGTCCCTGGTTTACAAGCCAGTCGCACATTTTTTTGATCATATCCATATCGTCGGTCCATGTGGGAACCACCAGGTTGGTGATCTCAAGCCAGACTCCTTCCTCTTTCAGTATCTTCAGCGTATCGAGCACCGGCTGTAAAGTGCCGGCATTGAGCATCTCGTAGATATCATTGCTGAAGCTTTTCAGGTCGATGTTGGCGGCGTCGATGTATTTGCACCATTGCCGCAAAGGATCGGGATGGATATAACCTGCCGATACGATCACGTTTTTTATCCCCTGCTGCCGGGCCAGGATCGACGAATCGAGCGTGTATTCATAGAAAGCGATGGGTTCGGAGTAGGTATATGAGATCGATGCACACCCGGCTTTTTTAGCTTCGGCCACGACCGCTTCGGGCATCAGGTCGTAGTTGCGGGTCTCTTTTGGGCTGGCCTGGGAAATCTCCCAGTTCTGGCAGTTGAGGCAGGCCAGGTTGCAGCCGGCGGTGGCGATGGAGTAGCTGAGGGATTTGGGTAAAAAGTGGTAGAGCGGTTTCTTTTCGATGGGGTCGACATGCACTGCGCAGGGATTGCCGTAAGCGATGGAATAAAGCTTGCCGTTGAGATTCACGCGTGTGCGGCAGTCGCCCGTTTTCCCGTTTTCAATGGTACAGTTGTGCGGACAAAGTTTACATTTAAGCCCTTTTGGCGTATTGACATAATAGATGGCTTCTTTGCTCCACTTCCAGGGAGTGGTCTGAGGAAGCGCCGAACCCTGGCTTAAATCAGAAAAAATGTGACTTCCGAAGGACCTGCCTGCCAGGCCGGTGAGACATAAACCGCAGCCGCCCAGGAAAGTGTGCCGAAGAAATTCCCGTTTGGATATTTTTTTTATAACTGACATGGATAAAATGCACTACCGATGCCCAAAGATAGTGAAAATTTTCAAAAACCCCTTTGTGCCATCAGTAAGTCATCACTTCCATCAGACCGTCCAGGATCTGCTGCAGTTGATATTCTGTAATGACGCCAATCTTTTTCACGAGCCGTGATTTGGAGATGGTTCTCACCTGGAAGGTGATCACTTCGGAGTCATGGTCGAGCTGGTTGAGGTCATCCTTTTTCAGCACGATACATCCTGCGTAATGCTTGATATTGGAAGACAGCGGACAGACAATGCATATATTCAGGTTGTCGTTCATAGCATTTCCACTGATGACAACAACCGGCCTTATCCCGCTTTGTTCGCTGCCCTTTACCGGATTAAGGTCGGCCAGGCAAATATCCCGCTGTTTCATTCGTCAAGGATTTTGAGATAGTCGGCCAATCCTTCTTCGGCAAGGTCATGCATTTCCTTGTCGGCTGCTGCTTTTCTGAATGAACGGGTATATTCCGCTTTCTTCAGTTTGTCGAAATATAGTTTCAGCGCCTCTTCCAGTATTTTATTCTTTGGTACATTGAATTTTTTGGCATACCGGCTCAAAAGGTTCACTATTTCATCGGGCAGGGAAGTGGTCAGGACAACTGTTTTTTTCATTTAAATATTTTTTACAAATATAATATATATTTAAATAAAAATGACTTGGTTCCTTTATGGTCGTGCTCTAAATTAAGCCGTTGGTGTTTTTTTGTTCGTGCTGAGGCTGTAACAAAAGTCAAATTTTATATTAACCACGGAGATAACAGAGCATACGCAGAGAACACAGAGGATTGTATATCAATATCTAATCACTCTGCGTTCTCTGTGTCTCCTCTGTAATCTCTGTGGTAAAATAACTTTTGATACAGCTTCAGCGCCATCGCCCAGGTGCCCGTACGTATGTGAGCATTGGACAACTTTTATTGCCCCGCGATCTTCCTCCGCTTTCGCTCGTTTTCATCCAGAAAAATTTTTCTCAGCCGGATTGATTTTGGCGTCACCTCCACGTATTCGTCCCTGCGGATGTATTCCATGGCTTCTTCGAGGGAGAATTTAATGGCGGGGGTGATCATGGTTTTATCGTCGGCGCTGGCGGCCCGCATATTGGTCAGCTTTTTGGTCTTGCAGACGTTGATGACGAGGTCGTCGGGGCGGATATGTTCGCCGATGACCTGGCCTGCATAAACGGGATCATTGGGCTCCACGAAGAAGGAGCCGCGGTCCTGCAGCTTGTCGATGGCATAGGGGATGGCCAGGCCGGCTTCCATGGCGATGAGGGCGCCGTTTCGCTTGACAGACAAATCGCCCTTCCAGGGCTCATATCCCTTAAACCGGTGGGCAATGATGGCTTCTCCTTCGGTGCCGGTGAGGATCGTATTCCGCAGGCCGATGATCGACCGGGCGGGGATGTTGAATTCCAGCACAATACGGTCGCCCTTCGTTTCGATTTGAAGCAGTTCGCCCTTGCGGCCGGTGACGATATCGATCACCTTGCCGGAAAAAGGTTCGGGAACATGTACCGTCAGGAATTCGACCGGTTCATGCTTTACACCGTCAATTTCTTTGATCAGCACCTGCGGCTGGCCGAGCTGGAACTCGAATCCCTCGCGCCGCATGGTCTCCACCAGGATCGACAGGTGCAGGATCCCTCGTCCATAAACCATGTAGGAATCGGGCGAGCCGGTCGCTTCCACCCTGAGTGCGAGGTTTTTCTCGGTTTCCCTGAAGAGGCGGTCGCGCAGGTGGCGGGAGGTGACGAACCTGCCGTCTTTGCCGAAAAATGGTGAATTGTTGATGGTGAACAGCATGCTCATGGTCGGCTCATCCACTTTTATCGGTATTAAGCCCTCCGGGTCTTCGGAATCTGCAATGGTATCTCCAATGTCGAAATCTTCCAGTCCCATCACCGCGCAGATCTCCCCGGCCGGGACCTCTGCCTTGGTTTTTTCTTTACCCAGGCCTTCGAATACATAAACTTCTTTCAATACGAATTTCTGCAAGGTTCCGTCGCGTTTCACCAGGGAAATAAGCATGCCGGCCCTGAGCGATCCGCGGTGGATACGCCCCACGGCGATCCGGCCGACGTAAGAGGAATAATCGATGGAGGTTATTTGAAGCTGCAGCGTCCCTTCTTCTGTTTTTGGGGCGGGGATGGTGTCGATGATCACGTCGAGCAGGTGGCTGACATCGCTGGCGGGCTCTTTCCAGTCGGCCGCCATCCAGCCCTGCTTTGAGGAGCCGTAAACGGTCGGGAAGTTGAGCTGGTCTTCGGTGGCTTCCAGGTTATACATCAGTTCAAAGACCGCTTCGTGCACCAGGTCGGGATCGCAGTTAGGCTTATCCACTTTATTGATCACCACGATGGGTTTGAGGCCCAGTTCGAGGGCTTTTTGCAGGACAAAGCGCGTTTGCGGCATCGGGCCCTCGAATGCGTCGACCAGCAGCAGGCAGCCATCGGCCATGTTGAGCACCCTTTCTACCTCGCCGCCGAAGTCGGAGTGCCCCGGTGTATCGATAATATTGATCTTGATGCCTTTATATCTGACCGACACATTCTTGGCCAGGATGGTGATGCCCCGTTCGCGTTCCAGCTCGTTGCTGTCGAGGATCAGGTCGCCCATCGCCTCGTTGTCGCGGAACAGTTTCACCTGGTGCAGGATCCGGTCGACCAGCGTGGTTTTGCCATGGTCGACGTGCGCGATGATGGCTATATTTCTGATGCTTTGCATGGATTGTCTTTCGTTCTGAAATTGAGGGCGCAAAGGTAGTGATAAGATCGGGCGAAAACATCATAAACCTCCAATGAATAAACAATTCCCTCACTTAAACCCAAAACCTTAACACTCAACACTTCCCGCACGGGGTTCGGATAATCATTTCTCATTTCGCAATGGCAGGGCACATTTCACAATAATGAGAAATGTCCACCGTATGACCACTGTATGACAATCGTATAACAATCGCATGACCATCGTATGACCACCGTATGACCACTGTATGACCACCGCATGACCACCGTATGCGCCCCCCTCACCGCACCACCACAAACTTCGCCGAACCGATCCATTTTCCCCGGTCCCGCACAACTACCAGGTAAATGCCGTGAACTAAGCCGGAAACATCCACGCGGATCTCTCCTTCCCGGCTGTCTAAGCCCGAGAGAACGGATCTCCCGAAAATATCATAAATCTCCAATGAATAAACAATTCCCTCACTTAAACCCAAAACCTTAACACTCAACACTTCCCGCACGGGGTTCGGATAATCATTTCTCATTTCGCAATGGCAGGGCACATTTCACAATAATGAGAAATGT
>JAWOHY010000037.1:0-6704 GCA_046484945.1 Bacteroidales bacterium
ATAAAACATACCGGTGATATTGTTAAGGTCGACAACGGCGCCATTGTTAATTATGCAGGGTTATTCGGCCAGCTGGAATATCTCAGGGGGAATGCCAGCGCCTTTATTTCGGGTACATTCTCCGGGAACTGGTACCGCCGGGAAGACAGGTATAACTATGTGCAGGATATCAGCAGCGATTGGGTTTTCAGGACGGGAATTGATGTCAAGGCAGGAGGCAATTATAACCTCAGCGAATCACAGCATGTATACATCAATGGTGGTTATTTTTCGCGCGCACCTTATTATAAATTCGTTTTCGGCAATAACACCAACCTCCCGACCGCTGACCTGAAAAACGAAAAAACGCTGGCCCTTGAAGCCGGGTATGGCCTGAAACTAAGATATACTTTACTGAAACTGAACGCATATTATACAAAATGGGAAGATAAATCCCTGCTGACCAATGAATACAATCAATTTGAGGACCCATCGATGATCAGCGGGCTGGATGCATTGCATACAGGTTTAGAATTGGAAGCCGAACAACGGATCAGTCACTGGATGAAGGCCGGCGGTAGTTTTTCACTGGGCAACTGGAAATGGAAAAACGACGTTACCGCACTGGTCTTCAATGACAATAACGTTGTCGTAGACACGATCAGGGTTTATGCCGGCGGGCTTTACGTCGGTGACGCCCCGCAGACGCAGCTCTCAGTCTTCATTTTATTCAGGATCCTGAAAACAGTTGAACTCTCTGCCTCATGGATCTATTACGACAGGTTCTATGCCGATTTCAGCCCCACGACCCGCACCAATCCTAACGACCGGAGCCAGCCTTACCGGATCCCCTCTTATCACACGCTTGACCTTCATTTGGATTTTCCATTCCGGATCGGACCATTCCAGGCAAGGGCCAATTTCGGATGCCTGAATACTTTGGATAACAAGTACATTATCCGGGGGCAGGATGGGGCCGGACATGACCTGGATACCTTCAGGGGATTCCGGGGATTTGGACGGACGTTTTTCCTGTCATTCAGAATTAATTTCTGATCTTAAATGGCTGATAATCAGAGACAAATACTTTTTTTAACAATCATTTTATCCTTTAACATCTGATTATCAAATTCATAAATGGATTATGCCAGAATATCACCCGTTTTTGTTAACATTTATTTAACAAATGCGAATACTTCTTTCCATAAATTCGCCGCAAAAGATTTACCCAAATTAAACTAATAAACTGTTAAACTATGAGAAAAATTTACAAGTTAATTTTTACGGCGATGATCACGTTGATCACCGCCGGTGTCTTTGCGCAGGGTACCACCACCGCGGGTATCAACGGCAGGATTTTCGACATGCAGGGATCACCCCTGACCGGGGCCACCATCCTTGTCGTGGAAAAAGAAACCGGAGCGCAATACGGGACGATCAGCGATGACAAAGGATATTACCGTTTACCGAATATGAACCCGGGAGGTCCATACAAATTAACGGTCACCTATGTCGGTTTCCAGAATTTTGAGCAGGACAATATCTTCCTCACACTCGGGCAGACTTACAAGGTGGATGCCAACCTGAGTGAAACGGCCCTGCAGCTGTTAGGCGTGGAGATCGTAGCAAGTACCAGTGATGTATTCGATGGTAACAGGACGGGTGCCGAAACAGTTATTTCAACAGAGGTGATCAACCAGATGCCTACTCTTGGCCGGACGGTTGGTGATTATGTCCGGCTGACGCCACAGGCCTCATTTCGTGAAGGCGGTATTTCCATTGCCGGCGCCAACAACAGGTATAATGCCATTTCCATCGACGGGGCGGTGAACAATGATGTATTCGGCCTTGCATCGTCCGGGACAAATGGCGGGCAAACCGGCGGCACCCCCTGGAGCATGGACATCATCGACCAGTTCCAGGTACAGATGGCCCCGTACGACGTTCGCCAGAGCGGTTTCAATGGTGCGAGCATCAATGCTATTACCAGGCGCGGTAAAAACGAATTTGAAGGCACACTATATACCTTCAGACAAAACCAGGGCCTTGCAGGGAAAACCCCCTGGGAATCAGTGAAAGACCTGGAAGACCCCGAGGAATCCAGATCCAAGCTGGCTGACTTTAATGATAACATCATGGGTTTAAGTATCGGCGGACCGATTATCAAGGATAAGCTTTTCTTCTTCCTGAACAGTGAAATGCAGCGCCGCACCAGGCCACAGCCTTATGAATTTTCTAACTATCAGGGTGAGTCCGACCAGGGTACGCTGAATGCCCTGGCTGATATGCTGAGATCCAGGTATGGTTATGATCCGGGCGCTTATCTGAATACAGATGATGAATTAAAGAGCGACAAACTCTTTTTACGCTTTGACTGGAACATCAACAAGGTACACAAACTGATGTTACGGCACAGCTATGTGAATCTGAATGCCATCCAACCATACAGGTCAACCAACCAGAGGATATATTTTGAGAACTCGGGCCAGCAATTCCCCAGCATGACCAATTCCACGGCGCTGGAACTAAAAAGTAACTGGAACAACTTTGCCAACAACCTGATCCTTGGTTTTACAGCTGTCCGGGATGACCGCAACCCGATCGGTTCCAATTTCCCGTCGGTTCTCATTAACGACGGCACCGGAACCATTTATGTCGGTTCAGAGCCTTTCTCCACAGCGAACAAACTCGACCAGGATATCCTCACACTGAACAATAATTTCAGCCTGTATAAAGGGGCCCATACCATTACGGTAGGGGCCAATGTGGAGTATTCACATACCTATAACCTGTTTATCCGGCAAAACTTTGGAGAATACAAATATAATTCCGTGGCCGATTTCATGACCATCGGCACCGAAGGCGAAGTCTCCGCTTTTGAATACAACCGCTCCTATTCGCTGGTCGATAACATCACCGGCGACGGATCAGAAGCCGCGGCTATATTCAACACGCTTCAATTCGGCATATATGCGCAGGACGAATGGCAGGCTACAGAAAACTTCAAGCTGACTGTCGGATTGCGACTGGATATCCCCATGTTCCTGACCGATAACCTGGCTGCACCCGGGTTCAACGATACGGTAGTCCCCAAGATCGAAAATATTTATGATCCGGTTTCCGAATCTAATTATGATATGCAGGGCGCCAGGGCCGGGCAGATGCCTAAACCGCAATTCATGTGGGCTCCCAGGATCGGGTTCAACTGGGATGTAACAGGAGAGCAAACAACCCAGATCCGCGGTGGAGCGGGTATATTCACCGGACGTCTCCCGCTGGTATGGCCGGGCGGCGCTTATAATAACAACGGTGTCACCATCGGTGGCGTTCGTTACAGGTATCCGCAAGATGGCTCCACTCCCATAAACTTCATCCCGGAATACGATGCGCAATATCAATGGGAAGACTTCTACACAGGCCAGTCGCCCATCCCCAGCGGACAGATCGACCTGTTTGTTGAAGATTTCAAATACCCGCAAATCCTGAGAGCCAGCCTGGCACTCGATCAGAAACTGCCCTGGGGTATCGTCGGAACCCTGGAAGGGATTTACACAAAAACACTGAACAATATTTACTATTACAACTACAACGCCGCCCCGGCCACCAAACGAATGACCGGCGGACCGGACGACCGATGGATCATCCCCAGCAACAAGGTGGAGAACCGTTACGACAGGATCATGGTCGGCGCCAACACCAGCGAAGGCTTCAGCTACAATATCACCGCACAGTTACAGAAGAATTTCTCAAGCGGCCTGCAGTCGATGGTAGCCTATACCTACGGACGTTCCAAGTCGATGAACGACGGCCTTTCTTCACAGAACTCCTCCCAGTGGAGATATGTCGCCAATATCAACGGGCGGAATAACCTGGACCTCTCCTATTCCAACTTCGATCTTGGCTCGCGTCTGATGGCCTTCATCAGTTATAAGAAAGCATATGCCAATAACTTTGCCACCGGGATCAGCTTCTTCTACGATGGGGTATCCGGTAAGCGGTTCTCATATGTTTATAATAACTCCAGGATCATTAACGGAGAAGCCTCTGACAATTACGCCCTGATCTGGATCCCCAACGACCTGTCTGAAATCAACCTGGTGGAATACACCTCCGGCGGAACTACTTACACCGTTGAGGAACAGTGGGAAAACCTGAATTCGTTCATCGAAGGCGATAAGTACCTGGCCGATAACCGCGGCGGATACGCTGAAAGGAACAGCGCCAGGATTCCATTTGAAAGCTACCTGGATATGCGCTTTGTACAGGACTTCTACATCAAGGCGGGAAAAACCAGGCACACCCTTCAGTTCACCCTTGACATTTTCAATGTGCTGAATCTGCTCAACAAGGAATGGGGCGTGCATCGTTTCGTCAACTTCGATTCTTATCAACTGATCCGCATCGAAGGATTTGAAGAAGACGGCACCTCACCCAGGTTTACTTACAGAGGCGGATCTGATCATACAACCGCTTATAACGTGTCCGATCCCGCCTCCCGCTGGAGAATGCAGATCGGTATCCGCTATATCTTCGGAACGAAAAGCGACTAACATTTCGTGATTTAATAACTAAACAAGAGCGCAAAGCATAACCTTTGCGCTCTTTTCTTTATTTTTATACAATAATTCCCCAACTTAAACCTTTTAAACCTTAAACCTTAAACCTTAAACCTTAAACCTAACCCCATCCCCATGCCTCCACGCCCCCATGCCTCCCAGCCATCTTTCATCCGGTCAATCATACTCACCGCCACCCTCCTCTACGCCCTATGCCCTACGCCCTACGCCCAAAACCCTACGCCCTACGCCCAAAACCCTACGCCCTACGCCCTAAGCCCTAAGCCCTTTGTAGTCATGCTCTCCATGGACGGCTACCGATGGGACTATCCCGAACAGTGCCACACGCCCAATCTGGACCGGATCGCTGACCGGGGAGTGAAGGCCCATTCGATCCAGTCCGCTTTCCCTTCCAAGACATTTCCAAACCATTATACCATGGCTACCGGGCTATATCCCGACAACCACGGCATCGTGCAGAACAGTTTTTACGATCCCGAAACCGGCAGGAAATACGCCATACGTGACCGGGATGCGGTGGAAGATCCATCATTCTACGGCGGGGAACCCATTTGGGTGACGGCGGAAAAGAACGGCATTACATCGGCCTCTTTTTTCTGGGTAGGGTCGGAAGCGCCGGTCAAAGGTATTCAACCCACTTACTGGAAGAAATATGACCATAATTTTCCCTTTGAAAACCGCATCGATACGGTGATTTACTGGCTGAATCTTCCGGAAGAAAAACGGCCGCACCTGGTCATGTGGTATTTTGACGAACCGGATGGCATAGGCCATACCGAAGGCCCTCACAGCGAAGCAACTTTCCAGATGGTCGCTTATCTCGACAGCCTGCTGGGTGTTTTCCTGGATAAACTGGAACAGCTTCCCCATGCCCATGAAATCAACGTTATTGTCACCTCAGACCATGGCATGGGCATCAACACACCGGATAAAAACATCTTCCTGAAAGACTACATTGAAACGGATTGGTTTCAGGAAATTGAAGGGTGGAATCCCAACTTCATTTTCAAAGTGAAGGAGAATTATTATGATACTGCCTGGCAAGCGCTGCAGGCCATTCCCCATGTGACAGTCTGGAAGCACGGGGAGGTGCCGGAAAGGTTAAATTATGGCAAAAATCCGAGGACCCGCGACTTCATTATGGTCGCCGATTCTGCCTGGCAGGTTTCACTGGTCAGAAGAGAATCCAACTCAGCAGGTGCACACGGGTATGATCCGTTCAATAAAGATATGCACGCGATTTTTTATGCCAAAGGGCCGGCGTTTAAGCAGGGATATGTTCACCCCACTTTTGAGAACATTCATCTGTATCCTCTGATCTGCGAGATCCTGGGGATTGAACCGGCGCCGATTGACGGGCACATTGATTATGTGAAAGAAATGCTGAGGCCCTGACTCTGTTTATTTCCGCAGAAAATCAAGACGAGAGGATTGGGCCAAAAGCCATTGGTCGGCCAGGACGAGAGCGGCCATGGCTTCGACGACCACCACCAGGCGGGGTACATGGCATATGTCGTGGCGGCCTGACAAACTGATTTCTATTTCTGATCCCTGGCTATCCACTGTTTTTTGGGGGCTTTTCACGGAAGGCACCGGCTTGAAGCCCACCCTGAAGTAAATCTCCTGCCCGTTGGAGATGCCTCCCTGTATGCCACCGTCATTGTTGGTGATAAAATCTGCCCTGCCATCCTTCATGATCATCTGGTCGTTATGCTGCGATCCGCTCATCCGGGCGGCGCCAAACCCCAGTCCGTATTCGAATCCTTTGGCAGTGCCGATGCTCATCATGGATGAGGCCAGTTGTGCCTGCAATTTGTCAAAAACCGGTTCGCCCCAGCCGGGAGGTACGCCACCGATGACACAGAAAATTTCCCCGCCAACCGTATCGCCTGAGACGACAGCCATCTCAATTTGCTCCAGCATTTTCCTTTCTACCTCATCAACAGGGCATTGCAAAACAGAAAGTTCCGGTTGCATTTTTATTGCAGAAATGATACTATCCGGGTCTTCCGGCATCGCGGCATTTCCAATCCTGGTGACGGCCGCCTGCACTTCGATCTGAATGGTTGCCAGAAGCATTTTAGCAATAGCGCCCCCTACCACACGGGCGACGGTTTCCCGCCCCGATGCCCTGCCTCCTCCCCTGTG
>JAWOHY010000053.1:0-7510 GCA_046484945.1 Bacteroidales bacterium
AACCGGTTTTAACAGGCTCAAATTCATACATCTCTTTGTTCAGGTAAAAGATGTTTTGCGGTTCGACCGATCTGTTATTGATCAAATGGTGAATGATCTGCCTGACGATGTAGCTTTTGCCGCTTCGCCGCTGCCCGATAATCACCTTGATCAGCTTATTGCCAAGGGCGCTGGTGATCTTATTGAGATAGCTTTCGCGGATGAAACCCAGGTTAAAGCCCGGCTCACCATCCCAATAATTAATTGCTTTCAGCGATGTCAAAATATTTTGCATAATATTCGATTATATTCTAATATTTTGCAATATTAATCATTTTATTAGATTATGATCAAATTATTTGCTAAAATTAACCTGAGATCAGTATTTTACAATTTTAAGTGTTCTTATTTCCTCTCCAGCCAGCACCCGGCACAAATACATCCCTTTGGGCAAATCGCCGGCATGCCAGGTAAACTGATGCTTCCCGGCAGGTAATTGACCTTGGTGCAGTTCGGCTACCTTTGCGCCCATGGCGTTGAAGATTTGGATGGAAACGAGGGACGTTTGGGGGAGGTTAAATTCGATGTTCACAAAATCAGAAACCGGATTGGGGTGTATTTGCAAATCCTTCATTGATGCAGCAATCCTTCCGGTTCCTGTTCCCATCAGTGTTTTCACACTCACAGGATTGGAATAAGCACCGGTATCATGCACATTTACAGCCCTGAGCCTGTACCAATAATCAGTATTTTCAGCCAGGTCCGTTATCTCATAGCTTAATTGGTTTCCAACATTAAAGTTTTCGAACCCCGGAACCAAAAGGCTGAAGTTTTCATCAAATGCCAGGTCAAGAAAAAAATGGGTAGCATCCGGGGCTTCCTTCCAGCTTGCCATGAAACTGCAGTGGGTTGTATCACTGGCGTTCTCAGCAATTACAAACATGGCCGCATAATCGAAGAGCCTTCGCAATATGTCTAATGGCCAACCAGATGAGTTTGAAAGTATGACAACTCCGGTATTATCGGCAGGGCAAAACCGGATATATCCAGCATATCCAAGAGTTCCACCACCATTATGCCCCCAGGTGATGCGCTGAATTGTATTGTGATAATTCCAGGTGAAATATTTGTTCAATCCCAACCCGGTGTTGGGAGCATTTGGTTGTAAGGTCATCATAGAATCAATTGTGGCAGGATTAAGCAACTGAACACCATTAAATGAACCGCCATTCATTAGCATGACCAGGAAATTTGCAAGTTCGAAAACATTCGACCGCAAAAATACCCCAGGGTAAGCGGCTCCTCCATAATGGGGATTCGGTTGATAATTTCCTCCAACCCAATCGTAACCAATAGCCAGGTTGTCAATGTTAAGTTCATTCAAAAACCAGGCTGAGCGGTACATTTCGAGTGGTGTTAACAGGTTGTCTCTGGCGTAATCCTTGAATAAAAGCCCGGTCAGAGGTTCAACCAGATAACCATTGAGGCCAGAACCAAAGTTTGAATAACTATAATATGAGCCGGGAGGATGGGACAGAAAATTGTTGGGATGGTAATAGCTCCCGGGGCTGAGGTAATTGGAAAGAAAACTTTCCAGCGACTCGGCAGGATCGCCTGTAACCATATAATTATACATGTTATAGTCTATAATACTTGAAGTATGCGACATAAGCATGCGTGCCGTTACGCTGTCATTGGCAACATGGGGGTTACAAATCTGGAACGGCAGGAAATCGTTGATATCCTGGTCCAGCCCCAGCAAGCCTTCTTCCCACAACTGCATTACGCAGGATGCCGTAAGGGATTTGCCGATGGAAAAGGCATTGAACAGCGTGGTGTCTCTAACTGGCATTTGGAAACCAATTAAGCTGTCGGCCAGAATGGCAAAACCATAATTTCCCGACCACACAAGCGAATCACCTTTAATAATGACCGCGGCAAGTCCGGGTTTTTTCTGAAGCTGCATCTGGTTTTCGATGAAGGCATCGATATTGGCTAAGTTGCTGTTTTGACTTTTTAGATTTAGGCCGAAAAAAAGTCCAAATGCTAAAATGATGATTGACAATGTAAACTTTTTCATGATTCCACGTTTTTGGTGAATAATGATCAAATTTACACCGCTGAAAAGGGCAATATGAACCCAATGTGTGAACGCAGGCATCTGGCCGGTAAACGCCGGGGTTTATGCCGTGAACGCCTCTCAGTTCGCAGTTCCCTGAACAAGAAACAAAAAACAAGAAACAATAAATCCCTCGTCGCTGCGCTCCTCGGGACAGGCCCGGAATTCGGAACCCGGAACCCTACCCCGGTATCCCAAACACCACCCTCGTTCCCCTCGCTTCGCCGCGTTCGTCTTTCAGATCAATGATTTCCAATGTTATCCAGGATCCCGGTTTCGGTTGAATATTATAAAATGTTTGCAAGCAAGGATAAATATTTAAATGTAATTCACAATTTTACGTAATTTTGTGCATTACAAGTTTATTAATGCAATTATGATCAGAGATATCGTATTGACTCAGAAACGGGAGTTGGAACAGCGGATGCAGGAAAAGTATATTCACCGTGAAGCCAGGATCGCTGCCGGGACTTCTGATTTGGTCCGGGTAATCATAGGACCGAGAAGGGCAGGAAAATCATTTTTCGGGATGCATCAAATGGAGCATGGCGAAAAGTTCGGGTTTTTAAATCTTGATGATGAGCGCCTTGTAAAGGTTCAAAACTTTGATGAAATCCTCGAAGCCATCATGGCAGTTTATGAAAGCCCCTCCACGCTGTTACTGGATAAAATACAAAACCTGCAGGAATGGGAGCTTATAGTAAACCGGCTGCAACGACAAGGGTTCCGGCTGATCATCACCGGTAGTAATTCAAACTTGCTGAGCAGCGAACTGGCGACCCATCTTACCGGAAGACATTTACCTGTTTATATTTTCACTTTCTCTTTCAGTGAGTACCTTGTAACTCAGGAAGCTGAGCCTACAGAATCTGAAAAAAGGGAGAGGTTCAACGATTGGCTTATCAGCGGGGGATATCCGGAACCGCTAATGAAAGGGATTCATACCAGGGATTACCTGCAAGTGCTGTTTGACTCGATACTATACAAAGACATCGTAAAGAGGTATAAAATACGCCAGCCCGATTCTCTTGAGAACCTTGCCGTGTGGCTGATTTCTAACATAACGGCTGAATTTTCGCTCAACTCCATCTGCTCGCAGGTTCAGATATCGAGTGTGCATACGGTAAAAAAGTATCTTCATTATCTTGAGGAGTCCTTTATTTTCTTCACACTGCCGATGTTTTCGTATAAAGTGGGCGAGCAGCAGCGGGGAAATAAAAAAATATATTGTTTCGACAACGGTTTCCTACAAGCTAAAGGATTTCAATTTAGCGACGATTGGGGCAAATTACTCGAGAACGCTGTGGCTTCGGAACTTTTTAAAAGATGCCTTTACCAGGGCTCAAAATTGTTTTACTGGAAGGACAGGGATAATCAGGAAGTTGATTTTGTGATACAATCCGGAACGCGCGTTACTTCAATCATCCAGGTTTGCTGGAAAATCAATCAACCTAAAACCCTCAACAGGGAGGTAAGATCATTATTGAAAGCCTCAGAAAAGCTTAAATGTGACAATTTGCTTATCATCACCATGGATGAGGAAAAGAAGGAGGAGTTTTCCTGGTTTGGATTGCAACGTCAGATTGAGTTCATCCCTGCCTGGAAGTGGGTGTTAAAGAATGAATGAGGGAATAGATTGCCGGTGATGGCATAATCAAAGAAGGGCCGGACCTTTATGGGCGGGGTGCAGGTTACTGGGTTGTTAGTTCCTGGCCTGTCCCGAGCGGAGCGAGGGATCGGCAGTCATTGGTTCTTGGTTCCTGGTTCTTGGTTCTTGGTTCTTGGTTCTTTGAACAAGAAACAAAAAACAAGAAACAAGAAACCCGGAACTCGGAATGAAGTATTTGCATTTATCCTTGTAAATCTAAACATTCTTTCATATTTTTGCCTTGTAATTCTAAAATAACTACTATGGAGAGGCTATTCAAAAAAAAACTGGAGACATGGAGAACTGCCCGGACGAGAAAGCCGTTGCTTGTCAGGGGTGCCCGGCAGGTTGGAAAATCTTACACCATTGTAGATTTCGGCAAAACCAGATTTCAAGGTAAAGTTCATGTGGTGGACTTTGAAAAGCACCCGGACTGGCATGGTATTTTTGACAAAGATCTCGATCCGAAAAGGATTATCAGCGTACTTGAAGTTTTATTGAATGAAAAGATCACCCCTGGTAGAGACCTCTTGTTTTTTGATGAAATCCAGGCTGCGCCAAAAGCCATTGCCGCGCTCCGGTATTTCTATGAGGAGCTGCCTTCTTTGCATATCATAGCAGCCGGATCATTGCTTGAATTTGCCATGAAAGATATCAGCTTCCCCGTGGGCCGTATCCAGATGATGTCCCTGCATCCCATGAATTTCCATGAATTTCTGAACGCCACAGGCAAATACAAAGCTGCAGAAATCATTGCGTCCGAACCAGAAAAACTTCCCGGTGCAATCCATGAGATGCTAATGGACACGCTCCGGCAGTTTATGTTTACCGGAGGAATGCCGGAATGCGTAAAAATCTGGCGTGACGGGCAAAGCATGGCCGATGTATTTGAGGTACAGTCTTCCCTGGTGGAAACTTATCGTCAGGATTTCTCAAAATATGCACCTTATACCGATAAGAGAAGCCTGAATCATGCGCTGGCATGGGTTGCGAAAAATATTGGACATCAGATCAAATATACCCGGCTGTCGGATGAATTCACCGGTCCGACGAATAAAAAAGCATTTGACCTGCTTTGCATGGCCAGGGTTGTGAGTAGAATCAGGGCTGCCTCACCGGCATCGCTGCCATTCGCAGCTACAGCTTCGGAGAAAAGATTCAAGTCACTCCTGTTAGATGCCGGCCTGATGCGTTACATGAATGATTTACCGGCAAATATAGAATTCATGAAAATTGACCTGCTCTCCATGTACAATGGTGCCCTGGCAGAGCAATTTACCGGACAGGAATTTATTTCTGCAGGCATGGAAAATCTGTACTACTGGTCAAGGGAAGCTAAAAGCAGCTCGGCTGAAGTAGATTACCTGATCAGCAGGAACAATAAAATCTATCCTGTGGAAATTAAGGGCGGAGCATCCGGAAAGCTAAGAAGCATGCACCTGATCCTGGAGCATTACCCTCATATTGAGCAGGGGTACATTTTATCAACTGCTCCCTATGGCAAGATACCCGAACAAAAACTAACCTTCCTTCCTTTGTATTATGCTTATGGATTAGTAAATAAATGATTCCCGGTCGGCGGCCTGTCCCGAGCGCAGCGAGGGATCGGCAGTCATTGGTTCTTGGTTCCTGGTTCTTGGTTCTTGGTTCTTGGTTCTTGGTTCTTTGAACAAGAAACAAAAAACAAGAAACAAGAAACCCGGAACTCGGAACCCGGAACCCGGAACCCGGAACCCGGAATCCGGAATCCGGAACTTTACAGCGCCAACCCAAACACCACCTTTGTTTCTGTAGCTCGGCCATGCTTGTCTATCAATCAATGATCTCCATAGAGATCTTGCGACTGAGTTTCCTCTTGGGTTTTGAAATAAAAATATGATATTGCCTGTTATAATAGGCAATTTATTGTAATTTTGCCCAATACACAAGAAAATATCATGTTATGATAACCATGGACAAGCTGAAAGAAATCCTGGCTACCTGGAAAGATGAAATTTTGAGCACAGAAATTTTCGACAGACAGGTTTATCCATTCATCAGAGAGCAATTCTTAAAACCGGTTCCACTCGTACTGCACGGATTACGACGTTCGGGAAAGACCTTTCTGATGTACCGCCTTATCCAGGAATTTCCCGACGCCGCTTACGTTAATTTTGAAGATGAGCGTTTTACCGGGGCAGGGCCGGAAGTTTTGGATGAAGTCTACGCCGCATACATCAGTGACGCGAAAACAGAGAGGCCGGCACTCTTTCTCGATGAGGTTCAAAATATACACGGATGGGAAAAGTTTGTATCCAGGCTTCATTCGAAGGTGAAATTTGTTGTCTCCGGATCAAACGCAACCCTATTGAGTTCGGAGTATTCCTCGGCGCTAACTGGCCGGCATATCCCGATTCGGGTTTTCCCTTTGTCATTTAAAGAATATGTAAAGGCAACGGGCAATGATCAACTTAACCCACTTATCAGCGAGCAGCGGGCTAAATTGCGCTCTTTACTCGCTGAATACCTTGAGTTTGGAGGCTTCCCATTGGCTTCGCTGCTTAAAGATAAGTTCCTGCTTAAATCAACATTTGATGCCATCATTTTCAGGGATGTAATACCCCGGTTTGATATCAGGAACCCGCTGGGGCTTGAGGCGCTTGCCCGTTATCTTGTTTCAAATCCGGGTAAACCTTTTTCATACCGTAATCTTACCTCAGTTTCAAATATCAGGCATGAAGATACGGTGAAAGCATATATCGGCTTTCTGGAAAAAACCTACCTGTTATTTAACCTTCCCAGATTTGACTATTCCATAAGGAAGCAGGTTGCGAACCTTAAGAAAGTATTTCCGGCTGATACCAGTTTCACCCGCTTTTCTGGCAATCTTTTTTCAGATGAAAGAGGACGACTGATTGAAACCATTGTATGTAATCAACTTGCACGGCAGGGTTTCAACCTGTTTTACTGGAAAGATGAACGTGAAAGGGAAGTGGATTTTGTAGTTTGCGAGGGATTGAAGCCTATTTCACTGATACAGGTATGCGAAACCATTGAAAACGAAAAAGTCTGGAAGAGGGAAACAGAATCACTGCTTATGGCAAAGGAGGCGTTGGGTGTGGAAGATGCCCGTTTGCTGCTGAATCATATAACCGAAACTCCTAAAATTGAAGGCATCTATGTACAAACCTTGCTTGACTGGATGCTTAAAACATCAGGCTGAGCTTTCAGCAGTTGATTCCCTGGTTTACCAAACGGAGTGCTCACACCGGCACCCCAAACACCACCCTCGTTCCCTTCGCTTCGCCCTGTTCATCTTTCAGATCAATGATCTCCAGGGTGATCTTGCGTTTCAGCTTGCGGTTGAGGATGGCGATGCGTTCCATGGTGATGGCCGTGGCCAGGGATTTATGGTCTTTGTCCTGTTTCTGAAGGATTTCCTGCGCCTTCTCCCTGCCCACCCCATCATCCTCCACCTCTAATATCACCCGATCGCCTGATCGCCCGTTCGTCTGATCACTTCGTCCGATCGCCTGTTCGCCCGATCGCCTGATCCGCACCTTGATCCGCCCTTTGGACCCTTTGTGCAGGATCCCGTGTTCGATGGCGTTCTCAATGAAGGGCTGGGCCAGCATGGGCGGGATGCGGGCGGTTTCGGTGTCAATTTCCTCATCCACTTCCACCGTGTAATCAAACATATCGCGGTAGCGCACCTTTTGCAGGGCCAGGTAATTTTCAATGCTGCTGATCTCTTCCTCAAGTGGCACATATTCCTCAGCGGAACT
>JAWOHY010000150.1:0-2732 GCA_046484945.1 Bacteroidales bacterium
CGCAGTTTATTGTTCTTACGTCATACCGGCGAAGGCCGTTATCCAGGATTTTATAACAATTCTGGACTCCGGCCTCCGCCGGAGTGACAGAATCATGTTACTTGTAAGCGCTCCACCCGGCTGCGCCGAGCCCAAACCGACAAGTAACTTGAAAACATGTTACTTAGAAGCCTAAAACGCTTATTTCAGCATTGAAAATGATCAGACAAAGTGCAATCGGAGACCGAATCCATTGAAGCTCATATTAATATCCCAATCTTTTCCGCCTGGCCCGGGTGCCAGAGCTTTACAAATCGGTAAAGTGAAATCGGCTATTGAATCCATGGGGATTGACATCAGGGTCATTGCAGGGTTGAATGCACCGGATAAGGTTATCACTTTGCAGGATCAAGCTCATCAGAATGTTCACTTCGTGCCGTATTCTTCCATGAATATCGGCCGGAGTTTTCCTGCCAGGTTAGCTGTGCGGATTTATCGTATATTAATGGCGATAAACCCTCATAATCCATGGGTCCGCCACGCATTTCAAAAAGCCCTTTCCATTGCAAAAGAATTTAAACCGGACCTTATGATGACATCGTCCACGCCTTTTGAAAGCCACATGGTGGGGTTGAAACTCAAAAAATATACCGGTTTGCCCTGGGTTGCCTCATTCAGTGATCCATGGCCTTCGTCCATAAACCCGGCACCCTATAATGTCTATGAAATGCCGGTTTTTAATTTGTTTCAGATCTCTTTTTTACGTTCGGTGTTAAACCATTGCAATGCTGTACACATGACCAATTCGCACGCCTTAAGGTTGATGGATCGAAAATCCAACGTAAACCTTTCCCGGAAGGGTTTTTCTATCCCTCATGTCGGTTCCAGGAGCAACATGAATGATGCAGCGGCCAAAATTGAAGACGGCCGGCTGATTCATCTTGGTTTTTTGTCCCGTGAGCGTGTCTCCAAACAACTCCTGGAAGCTGTCAGAACAGCAGTTATTTCCAATCCGAACCGGTTCAAAGGACTGCTTCTTGTTGGAAAAGTGTGTGCCGAGTTTAAGGCACTTGCCGAAACAATGGGAATGAATAACATGGTCAGGTATTTCGGATCAGTTTCCCAGGAAGATGCCATGGCAATCGCACAAAAAGCTTCCGCCTTGCTGGTATTGGAGGCTGATATGCCCGAGAGCCCTTTTCTTCCCAGCAAATTTGCAGACTATGCCCGTGTGGGACGCCCCATCATTGCCGTTACGCCAAAACGAAGCCCGATAAGGCAATATTTAAATCAATACGGAGGAGGATGCGCTGTTACCCATGATCAAAAAGAGATCTCCCATGCTATTGGATTGGTTTTGAAAAATGAAGCGAATCATATTATAAAGAACAGCACGCTATCTAACCGGTTTTCATCCAAATCCGTCGGGCAAAAGTACAAACATATGTTCGAAAAAATATTGAAAAAATGACGATCTTCAATCCAAACTTTATTCGGTTGCGTTTGCGCCATTCCTCACCGGGCGAAATTTTTTACAGGATCAGCCAAATTGGCACCACATCCTTTTTAAAATGGTCGACAAAGCCGGGACATCGTTTTTCAAAAACACCCAACATTGATAAAGATCAAATCAAAAGCCTCATCATGCCGGACTTGATTCCAGAGTCTGAAATTAAGTCCCATCATGACTTGAATTCAATAAATGTTGACCATCTGTTTCAACCGCAGCCTTCAGACCCGGTAGCGACGGAAACGGACATCAGAATACGGTGGGAGCCGGCCCGGCTTCAGCACGCGCTTGCTTTGCCGGCATATGCCCATCACCACCATGACGGTACCGGCCTGGACAAAGCCGGGCAAGCCTCTAAAGGCAGGATTCTCTCATGGCTCATGGCAAACCCGTTTCCCATGGGAGAGCATTATCAATCGGCCATGGAATGTGCTTTGCGTGTGCCTGTTTTTTTCTATGCACTCAAGCGGCTGGATAACCTGACATCCGACGAATACCATCGGATGCTAAAAGCCATTTACCTGCACGGTTGGCTGATTTCCAAAAAGTTGTCCCTTTATTCTTCACTGGGCAACCACACCATCGCCGAGGCAGTCGGCCTTGTCTTTGCGGGAGCCGTGTTCCGGTCGACCCGCCGTGGAAAAGATTGGCTGGGAACCGGAATCAAGCTTCTCAATGATGAATTGGCCCGTCAGGTCCTCGATGATGGGGGGCCTGCGGAGCAGTCGCTCGCCTACCACCGCTTCGTGCTGGACCTTTACTGGCTGGCCATGGATTTTATTCAAAAAAACAACCTGGGCAATATTCGGCACTGGCAAAAAAGATTGGTTGCCGGAGAAGTTTTTCTGGAAACGTTTAAAAACCAAAACCGGCTTTTGCCCGCCATCGGTGACAGTGATGATGGTTATGCCGTTGCACCGGGCATAGCCCCGCGCCGCATAGCCCCGGATCATTCCATGGAGAATTTTGTCACCTTTCCTGATTCCGGATACACCGTCATCCGTAACGACAACCTGGTTTTCACCTTAGACCACGGTCCATTGGGCATGCCTCCGCTTTATAACCATGGCCATGCCGACGCTCTCTCCATTACCCTGTCAAAAAACGGCCGACCAATGCTGGTAGACCCCGGAACTTACCGCTACAATGGCGTTCCGCAGTGGCGGAAATATTTCAAAGGAACCCGGGCGCACAATACCGTCACCATCGATGATCAGGACCAGGCCGTCCAGGAAACCGGTTT
>JAWOHY010000191.1:0-9589 GCA_046484945.1 Bacteroidales bacterium
GGCGCTGAGGCGGAAAAGGAAAAACATCTCTGTAAACCGAAAAAACACTGACCCTGGTGAAAGCACTGATCCTGGCAGCCGGCCTGGGCACCCGCCTGATGCCCCTCACAGCGAACACGCCCAAAGCGCTGGTCAGGATCCATGGCATCCCGTTGCTGGAAATTGCCATCCGGAAGCTGACCAGGGAAGGCTTTTCGGATATTACCGTCAACATTCACCATCACGCGGGGCAAATCATCGATTACCTGGCCGGGCATCCCTTTCCGGGCGCCCGGATCAACGTTTCGGACGAATCGGAAATGCTGCTGGACACCGGGGGCGCCATTCTGCACGCCCGCCGGTTCCTGGATGGCCCGGAGCCTTTCCTGGTGCATAATGTGGATGTGATCAGCGACATAAACCTGCAGGCGCTTTACCGGGCCAACCGCACCGGGCTGCACCTGGCCACCCTGGCCGTCAGCCACCGCAGCAGCAGCCGCTATTTTTTATTCGATGACAAAGGAATGCTGTGCGGCTGGAAAGACACGACCAACAACAAAACACGATGGTCAGGCGAACCCGTTGACAATGCAAAACCACTGGCATTCAGCGGCGTGCACGTTATCCACCCCGGTATCTTTGAACTGTTGACCGAAACAGGGAGATTTTCGATCGTGGATGCGTACCTGCGGCTGGCCAGGTCCCATCCGGTCGGTTCTTATTTTCATACCGGCAATGCGTGGCTCGACGTGGGAAAGAAGAAACAGCTTCCCGTCGCAGCCCGTTACCTGTCGAAACACCCGGAAATGATCAAATGACGATGATGCCGTTCTTACAGCGCCTGGCGCAGGAAATAGCCACCCGCTTCGGCGATGATCCGGGACAATTATGCGTGGTGCTCCCCAACCGCCGGGCCGGGCTCTACCTGAAAAAATACCTCGCGGCCACGATCCGGAAAGCCTCCTGGACGCCCCAGACCTTTTCTGTGGAAGATTTTATCACGCACATCTCCGGAAGCCGGATCATAGACCCCGTCGGACTGCTCTTTGAATGCTACTCCATACACAAAGAGATAAAAGGCGCCGATGCACAGGACTTTGAAAGCTTTGCCGACTGGGGACAGGTGTTGTTGCAGGATTTCGACGAAATCGACCAGTACATGGTCGATCCGGACAAGATCTTCCATTACCTTAATGAAGCCCGCGCCATCACGGTCTGGAACCTGGGTGAAACACCGCTGACCGACCATGAAAAAGATTATATCGCTTTTTACCAGTCGTTTGCCGTTTATTACCAGAAGCTCAGGGAAAGGCTTCACGGAAAAAATCTGGCCTATCGCGGACTTGCTTACCGGCTGGCAGCGGAAAATATTGAAAGTATCGCCGCCGGTCTTCCCTGGAAAAGGATATTTTTCGCCGGATTGAACGCGCTGGCAGGCGCCGAGGAGATAATCATCGACCATCTCATCAGGAACGACAAGGCTGAAATTTTCTTCGACGCCGATCATTATTATATCAACGACCCCATGCAGGAAGCCGGGGAGTTTATCCGGAAACACCTGCAAAAATGGCCTTCCAATCCTGCCAGGTGGCTGGAAGACCGCTTCAGGAATGATCATAAAACGATCCGCGTATATGGGATCCCGAAGGGAATGGGCATGGCCATGAAAGCCGGGGAGCTGGTCCGGGAATTGAAAAAGGGCGACGATCCGCCCGACGCGACCGCCGTTGTCCTGGCCGATGAAAAATTGCTGCTTCCGGTGCTGTATTCCCTTCCCGAAGATACCGGCCCGGTCAATGTGACCATGGGTTATCCCCTGAAATACACCCACTTATACCAACTGGTATACCAGTTGTTCCAGATGCAGGGAAACGCGGAAAACCACAGGAACCGGGATAAAGGAAAGGCCGGCGCCATTTATGTAAAGGACCTGCTGAAGGTGCTGGCGCATCCCTATTTATACCTGTGGGATTCACCGGTGGGGGAATTCAGCGCCCCGGCAGGGCTTCTCCGGGAGGCGATCATGAAGAGGAACAGGGTTTTCATGAACCCTTCAGGGATATTGTCACTGGCAGAAAAGGAGGATGAATCATTTCGTTCATTGCTTTCCATATTGCTGTCCTTCTGGGCGTCTCCCGGCCAGGGAATGGATCTGCTGCTGCAAACGCTGGAAATGATCCGCGACCGGATGGTCGAAAGGCAAAGCGGCGGGATAGCCGATCACCAGCAGGACCTGGAGTATGTCTTCCATTTTTCAAAGATCATCCGGCAATGCCGGACCATGATGGCAGAATACCCTTTCATCGTTTCACTGAAATCGCTGCAAAAGATATTCTTTCAAATCACCGACATCACGCGCCTGCCTTTTTACGGTGAACCGCTGAGCGGCATCCAGGTGATGGGCGTTTTGGAAACCCGCGCCATCGATTTTGAAAACCTGGTCGTACTGTCGGTTAATGAGGGCATCCTTCCCTCGGGCCGGGTACCGAACTCTTTCATCCCCTTCGATGTAAAAACCGACTTCGGCCTTCCGACCTACCGCCAGAAGGATGCCGTTTTCGCCTATCATTTCTACCGGATGCTGCAGCGGGCGCATCATATTTATTTATTGTACGATACGGAAAGTGATGCGGTGAAAGGGGGCGAAAAGAGCCGGTTCATCACCCAGATCACATACGAGTTGAGGCAATACAATCCTCATATTACGATCGACGAGAAACTGCTGGCCCCGCCTCCTCCCTCGGGTACCATCAGGGAGATTATCATCCCCAAAACAGAAACCACCCTGGCAAAATTGAAGGAAATGGCTGAAAAGGGTTTTTCCCCCACGGCGCTCAACCTTTATATCCGCTGCCCGCTGCAGTTTTATTTCCAGGAGATACTGGGCCTGGCGGAGGAAGAAACCATCGAGGAGACGATCGAGGCGAAAACGATGGGAATTGTCGTACATGATGTCCTGCAACAGGTTTTTAAGCCGTTTACAGGCAGGTTCGTCAATCCGATGGAGCTGCAGGAAGGGATGAAAGATATCGAAACCTTGCTGAAAAACGCTTTCCGGAAGCATTTCTCGGAAGGTGACATCGAGCACGGGAAAAATCACCTGATCTATCGTGTTTCCCTGTTTTTGCTGAATAAGTGGATCCAGACGGAGATCGGCCTGTTGAATGAAGAAGCAAACCCTCTATCTGCATTAAAGATCATCGAACTTGAAAGGTCTCTGAAGAGTCACCTTACTGTCATAGTGAAGGATGAACCGCTGGAGATCAGGATCAAGGGTAAAGCCGACCGGATTGATGCCTGGAACGGAACCATCCGGGTGATCGATTATAAAACAGGTAACGTCAATGCCAGCGATTTAAACCTCAAATCATGGGATACGCTGACCACCGACCCGAAAATGGCCAAGGTATTCCAGTTGTTGCTATATGCTTATCTCTATTTCAGGGAGAATAAGACTGACGCCGGAAAACTCGAAACGGGCAATATCACCCTGCGAAAGATCAGCGAGGGGTTTATGAAAGTGAAACTGCCTGATAGCGGGATATTTGACCAGGAGGCGGTGGAAAACGTTGAAGAACAGTTGACCGGCTTACTGGAAACCATCTTTGATCCCGAAACCCCGTTCACCCAGACGGAGGATATGGAAACCTGCGAATACTGCCCGTTCCGGGCAATCTGCACGCGATAGCTATTTCAGTTCGTGCTCTTCAAAAATATAGGCTTCATAGACATAAAGCTCGGCGTCTTTCCAGCCATCCCAGCCGATCCGGGCCTTGTCCCTGGCGCAGCGCCCCAGGAATTCCTCCTTTGTCCAGCCGGTCTCGACAGCCACCTGCGGCAGGAAAGTCCCGGAGGTAAAGCCCTTTTTGATATAAATACCATGTTTGCCCAGTTCCAGTTCATCGATCGAATAGATCCTGCGCATGGGCGTCAGGACCGATATTTCTATTTCGATCTCTTTCAGTTCATCCTCCGAAACAGGCCTGAACCGGCTGTCGTGCGCAGCCGAAGATACCGCCATGGCTTCCACCACACGGTATAGCGGCTCGGTGGCATCGAACCTGCCGATGCATCCCCTGAGCTGCCCGTCTTTCTTGAGCGTTACGAAAACGCCCATGGGTTGGCGGATCTTGTCGGTCAGCTTCCGTTCATCAATGTCGGTCAGCTTGCCCGTCCTGACATACGCCTCCACCGTCGTCCGTGCAATGTGCATGAGCGCCTCTTTCTCCTCCTTCGTCAGGCTGAATTCAGCGCTTTGCGGATTGTTCTTCCGTTTCTCTACCGCAATGGCAAAGTACCCCACCACCCGGTCCTTATCGCCGTACATCTCCGCATCGCCCGAATTCTGGTATTGAATGGACTTGTAAACCAGGTCATCCCTGCCTTCGGTCATGTAAAGCAAGCTCATCACCGAAGTCCAGCCGCACAGGCTGGTGGCCAAATTGGGTACCCTTTTCCTGTCATTCTTTTCCAGGACTTCCGACAAAGCATCGGGGGAATTCTTAAGGATGGCTTCTGCCGTCAGGTTATCTATGATCACAGCATCATCATAATCAGGATAATGGGAGAAATCGGTGCTAATGACAAAGAGATTTTTTTCATTGAAATATGGCTTCAGCGCTTCGCCGATCTGTTTGCTTGTTGCCTTCGACTGTGTCCCGAGAATGATCGGGATGATCGTGAACTCCTTTTGCATATGGTACTGCAGGAACGGTAGCTGTACTTCCAGGCTGTGCTCATGAATGTGTGCGTCTGCCCTGTCGGAAAAAACAGGGTGCTTTTCCACCAGCTGCTTTGCCAGTTCCAGGTTCACATTTACTTTCCCCAGCGGGGTGATGTAATGTCCCCTGTCATAGATAGATGCGCCTTCAAAAGCCATCCGGTGACTGGAGGCCAGGATGAATATATTTTCGTATTCCCTTTCGGGGTCAACCTGGTTGAAAGCGCTGGCCGCCACTTCCCCGGAGAAGACGTACCCGGCATGCGGGGAGAGAATGGCCATCACATTGTCGGTTTGTCGTGGCACTGCATTGGCAAACAGTACCGACAGATCCGCTTTTAGGCGCGCCGGGTCGGCAGAATAAAACTGCCCTGCCACGGCCGGATTCCGGTCAATCAGGCCGGACTGGCCGCTTTTGTCCTGAGAAGAACAACCTGAACCGAAAAATATAAGCACCGTGACCATTAAGGAGGTTTTAGTGAAATAAGGCATTTTTTTATATTTTATATGTTGTATGTGGTATGTAGTATTTTATAATGAATTGAATGGTAATACACTTATAAAATACTACATAAAAAATATCACATACAACATTTCTTTTCAAAGTTCCCTGATCTTAATATTCCTGAACCAGACATCATCGCCATGGTCCTGTAACACAATATATCCTTCCTCGGCAGTATTGTAGAATGATTCATAATCCTTGAACTTGCTTTCCGAGACCATTTTTTTCCATTCATCGGTCCACAGGTGATATTCCAGCACTTTTTCATCATTTACAAAATGGACAACGGTCCCTTTGAAGACGAGAATTTTCACATGGTTCCACTCTCCGGCAGGTTTCACCGCCTCCCTTTTACCGGGCAGGAGGTCATAGAGTGAGCCTGCAGCACGGTTGCCGCCCGGTCCAAGGATAGCATCCGGATGTTTGGCGTCGTCAAGGATCTGCATCTCCGGTGCATTTTTCCAGACAGGCTCGCCGGGGATCTCCTGGGCAAGGTAGAAAATACCGCTGTTTCCCCCTTCGGAGACCATCCATTCGAGTGATAGTTCAAAATTCCGGAACTTCCTGTCGTACAGGATGTCGCCACCACCACCCGCTTCTCCCCTGCCCGAGCCGATCACATGAAGCGTATGATCTTCAACCTTCCAGCCGTTTTCCGGGAATGTTTCTTTATTATATCCCCGCCATCCGTCAGTTGTACAACCATCGAACAGCAGGATCCAGCCTTCCTTTGTCTCCTGTTCTGTCAGGGTATTTGCTTTTTCTTCCTGGCTGTAACTGTTGAAAGAAACAGCCGCGATTAACAAGATCATCATTGTCGTTTTCATAGTTATTAATTTTTCACCACAGATTATACAGATAATTCAAAATTCAAAATTCAAAATTCAAAATTTCAAAGTTTCCACCCTTCCCTGTACTCATGCCGGATATATTCCTCCATGGCCGGTTTGGCTTTTATCGTGGCATATTGGGTGTCGAAATGCGGATGGCCGTTGATGACAGTAAACTTATCGGTTGTCACTACACGGATCTCGTCGTTGTCTGAAATATTCGGCACGATCATTTTTTCGGCGTCCCATTGCAGTTTCCGTTTGAGGTCCTGCAGCCGGATGGCCAGGTTGCCCATCACCACCACTTCATTCAGCGGGCCGGCGTAGGCAAAGTCGGAGCTGCACGGAACGCGGCTGTCGGGGCTCTCTTTGCAGGCCCGGATCCAGTCGAGTTCATGCCCTCCATCCATTGCTTTTTCGATCCGTCGCAGGTAGGGCTCCGGCCGTACGTAGCTTTTATCCAGTTCTTCCGGCAGCAGCCTGGGGTTGCGGCCGTAAGCATCACACAGCAATTTACCTTTGGTGCCGACGAAGAGGCAGCCGCCGCTCCAGTCGCCGAATGGCTCTCCATCTTTTAGTTCAGCCGGACGCGGGGGCAGCAAGCCGCCGTCATACCAGCTTACCTTGACGGGAACCAGTTTAAGTTTGTTATGTTCTCCGCGGTCGGGAAATTCATAATGCACGATGGAGGCTTTCGGGGCGCTTTCGGTGTTTACCTGCGTTGAACTGCCGTAGAGGTACTCGGGATTCCCCAGTCGCAAGGCTTTGAACACCGGGTCGAAGATATGGCAGCCCATATCGCCGAGGGCGCCGGTTCCGAAGTCCCACCAGGCGCGCCAGTTCCAGGGGTGATAAGCCGAATGGTAGGGCCGCCACGGCGCCGGGCCAAGGAACAGGTCCCAGTCAAGGGTGGCCGGCACAGGCTCTTCTTCCAACGGACGCTCCAATCCCTGCGGCCAGATCGGCCGGTTGGTCCAGGCATGGGCTTCGCGAATCTCGCCGATGGCGCCGTCCCAGATCCACTCGCAAAGCAGGCGGATGCCCTCATCGCTGTTGCCCTGGTTGCCCATCTGGGTGGCTACCTTGTATTCAACGGCCAATTGGGATAGTAAACGTGACTCGTAAATCGAATGCGTCAAGGGTTTCTGGACATACACATGCATGCCCCGCCGGATCGCTTCCGCTGTAATGATGGCATGGGTATGATCGGGCGTGGCGACGATCACCGCGTCGATCTTCCTGTCCATCTCATCGAACATCTTCCGGTAATCCTTGTATTTGACCGCTCCCGGAAACTTATCGAAGGTGCCGGCGGCATACCTCCAATCCACATCGCACAAAGCCACGATATTCTCCTCGCTGCAGCGCCGCGTATTGGTCCCTCCTACCCCGCCGACGCCGATGCCGGCGATATTCAGCCTGTCGCTGGGAACACGGTGCCCCAATCCGCTGATGACATAGCTCGGGAGAATGGTAAAGCCTGCGGCTGCAGTGGCCGCTGTGCCGATGAATTTCCTGCGGGTGATTTGGTTTTTTTTCATAGATGCTGGTTCTTGGTTCTTGGTTCTTGGTTCTTGGTTCTTGGTTCTTGGTTCTTGGTTCTGGTTTCAGCCTCATTATTGACAGAAGGTAAAGATAAGAATTTTTTCAATCCATATTCTTAATCTGCATTTTCCGTTCTTCTTTCTGGCTCTCAAACGCCAGTTCGATGATCCGGATCACATTTCGCGCTTCGCCGGGGTGGACGGCCATTTCGGCGCTATGCAGGAGAACATCCCTCACATTGTTATAGAAATCCATGTAATTGCCGGGTTCTGTTTCAATATTGCCATGATACTGAAGCCCGTTCATTTCGGCATGCAGCAGCCCCCAGTTGCCCTGATCTTCCTTTCCCCACTCCTCTTCGCCTGGCATTTCACCCATCTTCAGCATCTCTTCCTGCGGGTCGATACCATATTTGATGAATGAGCCTTTGGTGCCATGCAGGATATACCTCGGCCCCGGTTCTTTGACAAAAACGGAGGCCTTCAGGGTAACGGTCAGCCTGTCATAATACAGCCTGACATCAAAGCAGTCATCCACGCCTCCTTCCGCGCGCTGTTTCCTGATATCTGCAAAAACGGCCCGGGGCATGCCGAACAGCACCAGCGCCTGGTCGATCAGGTGCGAACCCAGATCATACAGCACACCGCCGCCGGGCAACGGCTGGTCCCTCCATGCGCTGCGGCGGGCAAAGGGTGCAAAACGGTCGAAATGCGCCTCATAACTCAATAATTCACCGAGATACCCATGGTACACCACCTGTTCCACCGTCTTAAAATCGCCGTCCCAGCGCCGGTTCTGATAAACAAATATCTTTCGCTTTGCCCGTTCGGCAATATGGATCAGCTCGTCCGCCTCGTCAGAAGTGGTTGTGAACGGTTTTTCCACCACGACATGCTTGCCCGCTTCCAGGAATTCCCTGGCCAAATCGAAATGGTATATGTTGGGAGTGGCAATGACCACCAGGTCAAGCTCTTTATCCTTCAGCAGGTCCAGATGGTTCCTGACCACTTCAACATACGGGTAGATCTCCCGGCTATGATCGCTGTGCCTCTCCACCACTTTCTTCAGGTTGAAACCGGTATGCATATGCAGGAAAGGGGCATGAAACACCCGGCCTGACAGGCCAAAACCGACAATCGCCGTTTGTATTATCTTTTCCATGATTAGACTGGACTAAGATACGATTTTTAAAAGATTCTTATAACTGATGGAGATGCTTTCCATGGGATCACGCTTGCAGGCATCCTGTTCCACAAAATAATACTTCATACCGGATATGTCCTTCATTTTGAATATCTTTTCAAAGTCTATCACCCCCTCGCCCACCTCGGCAAAACTCCTTTCGGGGCTGTCTTCCATATCCTTGACATGCCAGTGTTCAAAACGGCCAGGGTGCAGGTTGAAATAATCCTCCGGGTCTATTCCCGCGTAAATCATCCAGTACAGATCAGCCTGGAAAAAGACCAGCGCAGGATCGGTTGCATTCAGCAAAATATCATAACCGGTCTGATCCTCAAATCTTTCAAACTCAAAAGCATGGTTATGATAACCGAAACGGATACCGGCTTTGGCGCAGGCCGCCCCTATTTCATTCAGCCTTTCTGCCGCTCTTCTGTAATCATCGGCGGTCTCTTTTCCCGGGGTGGGCATTACCGGGTAAACCAGGTAAAGAGCGCCCAGTGCTGCATGGGCATCGATCACCTGTTGTTGAGATTCTTTATTAAAGGTGGCATGAGAACTGATGAGGCGCATCCCAAAATCTTCCACTACCTTCTTGAACTCCTCCGGCGGGTAGCCATAAAATTTCCCGTTGCTGTAACCGGCGGCTTCAAGCCAGGTATATCCGATATCTGAAACTGTCTTCAGCGCGCCGGCAGGACCGGCTTTCATGGCATCGCGGATGGTGTAAAGCTGCAGGCCGATGTCGGGTTTGCCGGGCATTGCCCTGAGCAGGCGTGGGGACATGGTCATGGCGAAGGTGGATAAAAGCGTGGTTTTTAGAAAGTTTCT
>JAWOHY010000021.1:0-4130 GCA_046484945.1 Bacteroidales bacterium
CAGTATATTCAACATGCCGAAACATATTACTGGCTGGGCATTTACGATCAGGGCGATCCGGATGCCTTCGAAAAAGCGCTGCAGTTTCTGGATAAGGCCGAAGCAGCGATATCCATTGATCCGGAAGCCCCGGATTCCGCTGGCATTTATTCTGCCACGCAACAGATTGATTTGTTGCGACTTGACCTGAATGAGCAGATTTCTATCGCACGGAATAACTTTGTCGGGACCTTCCCGCTGGTGCGGTTCATGGGAATTACCCCATTGCTGAATACCAGCGCTTTTGGAAGCATTGAACTTTTCGAAGGCCCCGGAGAGGTAGCCATTGAAAGGGCCGCACAGGAAACCGGAGATTTGTTTTCCGCCAGTTTTCTGGGAAACCTCCTGGTGCCGGTGGTAGTGTTATCGGAAGATCATGCATACCCTGACCTGGAAAGCAAAGCCAGGGCCACCCTGAACGCATCGCCCCGGCTGAGGGCCTACCAGACGCAGTATGTCCTGAAATCCCTTTCCCCTGATGAAATCAATTTATTGTTTGAGGAAGCTCTATCTCAGGAATTACTGGTTAAACTGAAGGATGTTTTTCACACGGGGATATTTGCCATTACTATCATCCGGTTCGCCGACCAGGTTGATGATGTGCATTACTTCCATTTACAAACAAGGGTTTACAGCGACAAATCCATTCAACCCTTGCAGGTTATCTCCAAATCGGTGATCATCCGCGATAAAAGGGGCACCATGGGATTATTTACCATCGTTTTTCTTTTCCTGTTGTTTGCGACGGTTTCAATATACCTGGTAAACTGCAGGCTGACCTCAGGCCAGAAAACAAGCCTGCTCCAGGTCATCAGCGGCCCGGTGATGGCCTTCGCGATCGGTTTCCTGACCACCCTGATCGCCCTGAGCTTCTTTGCGGTGACCATGCCTGAGTTTCAGAATTTCTTCGGATACACTTTCTGGTGGGTGCCGGTTGCATTCATCATGATCATGTTCATCCCCCTTTTCATCATCCGGAATTTTGTATTGCGATTTTCATTTTACCAGGGGATTATTGATGTTTCCTCAAAACTGGGCATACTCTTCTCCGCGGCAGCGATGGGTGTGGTCGCCTTTCTTTCGCTTGGCCTGCTGTTATATCATGGTTTGAACGGATTGCTTTATATTGCCGCGGCGGGGGTAAGCCTGGGTGCGATTGCCTATATCAATGGGAAGGCGCTCGACCGGATCAAACCCTTACCGATGCGTCTGGCTGTCTGGGCGGTTGTTTTACTGCCCTTTTCGGGGATGGCTATCGCCGCCAATGTCCTGCATTACCTGTGGATCCCTGTCCTGACCGCCCTGGGTTTGATGGTGGCAACCCGGCTGATTGCCAGGAAAAAGAAGGCTGAAAAGCCACGGATCCAAACGGAAGCCAGCGGGCAGATTACCATCGAACATTTCCTTCGCCTGACAGAAAACCCGCCGTTTTTCACGCCCGCCGGTTTTGATCTGTTTTATTCCAAATGTCTGCCGTTTCTGGAGCATAAGACCCGTGTTCTTTGTATCACAGGCGGGGAGGGGACGGGGAAAACAGCTACAGCCCATGAACTGATCAGAAGACTGATCGATGAGAATAAAGAAGTCCTGGTGCTTACAGCGCAATGCCCTGAAAAGAACAACACACCTTACCAGCCCATACAGCAGGCGCTGCTCGGGTTTGTCAACCTGGGGGAGGCCGGTGAAGCCCACGGACATATCCAGGAAATAGACAATGTCCTGGACAACCTGCTGGAAAGTTTCGTCCCTTTTGCCGGGCTGATCACGGCTGATACCAGGAGCAAACGGCCGAATTTTAATACCCAGGCGGAGCTATTCCATAATATTTTCACGACCCTGAAAAAGCAGTCACGGAAGCATCCATTGGTTTTCTTCCTGGATGACCTTCACTGGGCGGATACCGCTTCGCTTGAATTGCTGACCTATCTTCATAAGGAATTCCAGGATGCGAATGATCATCCGATATTGTTTCTATATACCGCCAGGCCTTCCGAATCTGTTGACACCCTTTTCAAAAGTGACCAGGTCGAAGCGATTAAAAAACTTACCCGGGAGGAACGTTTTGAATTACTCACTAATAATTTGGGGGTAGAAAGGGAAACAGCCCGCCTGGTGCTTGAATGGGTTAGCAGCGATCATGCCATGCGAGGCGGTCTTTTCTGGATGTATAAGCTGCTGGAACACCTGGCCCGTCACGGTCATCTGATAGAAACCCCCGAAGGATTGAAACTGGAACAAGGTATCCTGCAAACGAGAAAAATCCCCGTCCCCAACGAGTACAGATTGGCTTTGAGGGAGGAGCTGAAGCAATTCCGGGAACAGGAAAAATACCTGGCCATGGCCGCCTGCCTGGGATTGGAGTTTGAAGTTTCGGTTTTGGCGGCAGGCCTTGGCATTGACCGTTTACAGTGCCTGGAAACATTGCAGAACCTTGAAAATGAAAGCAATATTATTTATGATGTCCCTGAAAAGGATGATCTTTTCGCTTTCACATCTTCATTCACCCTCGAAACCCTGCGACAGGAGCTCCAGCTTGGTGAGGCGGGCCCGAAAGGAAAAATGAAGGAGATCGTCAGGGAGTACCATGCCCGTATCGGGACAATGCTGGAAAAAAATAAACCTGCCGGAAATACTTTGCGTATCGCCCATCACTACTATGCTGCCGGAAGGAATTATGCCGTCCCGGCTGTACAGTTTCTCCTCGGGGCAGCAAAGCATTGCGTGCATGTGTTCCGTTTCGATGAGGCACAGCGATACCTGGATAAAGCTGACGAGATGAGCGAATATACACCAGACCCCGGGGCTTATGACTTGCAGATGTTGTTGATAGCGTGTGACATATCCATGCTGGCTGGCAAGGATTTCCATATTACGGCGGATCAATGCGAAGCCTTTCTTGCATCGGATCCGGAACCGGATATGGAAGCGTTATTGAAATTTGCCAGCGCTTTCTATTATGCACAGCGGTTTGACCGGGCAGCGGCCGTCGGCCGGTTGGTGATCGAAAAGGCGCAGGATCAACTTACGCAGGCCAAAGGATATCATTTGCTCGGGATCAGCTTAAGTTACAAGGAGTTTGCTGACAAGCGCATTGAAAACCTGGAAGAGGCATTGCAACTGGCGCTCGGTTGCCAGCCCCGGACCCATGAGTGTCTGAGGGTCACCGCGAATATTCACAATTCCCTGGGTGAGGATTATACCAGCCTGGCGCAGCGTGATCCATCGGCCAAAGAAAAAGCCAAAGGGCATTTTGAAGAGAGCATCCGGATAAAGGGCCTGAAGGAGATCAATGATACCCCGGGCCTGGCGCGCAGCCACGGCGGACTGGGCCGCCTGGAGCTGTTTGTGCCCCCGGTAAACCCCGACCTGGCGCTGGAACACTTCGAAAAGGACTTGCAGTTATCGGAACAGATCGGTGATATGCTCGGGCAGACTAAGATGCACTCGCTGATAGGCAAATGCCACCTGTTAAAAGGCGACCCGGAACCTGCCAGGGCGTCTTACCAGCGGTCGCTGGAAATGTCTGAGCTAGAAACAGATAAGGTCTTTTCACTTTTGGGTCTGCTGGAAGTATTCGACAACGGCCCCGACGAACCATGGGGCCGGGAAAAGATAGAAGAAATGCATGCGATCCTCCGGCAAACAGACTTCATCCCGCCCCATTTCCTGAAGGAAGAACTGCTGAGATTCTTCCGGCAAGCAAGGAAGAAGGAACACTTCGCAAAACTATCAAAATCAATAAATTAATCCCAACTCATAATTCAGAACCCAGAACTCAGAACCCAGAACTCAGAACTCAGAACTCAACACTCTTCGTCATAGCCACCACATTCTCCACATGCTGCGTGTGCGGGAACATGTCGACAGGCTGTACGGCGGTGACCCGGTAATGGTCTGCCAGGATCCGGATATCCCGTGCCTGGGTGGCGGGGTTGCAGCTAACATAAACGATCTTCCCGGGGCGGGCCTGGAGGATCTGCCGGATTACCTTTTCATGCATGCCGGCGCGGGGCGGATCGGTAATGATAACATCGGGAATGCCGTTTTCCTGGAAGAAATCCTCGTCCATGACCTTCGCTGTGTCCCCTGAA
>JAWOHY010000223.1:0-35737 GCA_046484945.1 Bacteroidales bacterium
CCATCGGCGGGTTGTCGGTCGGGGAACCGGAAGAGGAAATGTATGCCATGACCGACCTGGTGTGCCGCATCCTGCCGGCCGACAAACCGCGGTACCTCATGGGCGTGGGAACGCCTGCGAATTTGCTGCAAAGCATCGCCATGGGAGTGGATATGTTCGATTGTGTCATGCCAACCCGTAACGGCAGAAACGGCATGATCTTCACCAGAAATGGCATCATCAATATAAAAAATGAAAAGTGGAAAAATGATTTTTCACCACTGGATGAATCGGGCATCCTTCCCGAAAACAGGTCCTGTAGCAAAGCTTTCCTGCGGCACCTGATTATGTCGAATGAAATGCTGGGCGCCATGCTGGCCAGCCTGCATAACCTGTCATTCTATGCCTGGCTCATGCAGCAGGCCAGGGATAACATCAACGCAGGCACCTTCAGCGGATGGAAGGAAAGCATGATCCGGCAATTATCGGCAAGGCTCTGACAATTTTTCTAATTTTGAAACGTATAATGTAAAAAACTGTCCTTGAGAACCATCGATTACTATATCATTAAAAAATTCCTGGGCACTTTTTTCTATGCTATTTCCCTGCTGATCATGATCGTCATCGTTTTTGATGTTTCCGAGAACATCGATGACTTCATCTCAAAAAATGCACCATTAAACGATATCATCTTCGATTATTATTTCAATTTCATCCCCTATTTTGTCAACCTCTTCAGTTACCTTTTCACATTCATTGCCGTCATCTACTTCACCTCAAAGATGGCCTCTAATTCAGAGATTATCGCGATTCTCAGCAGTGGCGTCAGCTATTTCCGGATGCTTCGGCCCTATTTTGTCTCGGCTTTCATCCTGGCGATCCTGTCATTGTACCTGGCCAACTTCCTGATCCCCCAGACCAATCAGAAAAGAAGGGCATTTACCGATAAATACATACAGAATCTTTCCAGGAGTAAGGCAACCCATATCCATTTTCAGATCAGCCCCGGCACTTTTGTGTACCTGGAGAGTTTTAACCTGAAAACAAAAACCGGGTACCGTTTTACCATGGAAAAATTCTCCGGGCAAAAACTGGAATACAAACTGATGGCTGACCGGATCTCATGGGATAGCACGAAAACGCAATGGACCGTAGAGCATTACATGATCAGGAGGATCGATGACACGAAGGAATGGGTCCGGCGGGGAACGAGACTTGATACAACGATTAATCTCAGACCCGAGGAGCTGTATATTAAAAAAGAGGATTATGAAGAAATGAACTTTCGTGAACTGCAGCATTTCATTGCCCAGGAGCGGCTGAAAGGCTCTGAAGAAGTGATTTTCTATGAAATGGAAATGCACAACCGGGTATCCTCCCCGTTTGCCACCCTTGTCATGACCCTCATTGGGGTTTCTTTATCCAGCCGGAAAATGAGGGGAGGCATTGGCATGCACCTTGGGCTGGGGATACTGCTGGCTTTTACCTATATCCTGTTCATGCGCATATCCACGGTTTTTGCCACTTATGGCGACCTGCCGCCTTTGTTCGCAGCATGGATCCCTAACATCATTTTCGCTTCCATCGGTTTACTGACGCTGAAGTATGCGCCAAAGTAATCAATCGTATCCATCTGCATCCTTTTGCGAATAGCCGGAAAAAGCTTGTGTGGAAAAAATAAAAACCAACTTGCACGAGCTATTTCACGAAAATTGTAATTTTGGAAATCAATCTATCAGGCAGAAACTAACCCATGGCACTGATCAATTCGGTATTATCCTGGCTGATCAAAAAACGGATCCACCAGATTGAACTATTCATCAAGTACCCGCATGAGGTACAAACGGAATGGTTCAGGAAACTGATTCAATCGGCCAGGGATACGGAATGGGGAAAAAAGTATGATTACAGGTCGATCACATCCCCGGATCAGTTCAGGGAACGGGTGCCGCTCAACACCTATGAAAAACTGAAACCATACATTGACACTTCTCGCCAGGGACGGCAAAACATTCTCTGGCCCGGGGAGATCAGATGGTTTGCCAAATCATCCGGAACAACCAGCGATAAAAGCAAGTTTATACCGGTCAGCCAGGAGGCACTGGAAGAATGTCATTTCAAAGGCGGGAAAGATATGCTGTCGCTCTATTGCAATAATTATCCCAACACGGCCCTGTTCGACGGCCGGGGACTGGCCATGGGAGGCAGCCATCGCATCAGTGAGATCAATTCTGCCTCTTTTTACGACGGGGACCTGTCAGCCATCATCATTGAAAATCTCCCCAGCTGGGCCGAATTTATCCGTGTACCCAGAAAAAGCACCGCCCTGATGGACAATTGGGAGGAGAAAATTGAGATGATGGCCAGCGAAACCATTCCGCACAACGTCACCAGCCTTTCAGGTGTACCCTCCTGGATGTTGCTGCTGCTCAGGCGAGTTCTCGAAAAAACCGGTAAATCAGACATCATCGAAGTCTGGCCTAACCTGGAGGTCTATTTTCATGGCGGGGTGAATTTCGAGCCTTACCGGGAACAATTCAGACAAATGATCCGGAGCGAGCAGATGAATTACATGGAGACATACACGGCATCGGAGGGTTTTTTCGGGTTACAGGACCGCTTCGATTCCAGCGAGTTACTGCTGATGCTCGACTATGGCATTTTCTATGAATTCATTCCGGTCAATGAACTCGATCATGATCATCCTCGTGCCTTTGGTTTAGATGAAGTTGACACCGAAACCAGTTATGCACTGGTGATCTCGACCAACGGAGGTTTGTGGCGGTATCTCATCGGGGATACGATTCGCTTTACCAGCCTGAATCCCTACCGTATTAGAATTACCGGGCGGACGAAGAATTTTATCAATGCTGTGGGCGAAGAGATGATCGTTGACAATGCTGAAAAGGCCCTCACGATTGCCTGTAAAAAATGCCATGCCATCGTGAATGAATTTACTGCAGCGCCGTTATTCTCCGGTGACGATGGCCGGGTTGCCCATGAATGGCTGATCGAATTTGAAAAAGAGCCCGAAAACCTTGAATATTTCATCGAAACACTCGACAATGCGCTCAAATCCCTGAATTCCGATTATGAAGCCAAAAGGTTCCATGATATGGTACTCTGTGCCCCGGTGATCAGAAAAATGCCGAAGGCAACCTTTTACAAATGGCTCAAGAAAAAAGGGAAACTCGGCGGCCAGCATAAAGTCCCCCGCCTTTCCAACGACAGAACTTATGTCAACGAGCTTCTAACTATACTTGACACAAAAGAAAATCCAAAGAACTAATAACCAATCACTAATAACCAAATACCACCCCCATGCACATCGCAATAGCAGGCAATATCGGCGCAGGAAAGACGACATTAACCGGATTACTGGCAAAACATTTCGGTTGGGAACCCCATTATGAAGACGTTGAATCCAACCCTTATCTCCATAGTTTCTATGAAGACATGCAACGATGGTCATTTAACCTGCAGGTCTATTTCCTGGCCAGCCGGTTCCGGCAGATCGTAAACATACATGCCAGCGGTAAAAATGTCATCCAGGACCGGACCATTTATGAAGACGCTTATATTTTTGCGCCCAACCTGCATTCCATGAACCTGATGGAAACGAGGGATTTTGAAAATTACAGCGCCCTGTTCGAACTGGTCAGCGCGCTGATCAAACCTCCGGATCTTTTAATCTATCTCAGGTCCAGCGTGCCCAACCTGGTGCAGCAAATCCAGCGCCGGGGAAGGGTCTATGAGGAGTCGATCCGGTTGGATTACCTGAAAAGCCTCAATGAAAGATACGAGACGTGGATATCCAAATACAAACAAGGCAAATTACTGATCATCAATGTAGATGAAGTCAATTTTGCCGATAACCCACAGGAACTGGGACTGGTCATCGAAAAAATCCAGGCTGAAATACATGGATTGTTTTAAAGAGAATTATCGGTGAAGATCATCGGAATCATACCTGCCCGCTATGGATCAACCCGTTTCCCGGGAAAACCGCTGGCTGATATCAACGGCAAATCCATGATCCGACGGGTGTATGAACAGGCATTATTGTCGCAGGTCCTGGATGATGTCATTGTCGCAACCGATGATGAACGGATTCACAGGCATGTGATCAATACAGGGTATCAGGCGGTGATGACATCTGCCGGACATCGTTCGGGCACAGAACGTTGCCTGGAAGCCATGCTCTCCTGGAATAAGAATCATGAACATCCGGCTGATGCCGTGATCAATATCCAGGGCGATGAGCCATTCATCAGACCGGAGCAGATCAGTATCGTGGCGACCCTGCTGAAACAGCCAGGTACGGGAATAGCCACCCTTGCAAAGAATATCGTTACCCGTGAAGAGATATTTAACCCACATGTCGTGAAAGTGATCTTCAATGCAGACATGGAAGCCCTCTATTTCAGCAGAGCGGCTGTTCCTTATCTCCAGGGAGTGGAAGATACCCAGTGGGCAAAAAACGGCATCCATTACAAACATATCGGCATCTACGGATATCTCGCAGATAATCTGAAAAGCATCTGCCGCCTCCCGGCCAGTATCCTGGAAGTATCCGAATCACTGGAACAATTGAGGTGGCTTCATCATGGCCACCGGGTAAAAATCGGAATCACGGAATTCGACAGTGTCTCGATCGATACACCGGATGATTTATCAAAAATTACTAACATTGCTTGAATGCCACAACCGCTTTGATTATTTTCGTAGCCATTAAGCCAGAACAGTAACATCATGCAAGCGCCTGACACATACCTCAGGGAATTATTGTATACTTATGACTGTGTAACCATCCCCGGTCTCGGAGGATTTATCATGCACCGTCAATCAGCCCGGATTGACCGGGAAAAAGGCCGGATACATCCGCCAGGCCGTTTCCCGTCATTCAACAGCCTCCTTGTCCATGACGATGGCCTGCTTGTCAGCACCATAGCACGAGGCCAGGGTATTTCATACCAGGAAGCCGCTGTTTTGGTCAGCCAGTTTGCCAGCCAATGCAAAACCGAACTCTTAAAAAGCAATCGTCTGGTTCTGAATGACATCGGGGAGTTCACGCTCAACACAAAAGGTGCTATCCTTTTTCATCCCGCCACTTCATCAAACTACAATACCGAAAGTTATGGCATGGGAGTCCTCAGCTTGTTCCCACGCACAAGTGACCGGCAAAAAGCAAGGCTTGCCACCAGGCCGGCCGACAGAAAACCGGGCAAATTACATCAAAAGCAGCCGGCATCGGTTAAATGGACTCTCGTATTATCCTTACCCATTATCCTGTTCCTTTTGTACGGCATCTTTTTCCCCGCCTCGGTAGAGACATTCTATGCCGATTTTTCCGGCCTGACCCACCAGCTCACTTTCACAAAAAAAATCCAGGAACCAGTTATGATCCCGGATGCAAATGAATTCCGGGTAACAGAAGATGTAACCGTTACACCCGAACCGTCTTCGGCAGATATGGAAGAGTTCTTCATCCCTGCTGATGGACCGGTCCAACAAATGACTGAAGAAACAGCGCCGGTCGCATTGCTTCCTGACAGATTCCATATCATCGGCGGATGCTTTGAAAATAAAGCCAATGCTGTCCGGTTCCTGGAAGTACTGAAAAGCCGCGGTTTTAACGCCAGGGAAGCCGGCAGCAATGCCCGGGGGCACCTTCGGATCAGCTACGGCAGCTTTGCCGACAGGTCCTCTGCCATGGCTTATCTTGAAAAAATTAGAAAAGAGGAAAACCCGGCTGCCTGGCTTCTCGTGTTCTGATTCGTTCATCTATCACAACCTTTACGCCGTGGCAAAGAAAAAACTCATCCATTTTGCCGAAAACCTGACCTTTCCGCATCTGTTTCAGCCAACCCACAAGGATCTTCAGGCAGGGTTTCCATTGAAAGGGAAATGGCAACAGGCATATTTCCGGAACAATGCCCCCATCACCCTGGAGCTGGGCTGCGGAAAAGGAGAATATACGGTAAACCTGGCATTGCACAAGCCGGACCGGAATTACATCGGTATCGATATAAAGGGCGCCAGGCTCTGGAGAGGCTGCAAAACGGTTGAAGAACTGGGACTGAAGAACGTGGCGTTCATCCGTACCAGGGTAGAATATATTGATCAACTCTTTGCACAGCACGAAGCTGATGAATTGTGGCTGACATTCCCCGATCCGCAGCCAAAGACCAGGCGCCGGCACAAACGGCTGACCTCCCCCGAATTTCTTTCCAGATATGCCCGGGTGCTGAAACCCGGCAGCATCATCCACCTGAAAACGGATAACCTGGATATGTTTAACTATACCCTGGACACGATCGGTGAATACCATCACCGTCTGCTGTTTTCTGCCGGGGATATTTATAAAACGGAGCCGCTGCATGAGGCCACAGCCATCCAGACCTTTTATGAAAAAATGTTCCGTCAGGAAAACATCCCGATCAAATACCTCGAATTCATCTTGAACGATGGCCGCTAGCGAATCCTTCTTCGAAAAAGTTTACTGGGTGGCCAGGCAAATCCCTTTTGGGAGGGTCACATCCTACGGCGCCATCGCGAATTACCTTGGGGGAAGGATGTCGGCCCGGATGGTCGGCTGGGCCATGAACAACTGTCACACCCATCCCCATCCCGTCCCGGCCCACCGCGTGGTCAACCGGTATGGCATGCTCACCGGTAAACATCACTTTGGCGGCCCGCTCATCATGCAGCAATTACTGGAAGCCGAAGGGATCACCATTGAGAATGACCGGATTATCCGTTTTGAAGAACATTTCTGGGACCCATCCAAAGAACTATAACCGGAAACGACTGATCCGCCAGACATTCCATGATCCCGCATGGCTCGATAATTATTACTACTTTTGCACCTGTTTAACCATCAGCCATGGAAAATAAGAAAGAATTAATACTAAAGGCTCTAAAAGACGTCCTCTACTTTCCAAAAGGAAGCGATATTGTATCGCTCAACATGGTTAGAAATCTTGAAGTGGATGGAAACCAGATCCGGTTCGACATTGTTTTTCCCAAACCGGATCAAAAAAGTCCGCAAACCCTGCAAAAGCTGGCTGAATCTGCCATCCGGAACCAGGTCGATGAAAACGCAGAGATAACGATCGAATTCCTGACCGATTACCCCTCGCTGGCGGGTGTGAAACATATCGTGGCCATTGGCTCCGGAAAAGGCGGTGTAGGGAAATCCACGGTGGCTGTCAACCTGGCCATAGCTCTCCAAAAACTGGGGCACACTGTTGGGATCCTGGATGCTGATATTTACGGGCCATCCATTCCGATCATGTTTGACGTGGAAGGTGAAAAACCATACATGGATCCCGATGCTGAAAACGGCCAGATCATTCCCATAGAGAAATATGGTTTGAAGATCCAGTCGATCGGTTTTTTTGTGGACCCCAAACAGGCGCTGATCTGGCGCGGGCCCATGGCTTCCCAGGCGTTGAGCCAATTGTTCAACGATACTCACTGGGGCGAACTGGACTACCTGGTGGTTGACCTTCCGCCCGGGACCGGCGATATCCACCTGACACTGGTCCAGCAATACCCGGTCGATGGTATCGCTATTGTTACAACTCCGCAGGAAGTGGCGCTGGCCGATGCCAGGAAAGCTTTCAGCATGTTCAACCAGGAAAAGATCAGGGTCAGGATACTGGGGCTGATCGAAAACATGTCATATTTTACCCCGGCCGAACTTCCGGAAAATAAATACTACCTCTTCGGAAAACAGGGGGGCAGAAAACTGGCCGACAACGCCAGGGTTAACCTTCTGGCAGAAATACCACTGGTTCAAAGCATCTGCGAGTCGGGTGACAGCGGCAAACCCATCGCACTGGATGAGGACTCACCGGTGTATAAGGCATTTCACAACCTGGCCGTCAATATCCAGGCTATGTTGGAACATCATGAATAACGATCAAAACAAAGATTCTAATATGGAACAGTCAAATCACAGCGAAATGGAAAAGAAGGTCCTGAACGTGCTGGACCAGATCCGGCCCTATCTTCAGGCAGATGGCGGGGATATAAGGTTTATCAACCTGACCGACGACAATATAGTGAATGTCGAATTGACAGGTGCTTGCGGTTCATGCCCCTATAGCATCATCACACTGAAAAACGGCGTTGAAACGGCTATCAAAAGGGCCATACCCGATATCAAATCCGTAGAGGCCATCAATGGCTGATCAGATGGCCAGGTACCTGGCTGCGATAGGCATACGACGGCCCATCCCGAAGGCCTTGGGCGAAATCCTGAGTATCGGAGGGGTCTGATGGCGTTTGTATTCGCTGTTGTTGACCATCCAGAGCACTTTCCTCACCAGGTCTTCATCATATCCCATTTCGACAAGATCCCGGGGGCCCTTTCGCAATTCGATATATTGATAAAGAATGGAATCCAGCACTTCGTAATCGGGCAATGAATCGCTGTCCTTCTGGTTTGGGCGCAATTCGGCGGAGGGTGGCTTGAGGATCGTATTCAAAGGAATGACCTCCTCCTCCTGGTTGATATACCTCGCCAGCTCATAAACCTGCGTTTTGTATACATCTCCCAAAACCGAAATTCCGCCGTTCATATCGCCGTACAGGGTTCCGTAGCCCACGGCTGCCTCGCTTTTGTTGGAGGTGTTGAGCAGGATATGCCCGAACTTATTGGACAGGGCCATCAGGATCACTCCCCGGGCCCTGGCCTGCAGGTTTTCTTCTGCAATATCGAAAGGCAGATCCTTAAACCAGGGGTTCATCGACTGCCGGAGGGCCTCAAATGAATGTGAGATGGGGATGGTATCGTGCGGGCACCCCAGGTTTTCGGCCAGGTCCTTGGCATCTTTCAATGAATGACCGGAAGAAAAAGATGAAGGCAGGAGAATGGCCCAGACATTTTCCCGACCCAGGGCACGCGCCGCCAGCACCAACGTAACGGCCGAGTCAATGCCTCCCGATAATCCAAGGATGGCTTTCGAAAACCCCATCTTCCGGAAATAGTTCCGGATTCCCATGACCAGCGCATCATGGATCAGAGATATCCTGTGGTGCGGCCCCTCTTTCATTTCATGGCCAGGGCCATGGCTGCCGAGCACCTCCTCCAGGTCATAAACCCTGAAATCTTCCTCAAAATAGAGCATCTCATCCCTGATTAGGGCGTCGGGCCCAATCACCATTGACCCGCCATCGAAAAGCAGTTCGGTCTGCGCCCCGACATGATTCACGTAAAACAAGGGGATTTTGCAATTGCGCACGTTGCCGGTCAGAACCTTCCTCCGGATGCCCGCCTGATCGTAATGAAATGGTGATGCGGCGATGTTGATGATCAGATCGGGGCCGCCTTTCATCAGCTCATCCATCGGGTTCAGCATATACATCGGATCGCCTCCGGCATTCCAGAGATCTTCGCAAACAGTCAGTGCGATGCGCCTGCCCTTGTATTCGACAAGGTTAAACTGCCTGCCCGGTTCAAAATACCGGTATTCATCAAAGACATCATAATTCGGTAAAAGCGCCTTGTTATAGCTGAACCGGACCTCTCCATCCGACAGGAATAATGCGGCGTTGTGCAAATCCTTGCCCCTTCCTTCCTTATTTGGCACCGGGCAACCCAGAACAGCAGCTATGCCCCGGCAATCGGAAGCAATATCACCGACGGCACGCTGGCACCTGTCGATAAAATCCCTGAATTCAAGGAAATCTCTTGGCGGATAACCGGAAACAGCCAGCTCTGCAAAAACTACCAGGTCGGCCCCCACGTTCCGGGCCCGCACAATTGACCGACGGATCTTACTGACATTATCCTCAAAATTACCGATATGGTAATTCAACTGTGAAAGCGCGATCTTCAAACCTGAATAATTTTTAAAATAATTCTCTGAATCGTGCGTTTTGTTAGCACCGGACAAATTTACACTTTATAAGCATACGGTCATTGGAGTCGCCATACCGGAAATATTTGACCATTCATGCGAAAAGAATATATTTGCATCATCATTAGACGATCACTATGAATAAAACAATCTTGCTCCTGATCCTATTATTAGTTTCAGTACAGGTCTTCGGCCAGTTTAGTTTCGGCCCAAAAGTCGGGTATTCAACTTCCCGCTTATCCACAGATATTGAGGATATTAAGGAAAGCATCAAACACAACTTCCAGGCCGGTGCTTTCTTACGGTTTGGTAAAAAGCTCTACTTCCAGCCTGAAATATATTACGCTACCAGCGGCGGCTCGCTGGAATTCAAATCCTCAGGCCTCCAGGAGACCATCAAACTTCAAAGTATCGGTGTGCCGGTCCTGATTGGTTATAAACTACTCAATGTAAAAGTTTTTAATTTCAGAATTTTTGCAGGACCCGTGGCCAATTTTATCGTTAATAAAACTACGGATATTGATGGCTTTTTCGATGAGGATAATTTTAAGGATATTTCATGGGGTATTGATATTGGCACCGGATTGGATATCTTTATCCTGACACTGGACTTCAGGTACGAATTCGGGTTAAATAATATCTATATCCCCACCACTGGTGAAGACAATGCAAAGATGAACAGCAACCTGTTTATCATCAGCCTTGGTTTCAAGTTGTTATAAATATTCTTTAAGATAAAGCCGGTACGAGCAGTGAAAAAACCATTCATTTTTTTTTCATGGCTGATGATAGCCATGCTTCTTTGGGGGTGCCCGGAGAGGAGAAAGGCGCATGTCCCGGATATCCAGGTGGAGAAGGTAGAGGTCAGGGAGTACGGACGGGCTTTGTTTACACTGGATCCCAGGGCAGTGGGAAGAGGACTGGATTCGCTCTCCGGGGAATTCAGTTTTTTTACCGGCGACAACATCGACACTTTACAAATATTGCAGATCAGGTCATTTATCACTGACCCCTTCAACCTTGAACTGGCCGGCAGGAGCCTGGATAAATATCCCGACATCGGTTTTTTAGAAGACGGACTGGCATTGGTGTTTTCCAGGATGAAATATTACTTCCCGGCATTTTCAACTCCTGAAGTGTATACGTATGTATCGGGCCTGCTGTATGAAATGCCTGTGCATTATGCCGACAGTGTACTTATCATTGCCATCGACATGTTCCTGGGCAGGGATTATGAGCCTTACAGGGCAGTGGGATTACCTCTTTACATGACGCGCAGAATGGAAAAGGATCATATTCTTCCGGCATGTTCCCGCGAAATGATTTCTGCATTTATTTCTGAAGACACACCACAAAAAACCCTTCTCGACAAAATGATACTGCACGGAAAAATTCTGTATGCTATGGATCTTATCCATCCGGAAATACCCGACAGTATCAAGATCGGTTATACTCCTGCACAAATAAAATGGTGCCGGGATAACGAATTCTTCCTGTGGCGGTTATTTATTGACCAGGAATTATTGTACCAGACGGAACCCAAACTCAATACCCGTTTCATACTGGATGGTCCCTTTACGGCCGGTTTACCAGACGGCGCCCCCGCCATGCTGGGAAGATGGATCGGGTGGCAGATCGTCAGAAGCTATATGCAAAAACAGGATCACATCAGTTTGCAGGAACTGCTGCAACTTACCGACGCACAAAAAATCCTTTCCCGGTCGGGTTATAAGCCCCGGAAGTAAAAAAAAATCACTTCCCACCGGGTATAAATCGATTATTTTCCGGATTAACAGGCAGAGACGTATTATTCTGCATTACAAATTTTAATTCCGGGAATTATGCTTGCAAAAACTTATGGATGTGCAATTTATGGTATCAATGCCATTATGATCACCATTGAAGTGAATATTGAACTGGGGATCAACTTTTTCATGGTGGGTTTGCCCGACAGTGCGGTAAAAGAAAGTCACCAGCGGATCGAGGCCGCTCTCCGTCATGCCGGGTACCGTATACCTGGTAAGAAAGTAGTGATCAACATGGCCCCTGCCGACATCAAAAAGGAGGGGTCGTCATATGACCTGCCATTAGCCATCGGAATCCTGGGCGCTTCGGAACAGGTCGACGCTGAAAAGGCCGGAGATTACATCATGATGGGTGAGTTGTCGCTGGACGGCGGGATCATGCCCATAAAAGGGGCTTTACCCATAGCCATTGAAACAAAAAGGAAAGGTTTCAAGGGATTGGTCCTCCCCAGGGGAAATGCCAGGGAAGCTGCCATTGTTGGTGGCATAGAGGTGCTTGGCATCGAAAAGCTGACCGATATCATTGATTTTTTAAACGGAAAAACAAAAATTGAGCCTGTAAAATTGAACATCGAGCAGGAATTCATGAGGAACCTTAACAATTACGAGTTCGATTTTACAGATGTGAAGGGGCAGGAAAACATCAAGCGGGCGCTGGAGATTGCCGCGGCCGGGGGCCACAATGTGATCCTCATTGGCCCGCCCGGATCAGGTAAAACCATGCTGGCCAAACGGCTTCCGTCGATATTGCCTCCGCTGAGCCTTGAAGAGGCATTGGAAACCACCAAGATCCATTCAGTTGCCGGAAAGTTAAGGCGCAATGATGCACTGGTCACCATCCGGCCGTTCCGGTCACCTCACCATACAATCAGCGATGCCGGCCTCGTAGGCGGGGGCTCCTACCCGCAGCCAGGCGAGATATCGCTGGCCCAGAACGGGGTGCTCTTCCTGGATGAGCTGCCTGAATTCAAGCGCTCCGTGCTGGAAGTGCTCCGCCAGCCAATGGAAGAGCGGGTTATTACGATCGCCAGGGCGCGGCTCTCCATCGAATACCCGGCTAATTTCATGCTGGTCGCCGCCATGAACCCATGCCCCTGCGGGTATTACAACCATCCACAGCAGGAATGTGCCTGCTCGGCGGGAAGTGTCCAGAAATATCTGAACCGGATCTCAGGCCCCCTGATGGACCGCATCGACCTGCATGTGGAAGTCATACCCGTGCCATTCAGGGAATTGTCTGACCTTGGCCACCCCGAAAGCAGCAGGGATATCCGCGCCAGGGTCATAAAAGCCAGGAAAATACAGGAGGAAAGATTTGCAGGCAGCCATGGAATTCATTCCAACGCACAAATTCCTTCGAAAAAACTGTCTCAAATCTGTCATATCGGTGAGGAAGGACAGGCACTGCTGAAGAACGCCATGGAACGGATCAACCTGTCGGCCAGGGCTTATAACCGTATACTTAAGGTTTCCAGGACGATAGCCGACCTGGACGGCAGCAGTTCTATCCTCACAGAACACCTGGCTGAAGCCATCCAATACCGGAGCCTGGACCGGGAAAACTGGGGCACATAAATGAACCTCTGGAAAAAAATATAAATTAATTACGCATTTTTTGGCAGATAGGTTGATTTTACGATTATAATCCCTTATCTTTGCTTGATTGACATAAAAGGATTAATCATTTTATAAGTCAAAATGCCAGTTTTTTTCGATTAATTAGCAATTCACCATTTTGCAATATTTATAATACTTTATATCTTTGCACATAAAACCAAGTAATAAAGTCTGAAATAATTAATTTTAAATTTGCGTTATATGAAAAAGAGCTACCGTTTTCTTTTTAGCTGTATCCTGGCAGCATTGATAGGTGTCATGCCCCTTCTCACATTTTCCCAGGAGGAGGAAAGCGAAGAAACCACGCTAACCAGAAAGGAAAAAAGACAGCAATTTGACAAATTCTTTTTTGTCAATCTGAATGCCGGTGCCATGTTAAACCACACTGACATTTTCCTTAACAAATTTGTTCCATCCCCTAACCATTGGAGGTTTGGATATGGTGGCATGTTTGGCTGGCAATTCCACCCTGTTTTTGGAGTACGGGGACAGGTCTCTGCCGGTAAACTATATGGCGAAAGAATTGAAGCCTGGTGGTTAGCCCCTTATGAAGAGGTATACTACAAGGCCAATCTCTTTGACTATCATCTTGACCTGATCATCAATTTCAGCAATCTGATTTCAGGTTATAATCCGGACAGGTTAATTGACATATACGGGGTTGGAGGTATCGGACAAGTACAATGGAAAACCGAGGCCTTCAATGCTGCCAATGATGAGCTGATCAGGCAAAATGGGATCGATCCGGCAACTCAGCAGCCCGGTGGCCCCGGCACTGAAGAAGGATTCGGAACCAGGACCATGGTGATGGAATGGCCTGTCGGACTTGGTGCTGCTTTTCATGTGGCGCCCAAACTGGATATTACCCTGGAAGCACAATTAAGGTTTGTCGATTCAGACCGGCTCGACAATTTTAAAAATGGCAACATGATGATATACAGGGATATGTATTCATATACTTCGCTGGGTCTGACCTATAAATTTGGCAAAACTGATCCTTTGAAGAAAATGACGAAGGAATTCGATAATGTTGTTTTCAAAGTCGATCCCGATCCGCTGCAAGCACATGGTGGCAAAGTGCCAATCAAGATCACCGGTACCTTCCCGAAAGATTATTTCCATCCCAATGCGGCCATGTATATCACACCTGTGCTGAAATGTGATGATGGCAGTGTGACCGAACTGGAACCGATCCTGCTGAAAGGCACATCTGTGAGCGGAGAAGGTATCGTCATCCCAGAGGGAGGTGGTACATTTACCTATGAAACCGTCATGGATTATGAAGAGGGTATGAAAGCCTGCGACCTGATCGTGGAATCCATTGCATTCGTTCCCAAGAGCGGCATTCCCGATGGGATGACCAAGGATGGCATCCAGGAATTCAAAAATGTCAAATTACCCGACCGGAAAATCGCCGATGGCATCATTTATACACCCGCCCGCTTTGCGTTTAAGAATGAAGGAGTTTTTGCCCCCCATGGATATGAAAAGGTCACAATCCTTAGCAAAGAAGCCAAATTGTTCTTCTTCGTCAACCGGCATGACCTGAACTGGAATGTGCCGCTCAATAAGGATCCTGAGAACAAAGCCAGGCTGAACGAGTTGTATGATCACATGAAATTAGGCTATGAGATCAAAGATATCAACATTGATGGCTGGGCATCACCCGAAGGTGAAGAGACATTTAACCAGGGCCTGTCGGAAAGAAGGGCTAAAACAGCACATACCTATTTGATAGGCGAGATACGAAAGCTCATCCGGGCTAAGGGATCATTGCTGACCATCAAGGATGCTGCAAAGGACATCCAGTATAACCTTGTACACCACGGCCCCGACTGGAATGGATTCCTTTATCATGTCCAGAATTCAGATATCAGGGACCGGAACATTATCCTGAATGTCATCAATTCGGCCGGCACACCAGCGAAAAAAGAGCAGGAGATCAGGAATATGGTCGTCATTTATCCTGAACTCGAAGAAAAGATTCTCACCAAACTCAGAAGGGCAGAAATCGTGGTCAATGTCTATGAACCGAAAAAGACCGATGAGGAGATCGCCGATCTGGCAACCAGCAATCCCCGCCAGCTTAACGAAAAAGAACTGCTCTACGCGGCAACGCTCACCGATGATAACAAGACCAGGCTTGATATTTATAAATCGGCCATCAGTATCTTCAATGAAAGCTATAAAGCTTATGCCAACGCCGGTGCGATTGAAATTGAAATGGGCGATCTCAATGCAGCGAAAGCCCATCTTGAAAAAGCCGCCAGCCTGAACCCCAATAGCGGAGAAGTACATAATAACCTGGGGGTCGTCTATGCCTTGCAGAATGATCTTGCCAAAGCGGATGAGCACTTCACAAAGGCCAGCCAGCTTGGTACAGACGCCAGCTATAACCAGGGTGTCGTCAGCATTTTCAAGGGCGAATACACCAAAGCCATCAACTTGTTTGGTAATACTACCTGCGATTACAACGTAGCGCTCGCTTATATCGCTTCGAAGAATTATCCGCCGGCAGAGAAACAACTCGAATGTGCTGAGAAAGACGCCCAGACACATTACCTCATGGCCATCCTCGGTGCCAGGACGGACAATTCCTCCATGTTGTTTGAAAACCTTGGGAAAGCCATTGAAATGAACCCGGCATACAAGGCTGAGGCAAAGGTCGACAGGGAATTCATCAAATACTTTGCAGACCCGAACTTTACCAGCCTGGTCAATTAAACCTGATCATGAAAAAATGCAAGAGGTTGCCTCATCCGGGGCAACCTCTTTTATTTTAAAGAAAAATCCGGTGTATTCCGTTGTCAAAATCCTGTTGGATGGCTTTCAGAAATGCCTGGTAATCTGCTTCTCTATCCATAAAATCCAGGTGGTTGGTGTCGATGATCAGAATAGGTATTCCGGTCAGTGACCGAAAATGATTCAGATAACCTGCCTGAATTTTTTCCAGGTATTCGGGCCGGATCAACTTCTCGTAATCCCGCCCCCTGTTGCGGATGTTTTTTTGTAAATGCGGGATATCCAGGTAAAGATAAATCAACAGGTCAGGCCTGGGAAGAAAAGCACTAATAATATGGAAAAGCCGGGCATATAGGTTGAATTCATCGACTTTCAGGTTATTCCTGGCAAAGATCAGCGATTTATCAATCAGGTAATCCGACACGGTAAAGGTTTTGAACAGTTCCTGCATCATGAGTTTATCTTTCAACTGCTGGTACCTGTCGGCCAGAAATGACATCTCCAGGGGAAAAGCGTAAATATCCGGCTGCTGATAGAATTTGGGCAGAAAGGAATTGTCTTCAAAACGTTCCAGGATCAGTTTTGCATCGTATTCCTCCGCCAACCTTCTGGCCAGGGTTGTCTTCCCGGCACCGATATTCCCTTCGATCGCGATAAAGTTATATTTCAAGCCTGATGGCCTCATGCCGTATCATTTCTCTTGATAAAAACTGACCCTGTGCGGATCAGGACATTCTGTGACGAGCTGACCGATGGTTTTTTGTGAGACGGGATGGATCATCGACCGGTCGATCTCCGAGAGCGGCAACAGCGTAAACATCCGTTCAGGTATTCGTGGATGAGGGATGGTAAGGCTTTCCTCCTGAATGACGGCATCGTTATAAAAAAGGATATCGATATCGATGCTTCTGGCAGAAAACCCGTTGATCCGGGAACGTCTTCTGCCCAGGTCTTTCTCAATCGTTAATATCTCATCCATTACTTCTGCGGGAAGCAAGTTTGTTTGAAGCCTGACTGCCTGGTTCAGGAATAGATCTTCACAATGAAAACCCCAGGGTTCTGTTTCATAAACAGACGATTCACGGGTGATCTTTCCGATTCTCGATTGAATGGCTTCCCTGGCAAGCCGGAGCATACCAGTCCTGTCATTCATATTGCTTCCTAAAAGAAGATAGACGACATTCATTCCGGCAAGTTAAACAAATTTACCGATCAGTTCGACCAAACGGGCTGCATATCCCATCTCATTATCGTACCATGCCACAACCTTCACCAGTTTGTTTTTATCACCCAGCACGGCCGTTAGTCCTGCGTCAAACACGGCAGAATGGGTGTTCCCAATGATATCAACCGAAACAATGGGATCTTCGGTATATTCCAGGATACCTTTGAGCCGGCCTTCAGCGGCTTCTCTGAATTTATGGTTGATCTCCTCACGGGTGGTGCAATGCTTCAGGGTACATGTCAGGTCTGTCAGCGAGGCATTTGGAACCGGCACCCGGATTCCCGCCCCGCCCAGGTTTGCTTTCAGGTGAGGAAATATCTTTCCCGAAGCCTTGGCTGCACCAGTGGTGGTAGGTACTATGGAAACAGCTGCCGCCCTGGCCCTGCGCAGGTCCTGATGCGGTGCATCCAGGAGATTCTGATCACGGGTATAAGAATGTACCGTGGTGATAAAAGCCCGCTCAATTCCCCAAAATTCATCCAGGATCATGATCAATGGCGCTACATTATTGGTTGTACAGGAGGAATTGGAAATAATAACGTCGTTCCGGTCAATGATATGATCATTGACACCCAGTACGACATATTTAACATCCTCGCTTTCCTGCCGCGCGGGAGCGGAAATAATGACTTTCCGTGCACCGGATGGTGTAACGTGACGGAGCGCTTCCGCCCGGGTCGCAAATTTTCCGGTCGATTCGATCACCACATCGACAGCGAGCTCCTTCCAGGGAAGTTTACCAGGATCCGGCTCCGAAAAAACCAGTAATTGCTTATCGTTAACCAGCAAATGATCCCCATTATGAATGACCGTTCCGGGGAACCTGCCATGCACGGAGTCGTATTTCAATAAATGGGAAAGGGTTTTCGATTCAGCCAGGTCATTAACGGCCACCACTTCCAGGGCATCATTCTCCAGCAGCTTCCTGTAGGTTATCCTTCCGATCCTGCCAAAACCATTAATCGCGACCCTGATCTTCTTCATATCAATCGGGCATAAAATCGATCTGTAATTCTCTGATACAATTTACCGAAGTATGATTTTTCGCACCATGACTTTTTGCTCCCCGATCAGACGAAGTATATACACCCCGTCAGGCATGTCATCCAAATTCATCGACGATCTGAATTCGCCTGATGGTGGCGCCTTTACCTGTTGTTCATAAACCGGTTTCCCGTGAATATCGGTCAGGATGAGCGACACCCTGCCGCTCATGCCTTTCCATTCAACGTGGACCAGACCGGTAGTCGGATTGGGATAAACCAAAACGAATGAGTCATCATCTGATTCTCCGATACCAGAACACTGTGCGAAGTCGAATACGATCATTAACGTATCTGTCCCGACACATCCGTCCTCATTGGTCACTTCTACCCAGATCTTTCTGACATCAAATCCAATCCCCGTAGAACCAACCGTGATGGAATTTTCCACCGATCCGTTGGACCAGTAATAAGTCATCCCGGGAATATCCAGACTTAATACCACCGTTTCAAACGGACAGGTAATGATGTCCGCCCCCAGGCTCACCTGGGGCAAGGGCGACACCTCTATCGTGACACTGGCATAGGTATAATTATAACCGTCGAAAACTTCTAATTCATAGGTAGTAGTCGTCAATGGATTGACGAAAGGATCCCTTATTTCTGAGGTAAATCCGGCGGGCATAGAGGTCCAGGAATAGGAATAATCGGGATTACCGCCACTGGGCAGGGCAAACAACTGGGTTGTTTCACCTTCGCAAATGAACCGGTCGGAGGCATCGGCCGTCACTGCCAGAGGTCCGCTGCCGATAAAAACAGTAACAAAGTCCTTGTCAGCGCAAACACATCCTGTGTTCTGATCAGTGACGCTCAGGGAGAATAGTGTCGTTTCATACAGTTTGACTGTCGGCGGGTTTTGCAGGTATTGCCCCAAAACCTGGCCAACAGGCTCCCAGCTCCAGGCGTAATTCCCGCTGCCCAGTGAACCGGAACCATATAATATGGTATTCGTTCCCCAGTTAATAGTCTGGTCTTCACCGGCATAGGGCACTGGCAAGGATATTACCTGGACCGTTACACTCCGTGTAACGGAATTATAACCGTCATCCACCATGACATAGTAGGTGGTGGTAACCGTTGGCTGGACAACCGGATCGGGCAGATCGGAACTAAATCCCGGTGGGTCAGATGACCATTGGTAGGTATAATTTTCCGATCCGCCTGAAGCATAAGGGTTAAGATGTGATGTAAACCCATAGCAGATGGAGGAGGGGGTTGCAACGGGCCCGGCATTCAAAGGCCCCCCGGTCACAAACAGCATCATCTCATCGATATCCTGGCAACCCCCGGAAAGATCTGTAACCATCATGGTGAACAATGTGGTTTGTTCCATTTGCAGTGTTGTTGGCGTCGGGCTGTCAGGATCAACAAGCAGTTCGGCCGGTGTCCAGCTGTATGTATATTCTCCCGAACCCTGGCTGGCAGATCCCTGCAACTGGGTTGTTGTACCGTACGGAATGCTCAAATCCTGACCTGCATTGGCTTTTGGGCCATCCACCACCACCCTGATACTGTCGGTGACCATTGAGTCACATAAAGCGGCCACCGTAACATAGTATGTCGTCGTGATCAGTGGACTGACTGTAATGTATTGCGAAGTGTCACCCGTGCTCCAGGAAATAGTGTATGGTCCGAACCCTGAAATATCTTCCACCCCGATGGTCGCCTCGGTAGCACAATTGATCGTTGTGTCAGGCGTTGTCTGGACATTTAACTTGTAATCCCACAAATTCATGAATATGGTGTCATAATCAATCCCGCAAAGTGATGAATTATAAACAATCCGGACGGTTTCAAACCACTCGGTAATATCATCCTGAATGGTGATTATATCCATAGAAACCTGGCTGTATCCTGCAGGAAAAATAATTGTATCAGGTATTTCCTCATAGTCGACACCATTGATGGCGCTTCCTTCAATGATGAGCGGGAGATAGTAATCCTCTGTTGGTTGAACAGAAAGTGTGAAGGTAATGGTAGCATCGTTGCATCCTTCAATCAGATTTATGTGGTTTGGGGCGTGGGTGTACATCACATCTGAAGAAATACCCACGCTGCTGAAACTGTTGGCTTCCAAAAAAACACCCGAATCGTATATATGGTCGACGCCATCGGCAATGGCTAGTTTAATATGGTATGTCTCACAGGGAATAACATTGGCCCAGGCTGTTAAGACGGTAGTAAAAGCATCATACTGCGTGAATTGCTGTGTGTTATTGACAAAGAAAACGCAATTCTCGCAATTGCTTCCATAGGGGTTGCCATAATTCACCGTATTAATAGACACCGGGGTGTTCGATAGGGGGATGAGGGCTATGTTCTTGCTGTTGTTGGAGAAAGGCCCTGAAATGCCGGGGCCGCTGATAAAGAAACCGAAAGCGTCATTGAACTGGTTGACATACTCATGGTATTCTTCCGATCCAAAAACATACCGGAAAGAGACAACGGTAGATTGTGGCACGAAATCGAATTCCAGGATACAGGCATCATAAGTCGAAACTCCCGCAATCTGCGTCAGATCAGGGTCACCGGCTGTATTCACGTTTTGTCCGGCGCTTCCACTGTTATTTGGACCTTTGGCAATATTCGCACTGCCGGATGTAAGGATTATACCGTCCCGGAGTCCAACATTCCCTGGGCCGCCCCAAAACTCACCGCTTGAGATGGCAGCACCCGTATAGGTAATATTACTGACCTCGACCCCACCTCCGATAAGAACCCCAACCATTTGTTCCGGAGTGAGTGTCGTATTGACATGCAATGTATCAGCCGCAATCCTTCCCGGAAGAAAAATCAGGGCTACCAGGTATACGGTATAACAGAAAACGGAGTGTAAAGACTTCTTTCGTTTCATAGACAGGATAATATAAGATGTTGATCCAATGGATATAGCGCGTTACGATACCCTCAATTTTGCAAATATAATTATAAAACTACACATATCTGCACCGGAAAAAATTGAAATATTGTATTACGGCATATTCAGACTGTCTGCATCTAAAGATTGACAATAATTATCATGAAATTGAGTTTTAATTATTATTTTTAACCCCTGTTGAAAACCATTTATAAATTAATCTTTAACACATGGAAGAGATAAAAAACTACATCGAACAGAACAAGCAAAGATTTCTGGATGAGTTGTTCGGACTGATCAGGATCCCTTCGATCAGCAGTGAAAGCGCCCGCAAAGACGATATGCTGAAAGCGGCCGGTTACTGGCAAAAAACATTGTTATCGGCCGGAGCCACACGTGCGGAGATAATTCCTACGGAAGGTAATCCGGTGGTATATGGTGAGAAGATCATAGATCCGTCCAGGCCAACTGTTCTGGTGTATGGGCATTATGATGTTATGCCGGTCGATCCGGTTGATTTATGGAACAGCCCGCCATTTGAACCGGAGATCAGGGACGGAAAGATCTTTGCCCGGGGAGCCGATGACGATAAGGGCCAGGCATTTATGCAGGCAAAGGCTTTTGAATATCTTGTAAACACAGATTCGCTTCCCTGTAATGTCAAATTCATGATTGAAGGCGAAGAGGAGATCGGTTCTCCCAATCTGGGCAAGTTCTGCGAGGATCACAAGGAAATGCTGAAGGCAGACATTATCCTGGTTTCAGATACCAGCATGATCGCCCCTGACATCCCCTCGATCACAACTGGTTTGAGAGGTTTGAGCTATATGGAGGTAGAAGTAACCGGACCGAACCGCGATCTGCATTCAGGATTGTTTGGCGGTGCAGTGGCCAACCCGGCCAATGTGCTGGCCAAAATGATCGCCTCATTGAAAGACGATAAAGAGAGGATAACGATACCGGGATTCTACGAGGATGTCCTGGAGATCAGCCCGGATGAAAGAAAAAAGATGGGCATGGCACCATTTGACCTTGAAGCATACAAGAAAGCGCTCGATGTTGAAGAAGTTAACGGGGAGGCGGGCTTTAGTACCATGGAACGGACCGGAATAAGGCCGGCGCTGGATGTCAATGGAATCTGGGGAGGCTATACCGGTGAAGGCGCTAAAACCGTGATCCCTTCCAAAGCCTATGCAAAAATATCCATGAGGCTTGTTCCCCATCAGGACCACGTGAAGATCAGCCAGCTTTTTGAGGCACACTTCAAAGCCATCGCCCCACCGTATGTGAAAGTCAAGGTGAAAGCGTTGCATGGTGGCCAGGGATACGTTTCACCGACCGATATGCCCGCCTACCGGGCAGCCGAAAAAGCATTTGAAAAAGCATTCGGCAAAATGCCCGTTCCGGTGCGCAGCGGCGGCAGCATCCCGATCATTTCAACATTTGAAAGTAAACTTGGGATAAAATCGATCCTGATGGGATTCGGCCTGGAATCAGATGCCATCCATTCACCGAATGAAAACTATCCGTTGCAGCAGTTTTATAAGGGGATTGAAACCATCGTTTATTTCTATCATTATTTCGCTGCAGGCCACAAAGCCTAACGTGAGGCCGATGGTCATCCGGATGGTTTCCAGGAACTTATTAATGGCTGACCTTTAACAACTTATAAGTAAAAACTTCATCCTGCCGGAATATTTGCACCAGGTAAATCCCTTCCGGCAGGGTAGATATATCGACACGGGCCAGTCTTTCATTTATTTCGGATTGAAACACATGGCGACCGGTCAGATCGGTAATAATTAATTTGGAGATCCCTGTTAATACCGGCTGATGAATGGTGATCCGGTCACTGGCCGGATTGGGATAAATACCGGGAACTATTGGTGAAAATTCATGATCATTGACAGCAGTTGCAGTGATGGTAAATGATCCTTCAGGTGCGAAGACTGAACCTTTGAAAGCCTGGTCGATGGATTGCACGCTCCAGGAATATGTCCCGGATGCCAGTCCATCGATAACATAACCCAGATTCTGGCCTGTATTGCCTAAACTGTTAATGTAACGGTACCCTGTTTGCGGATCGGCCATGGGGGTGACAATACTGCCCGGGCCGGATCCGGTCCCCATCGTTACATTGTACGAAAGCCCTGCTGCAGGGGTTTGGCCATCCCAGCCTGCCGACCAGGACAGATATACCTTATCGTCTTCCACAAATGCCGACAAATCATCCGGTGGCAAGGGATGTGTATTTACAGAAAAAACATTTGTGCCCGACTGATTCCGGTATAACCTGCTAAATGGGGCGTCGGCCGTGTTCAGCCCGGCAATGAAAAAATCGAGATCGCCATCATTGTCATAATCGGCCCATTGTACGGCACACCTTGTCGAAAGGATAAAATCATCCGGAATCTTATAGAACACATCATCGCCATCATTCCGGTAAATGGCACTCACATAGGCTCCGCAACCCGTTGCCTTTCCCGACATTAGTAAGTCCGGATCACCGTCATTGTCATAATCGCCCCAATCGGCTGACCCGATGGCAAAACCTTCGATGCCGGTGTATATAATTCCGAAATTCCCGCCTGTGTTTTTATAGAGGAAGAATTGCGCTTCCAGGGCATCATCAAAACCAGAAATTGCAAGATCTAAATACCCGTCATTGTTATAATCGACCCAGTGAACCGTCCCGGCCATCAAACCGGGCAAACCCGCTTCAATATCAGTAAAAATGCCATCATCATTGCGAAAAATTTTTGTGACCGCACCCGCACCGCTGTCACCGGAAATGAGCAGATCCAGGTCGCCGTCGTTATCAAAATCACCCCAGGCAGCAGATGAACTGGAAAACAAACCAAAATCCTGGCTGCCGGCTGTAAATTCACCATCCTTATTATAATAGATCCTGGCCATCCAATTACCTGTGATAAAAATATCAAGGTCGCCGTCGTTATCGACATCCACCCAGCAAACAGCCCCCTGCCTTACAGGCGGTATTCCGGGATCAATCTCAGTAAAGGTATCTCCGTCGTTTCTGTAAAGGCGGATAATATCACCTGTTTCCGAGTTACCGGTCAGCAGCAGGTCCATATCCCCGTCAAGATCATAATCGCCCCAGGCGGCAGCGCCATCACTTACGCCAATAAAAGATAACCCTGTATCGGTAAATACCCCCCCATCATTCCGGTAAAGCCTGGTAACCGGTGTACCGTTTGCGGTCATCCCGCATATCAGCATATCGAGGTCATTATCATTATCGAAATCACACCAGCTGACAACACTACGGCCGGCAGCAATAAAAGAAGCTGTGACATATTCGAAAGGCTGGCCATAAACTGCAAATGACTGTGCCAGTAAAAACCCGGCTAAACCGGAGGCTACCAGGCACCTTACTAATTTCCGGAATGGCATAAGATAGAATTTTACAGGAATGTTACTGGTTTAACTGCTGAAACGCCGCGATGCCTTCATCGAGAAATTGCACGTACCTATCGACATTCAGTTCGAAGGCAATCGGGTTGTTCAGCATATTTCCATCATGATCGAGGATGACATAGTACGGTTGTGCATTGACACCGAACCGGGTGATCTGAAAATCGGTATTTATCCGGCCGATCGTCTTCTTCACTTTCCCGTCGAATGTCGATGTAATCCATTCGCTTTCCGGCAATTCGGTTTTTTCATCAACATATAATGCGATGATCACGAAATCATTTTGAAGCCGGCGAAGCACCTCACGGTTTGCCCAGACATTCTTTTCCATGACCTTGCAGTTTGTACAGGCATGTCCTTTGATATCAAGAAATACCGGCTTATTCAGTTTTTTAGCGCAAGCCATCCCCTGTTCATAATTGAAATATCCTTTCAACCCATGGGGAAGGCTGAAGAGGTCCGCATATTTCGGTTCCTCGCACAAACCGGGATAATCAATGGTTGCAGTAGTACCTGTACCAAGATGACGTGTGTTTTCCCTGATGATCTCCTCCAGGTTCCAGGAAGATTCCGCAGGGAGGTAGCCGGATACCGCTTTCAGTGGAGCGCCGAATAAGCCGGGAAAAAGGTAGATTGTAAAAGAAAAGGCTGCAATGGCAAAAAACAATCTGGGTACTGAAATATGGCTGACAGGGCTGTCGTGAACAAATTGGATCTTTCCCAGCAGGTAAAGACCGAGCAGGGTGAACAGCACCACCCATATCCCGATATAGACCTCCCGGCTGATACCCCATCCCAGCGCCTGGTTGGGCACCAGCAGGTACTTCATCCCGATGGCCAGGATCAGGAACGCCAGCACTACCTTTACCGAATTGAGCCATCCGCCGGATTTGGGCATTTTGCTGAGGAAGGATGGGAAAAAGGCAAATATTGTAAAAACGATGGCAAAGGCCAGCGAGAAACCAAACATACCCACGATGGGTTTCAGGACCTGCCCTGTGGCTGCCTCCACCAGGATCCCGCCAACAAAGGGCGCCGTACAGGAAAAAGAAACCAGCACGAGTGTCAGGGCCATGAAGAAAGCACCGATATACCCCCCTTTATCGGCCTGCTGATCCGACTTGTTTGTAAGCCAGGAAGGGAGCACCAATTCAAACAGGCCGAAAAACGAAGCGGCAAAGGTAGCGAACAGCAGAAAGAAGATAAGATTCGTGATCCAGTGATCGCTGACCTGCTTGATGGTATCGGCACCGAAAATGACCGAGACAAGAACGCCGACGAAAGTATATATGAAAATGATGGAAAACCCGAAAACCAGTGCCTGTGTCTTCGCCTTTATCTTATTTTGTGAGGCATTCATAAAGAAGGTCACCGTCATCGGTATCATCGGGTAGACACAAGGTGTAAGCAATCCGATAAAACCGACGCCCAGGGCGATAAAGAAGAAGGCCCATAGCGAAGCTGATTCATGGCGGTCCGTCACAGTCTGAATAACCGCGGCAGGTTCTTTTAATGCAGCACCTGAGGCCCCGGGAAGGCTGAAGGCAAATTCCACATATTCAGGGGGCAGACAGCGGCTGTCGTCGCAGGCCATGAATTCCAGCTCTCCGGTCACCTCAAAAGGCTTATCCGTCAGCATCCTGATCTTCTGCCTGAATACAGCCCCGTCATCATAATAGCGCAGGTCCATTTCAAAAGCGTTGTCATACTTCTCGATGGCCTGAGGTGTTATCAATGGGCCAACCAGTTCAAAATCATCCGATGGGTTGAATGTAAAGGTTGTAGGGATGGGGCCGCCATCCGGAATATCAATGGCATACACATGCCAGCCCCGGTCAATTTCGGTCTTCAGAATTAATTCATATTCGACATCGTTCACTCGCTCCGTATCAAAAAACCATTTTACCGGTTTCAGGATCTGGGCGTTCACCGAAATAATCCCGGCTGACAAAAATAATAACGTGACAAAAATCAGCTTTTTCATAATCAAAATTATCGCATTATTGCTGGTCCGCAAAAATAAAAAAATAGCCTCAGCAAAAGGCTATTTCTTTGTAATTTATAAGAAAATCTAAATAGTTAGGCTTTTACATCTGATCATTTAGCCAGGTCAACCTGCAACACCTGTTGTGTTTGCCCGGTGATCTTATACCTGTCATCGATCCGGTAACCGATGATCCAGACAATATCGTTTCCGCTGCAAAGCAACCAGGTCCTCTCTTTCTGCGGGATCGAAAATTTCTGATCGGTAAAGAAATCGCTGAGTTTTTTCCGTCCGGTCATCCCGAGGGGGCAAAATGAATCCCCCCTTCTCCATTTTCGGACCGTCATCGGAAATATCAATTTACTCATATCGAAGCAGGCTGTGTATGAATGGGCAGCGATTTGAAAACCTTTTGCATCATGGATCGTCAAAACCAGTTTTACCGGGAAATCGATACTTTGCCTGGAAAGATATACCGGGTAGCTACCGGCATCCTTCGGAAGGCGTTCTTCATTCCGGATCGGATCTATCAGCAAGTATTCCCTGTCGATAACCAGCCGGTATGCAGGAGAATAGAACAATTTGCCCGGTGCTTCACCGAGGGCATTCAGGATGTCGGTTATAACCGGAACAGAAAAATCAAAAGGATATAACAGCTCAAAGAGCCACGTTCGCAAAGGGTTCATTTGCTTCAGCAGACGCAGCGGGATCCTATACCCGGTTCCATGAGGGATCAGCAGGTTTTTCCTTTTGTCTTCGATGACTGATCTGAAAATTGTTTCCGCCTCCCTGATATTCAGGATGGTCCGGGCGAATTCCTGCCTGAAAGCGGGGTTGATCTTTTCCAGCTCAGGGATGACTTTGTGCCGGATCCGGTTACGGGCGTATTTCAAACTGGCATTGGAGGAATCGTTCGCATACCCCAGGTTGCGGTCAAGCGCATAGGCTTCCAGTTGCGAACGGGATGCGAACAATAAAGGTCTGATGATCAAACCCTGTCTGGATAGGATACCGTGCAACCCGGCAATACCGGTGCCCCGCGTCAGGTTGATCAGGAATGTTTCAATCTGGTCATCATGATGATGGGCGGTGGCAACAGCATCATAACCTGTTTCTGCGGCAAGCTGAGAGAACCAGTCATATCGCAACCGGCGGGCTGCCATTTGCACCGACAGTTTATTCTTCCTGGCATAATGCTTTGTGTCAAAACGGACGAAATGCGAAGGCGCCTGGTATTTTTCTGCCATATCCCTGACAAATCGTTCATCCCGGTCTGATTCAGCCCCCCTGAGGGTAAAATTCACATGGGCCATCCCGAAGGAATAGCCCGTCTGGTGGAAAAGATCTGTCATAACGACCGAATCCAGGCCTCCGCTAACGGCCAGAAGTATTTTGTTTTCTTTATGAAAAAGATTTTCCCGGTTGATATGATCAATGAATTCATGCAGCATCTCCGCAAAGATACGAATAAGGGAGAAGGCACCGGAAGTGTTGGAACAGATTATGACCTGATTCTCAGAGGTCGAGGATATTTCCTGAGTTCAGCAGGTCATCCATACATTTGATACGGCTTTTCTGGCGGGCTGCTGCGACCTGTTGTTCGTAGAGCTGGTCATAAGACTCAATGCAATCACACGACCGGATAACCCCCATGGCTACCGGGAATTCAGGAAGCCCCATCCTGACCAGGTTATAATGTGTCATATCCTCAGGATCGGTCGGATCATGCACCAGGACATCATCCATTGTCACGCCGTCTTCACCTATTATACCGACCTTCAGCCTGTTATTACGGCGAATGATCCCCTTCTCTCTGTTTTTACCGAACAGCATGGGTTTTCCCGCTTCCAGGAAAAGCTGGTTATCATCCTTGGTTTCTTTATTGGTCACGGCAGCATGGGTCTGATGATTGAAGATCACGCAATTCTGGAGCACCTCCACCACCGATGTCCCCTTGTGCAAAGCAGCCGCTTTCAGCACCGTGCGGAGCATTTTCGGATCGGTATCCACCGCCCGGGCAAAAAAAGTGCCTTGCGCGCCCATCACCAGTTCGCCGGGGGTAAAAGGACTTTCAATAACGCCGTCAGGTGAACTCTTAGTTACCAGCCCTTTGGGCGATGTAGGAGAATATTGTCCTTTGGTCAGGCCATAAATACGGTTGTTAAAAATGACAATATTCATATCGATATTGCGCCTCACCGTATGGATAAAATGATTTCCTCCGATAGCCATTGAATCGCCGTCTCCGGTGATGTGCCATACCTGCAAAGAAGGGTTGGCGATCTTGATACCGGTGGCGATGGCAGCTCCCCTGCCGTGCAGGCCATGAAAACCATACGTATTGATATAATATGGGAAGCGGGATGAGCAACCGATCCCCGAAACAAACACAAGGTCTTCCTTGCGTCCGCCCAGTTCAACCAATATGGTCTGGACCGCTGCCAGTATGGCATAATCGCCGCAACCGGCACACCACTTCACCGGGCCGTCCGGTTTAAAGTCATCTTTGGTTAACGGATGAGCAGCCCGGGCTGCAAGATGTGTGGTCATATCAAAACTCCTCCAGAATTTCTGTGAATTTTTCTTTTAGTTCATTGATCATGAAAGGCTGGCCTTGTACCTTGTGGTAGGTCAGATACTGGAATTCAGGGTGAACAGCCCTGAGCCAGTAAATGAACTGTCCGTTATTCAATTCGCAAACGACAATTTTTTTAAATCCTTTTAACACTTCCCTGGTATTCTTAGGTAGCGGGTAGATATAATTAAAGTGGGCCAGGCTGATCTTGTGGCCTTCCGTCTGAAGGTCCTTAACTGCTGAGATCAAATGTCCATAAGTACCACCCCAGCCAACCACCAGCAGATCGCCGGTGCTTTCGCCCCAGACTTTCAGATCCGGAATATGGTTAGCTACCCGGTAAACTTTTTCCTGGCGCAGCTTGACCATTTTTTGATGGTTCAGGGGATCATGCGACACATCGCCATAAATATCCTCCTTTTCCAGCCCGCCGATCCTGTGTCTTAGGCCTTCCTGTCCGGGCAGTGCCCATGAACGGGCAAGCGTTTCGGGATCCCGTTTGTAGGGTTGGTAATCGGGGTCATTGTCTTTTACCAGCCTGGGCTTGATATCAGGCATATCATCCATTTTCACCACCTTCCACAATTCCGATCCATTGGCCAGGTAACCGTCCGTCAGCAGGATCACCGGCACCATGTGTTCAACGGCAATTTTAGCAGCCATGAAAGCATAAAGGAAACAGTTGGCCGGGGTGCTGGCTGCCATCACAACGACAGGGCTTTCGCCATGTCTTCCGAAAAGAGCCTGCAGAACATCGGATTGTTCTGGTTTGGTAGGCAGCCCTGTAGAAGGGCCACCCCGCTGCACATTGATGATAACCAGCGGAAGCTCAGTGATCACCGCCAGGCCAATGGCTTCGCTTTTTAACGCCAGACCCGGCCCTGAGGTGGAAGTGGCGGCCAGTTTGCCGGCAAAAGCCGCTCCGATGGCGCTGTTGATCCCGGCTATTTCATCTTCTGCCTGAAGGGTTTTTACGTTCAGGTGCTTCATGGCAGATAATTCCTGCAGTATTTCGGTAGCCGGGGTGATCGGATATGAGCCAAGGAATAATTCCAGCCCCGCCTTTTCTGCCGCTGCCATCAGGCCCCATGCAACAGCCGTGTTGCCGTTAATGCTGCGATAGCGTCCCTTGACCTCCTTCCGGGGTTTGATCCGGTAAGTAATGGCAAATTCCTGGAGGTTTTCCGCAAAATGATATCCGGCTTCAAGAACAGCCTTGTTGGCTTTCGCCACAAGTTCCTTTTTGGCAAACTTCTCGTCGAGGAACTTCCCCCCGAAATCCAGGTCTTTATGGAACATGTAATAAAGCATGCCAAGGGCAAACTGGTTTTTCGTCCGGTCGGCCGATTTGGCATCCAGCCCCAACTGCATGCAGGTCCGCCGGCTGAGGCTGGTAATGGGGGCCTTGATCACTTTATAACCGTCAAGCGTCCCGTCTTCCAGCGGATTTGAGGGATACCCGGCCTTTAAAATATCCTTTTCCTGGAAACTGTCTTCATCAATAATAATCGTCGCACCAGGTTTGACCCATTTCATGTTTACCTTCAATGCTGCCGGATTCAATGCAATCAATACATCAGCCAGATCGCCCGGCGTTTCAACCTTGATATAACCAAAATGAAGCTGAAATCCAGAAACACCGGCGACTGTCCCCTGTGGGGCACGGATTTCAGAAGGAAAATCGGGAAAAGTGGCCAGGTCATTGCCATCAACGGCTGTCGTGTCAGAAAATTGCGTTCCGCTCAACTGCATGCCGTCGCCGGAGTCACCGGCCAGTTTTACCACAACATGCTCAAGTTCAATGATCCGATGGTTCTTATTGTCCATGGCAATAATCTTTTAACTGGCAAAATTACATGTTTTAGCGCTCTTGCAAGCATGTTTTAGAAGGATTTGGAAAAAAATACAGGCGATAATCCATTAATCCATTGTATATCATTTATTTATATTGTTAATATTTTAACAACAATTCGAAAATCTAATCACCAGGTTGAATATTCTAAACCATGGGAAGCACGGCTTATGCAATAATTTAGATTACATATAAATTTATATTTTAAAGTTGAAAATTCGGGTATTATAAACGAAAAGAGTAATTTTGCAGCCGGACACTGAATAACAAACTTTTAAACTTAATTGATATGGCTTATAAAATAACTGATGATTGCACAGCGTGCGGCACTTGCATTGATGAGTGCCCGGTCGAAGCTATCTCGGAAGGTGACATCTACGTGATTGACCCGGATATTTGCACCGACTGCGGTTCATGTGCGGATGTCTGCCCCGTTGACGCCATCGAACCGGCGTAGGAAGGGATCAAAAATTCAAGAAAGGCTGCTTCAATCAGGGAGCAGCCTTTTTTATTGCCTCATTTTGTATCTTTGCATATCATTTTGACAAATATCTATTTATGGATAGATTTTCATACCTCCACTCAGCCGATCCCGGTTTTGTAGAGGATCAATACAGAAAATTTCTTGAAGACCCGGGATCGGTTGAAGATAGCTGGCGGCAGTTTTTCGATGGATTTGATTTTGCCAGGAAGCACTATCCCCTGGTTGGGAAAAGTGAGGGAGACGCATACCCTGGCGAATTCAAAGTCATTAATCTGATCAACGCATACCGGCAGCGAGGGCATCTTTTCACCAAAACAAATCCTGTCAGGACACGCCGGAAGTACACCCCTACCCTTGATCTTGAAAATTTCGGTTTATCCGGTACCGATCTGGAAGGGACATTTGAAGCCGGCCATGAAATCGGGATAGGGAAAGCCACTTTACAGGAGATACTCGAACATCTGCAGCAAACCTATTGTCAGTCGGTAGGTGCGGAATACCATTATATCCGGAATCCTGAAGTGCGGGGCTGGTTGCAGGGTAAAATGGAAGAAACGCGAAACACCTATCCATTTACCAAAGATGACCGGAAATACATATACAGGAATCTTGCCCGGGCAGTGTTATTTGAGAAGTTCATCCATAAAAAGTTTCCGGGGCAAAAGAGATTTTCCCTGGAAGGCGCAGAATCACTGATACCGGCTCTGGATGCCATAATGGAAAAGGGAACCCTTCTGGGTGCCGAAGAGGTGGTGATCGGTATGCCTCACAGGGGCAGATTAAATGTGCTGGCCAATTTCATGAAAAAACCTTATGCCCGGATATTCAGCGAATTCAGGGGCATGACATATGATGATGAAACCTTACTGGGGGATGTCAAGTACCACCTGGGGTATTCCACTGAAAGAAACTCCACTTCGGATAAGACCATTAAAATGACCCTTTCACCCAATCCATCCCACCTGGAGGCGGTTGATCCCGTGGTGCAAGGAATTGTCCGTGCCCGGGTCGATATGGATTACAAAGGTGATTTCAACAAGATCCTGCCGATCCTCATCCATGGCGATGCTTCGATTGCCGGGCAGGGCGTGGTATATGAAGTGGTCCAGATGTCGCAGCTCCCGGGTTATAAGACTGGAGGATCCATCCACCTGGTCGTCAACAACCAGATCGGGTTTACAACCAATTACCTGGAAGCCCGTTCCAGCACCTATTGCACCGATGTGGCCAAAGTGGTGCAGTCGCCCGTTTTCCATGTCAACGGTGATGATGTGGAGGCCCTGGTGGCCATTGTGCAGCTCGCCGTGGAATTCCGGGCCAAATTCCAGCGCGATGTGTTCATCGACATACTCTGCTACAGGAAATGGGGCCACAATGAAGGGGACGAGCCCCGGTTCACACAACCAATCCTGTACTCTCTTATCGAAAAGCATCCTGACCCGATGCAAATTTACAAGCAGCATCTGCTTGAACAGGGATGGCTTGAAGAACAGTACTTCCAGAAAATCGAAACCAAGCTCAGTAATCTGTTTGAAAAAAGCCTGGATGAGTCGAAAAAAATTGAAAAAGCGCACATTCAGTCCTTCCTCGACAATGTATGGAAAGATTTCCGAAAAGCAACAACGGAAGATTTCAATACATCCCCGGACACCGCAGTCAAACTGGACAAACTGAAGGCCATCGGCCGGAGGATTGCCCACGTGCCGAAGGGGGAGAACTTCTTCCGCAAACTGGTCAGGCTTCAGCAATCACGAATGGAGATGATCGAAAAGACAGGCATTATCGACTGGGGAATGGGTGAATTACTGGCATACGGAACATTGCTGGAAGAAGGTTTCCCGGTGAGGATCAGCGGGCAGGATTCTGTCAGGGGGACATTTTCACACCGCCATGCGGTTTTAAAGATTGAAGATTCCGAAAGCGAGTATTTCCCATTGAACAACCTGAGTGAAAAGCAATCCCGCTTCGAGATCTATAATTCTCTCCTGTCGGAATATGGCGTTTTAGGATTCGATTACGGGTATTCGCTGGCATCGCCTTACACCCTGACGGTCTGGGAAGCTCAATTCGGCGATTTTGCCAACGGGGCACAGATCATTTTCGACCAGTTCCTGAGCAGTGCGGAGGATAAATGGAACGTGATGAACGATCTGGTGATACTGCTACCGCATGGTTATGAAGGGCAAGGGCCGGAACACTCCAGCGCCCGGATTGAACGGTTTTTGATCCTGAGTGCAGAAAATAACATGCAGGTGGTGAATGCCACTACGCCCGCCAACTTCTTTCATGTATTGCGGCGTCAGTTGCATCGCGAATTCCGCAAACCGCTGATCATTTTCACTCCCAAAAGCCTGTTGCGCCATCCACGTTGCGTATCACCACTGGAAGATCTTTCTGCCGGGGGATTTCACGAGATATATGATGACCTCTCAGCCATCCCGGAAAAAATAAAAAAAGTAGTTTTCTGCAGCGGAAAAGTCTACTTCGATCTGCTGGAAGAAAAAGAAAAGATCAGTGCAGATGACACGGCCATTATCCGGATTGAGCAATTGCATCCTTTCCCGCTGAGCCAGATTGAACCATTGCTTGATAAGTATGCACAGGCATCCGACTGGTTATGGACACAGGAAGAACCGGCGAACATGGGTCCCTGGAATTATATCCGCCACCAGATGGAAAGAGTTCCCCTCCGGCTGGTCGCCCGTCCGCCCAGCGGTAGCCCTGCCACCGGCTCACCTGAATTTCATGAAATCCAGCAAAGAAAGATCATAGAAAAAACATTCGGGAATTGTGATTGCCCGATGGTTGCCGAAGAATGCCGCATGATCTGTATTGGGAATCGTTGGAAAACCTTTGAAAATCAATTGATACATTCAAGGAAACCGATAACGGCCCGCACCATTTCCGCTATTAATAAACTTGACAGCTAACATTATCATTTCAGAATATGGTTATTGAAGTAAAAGTCCCCAGTCCGGGTGAATCGATCAGCGAGGTCCAGTTAGCCAGTTGGCTGGTGGATGAAGGATCTTATGTTGAAAAAGACCAGGAGATTGCAGAGATTGATTCCGACAAAGCCACCTTGAGTATCAGCGCAGAACAGGCGGGAGTGATCACTTTACTGGTAAAACCGGGGGAAAATATCGAAGTGGAGTCAGTAATTGCAAAGATTGATACGAAAGCGGCCGCACCGGCAGGCAAAAAGAAAGAAAAGAAAACTGAGCCTCCCGCAGAAGCTGTCCCGGAAAAGCCTTCGCCATCATCCCCAGGCAAAGTCGACAGCCCGGCGGATGAAGTCCGGCCTAACCTGTCGCCACTGGCTCGAAAGCTTTTGGAAAAAGATGGGCTCAGCGAACAGGAATTTATCGAGCTGATCAAAAAGCACCGGTTCTCAAAAAAGGATGTCACTTTCTTTTTATCGGCAAAGGCACAGATGAAAAGCCCGCTAATACCTTCTTCTGATCATGCCTGGAAAGGCGGGCGGGAAACCGAACGCCGGAAGATGTCGACATTACGCTCAAAAATAGCCCACCGACTGGTGGCGGTGAAAAATGAAACCGCCATGCTGACCACCTTCAACGAGGTGAACATGACACCCATCATGAAGATCCGCCAACAATACAAAGACACTTTCATCAAAAAGTTCGATATCAACCTGGGCTTCATGTCGTTCTTTACCAAAGCCGTAACGGAGGCCTTACAGCTTTTCCCGCAGGTGAACGCGCAAATCGACGGGGAAGAGATTGTTTACCACCATTTTGCCGATATCGGCATAGCGGTGAGCACACCCAAAGGGCTGATGGTGCCGATTATCCGTAATGCGGAAAAATTGTCGCTGGCCGAAATAGAATTACAGATCAAAGACCTGGCGATGCGTGCCCGCGACAATAAGATCAGCCTGGATGAGATGAAGGGCGGAACATTCACCATCACAAACGGCGGCGTATTTGGTTCCATGTTGTCAACCCCTATCATCAATCCGCCGCAGAGCGCCATACTGGGCATGCATAATATTATCGAAAGGCCTGTTGCAGTGAATGGCCAGGTAGAGATTCACCCGGTGATGTACGTGGCGTTGTCGTATGACCACCGGGTCATCGACGGGAAAGAGTCGGTCAGTTTCCTGGTGAAGGTAAAAGAAATGCTGGAAAATCCGGCAAAAATGCTTTTCGGGGGGAAAGATCCGGTGGTTGCTTTGCTGGGGCTTTGAGAGGGGAAGAGGGGAAGAGGGGAAAAGGGGAAAAGGGGAAGAGGGGAAGAGGGGAAGAGG
>JAWOHY010000232.1:0-17991 GCA_046484945.1 Bacteroidales bacterium
ACAACCAATCCAAAAACGATCGTGCCGACCACCAGGTCAGGGATACTTGAATTCAGCCAGAGAACCAAAACCCCGGCAATGATCACGCCCAGGTTTATTTTGATGTCATTGGAGGTGAAAATCATGCTGGCCTGCATGTGGGCTTCCTTGCTTTTCGCTTTTTGAAGCAGATATAAACAAACCGTATTGGCTATCAGCGCAAAAAATGATACGATGATCATGACCCGGAAGTCAGGAATTTCCTCCTGCCCGATAAACCTTCTGATGACTTCAATGAATCCTAGTATAGCAAGAACCAGTTGAAAATAACCGGCCAGTGTTGCCACTTTTTTCTTTCGAGTAACCGTTCCGCCAACAGCATAAAGGCTTATACCGTAAACGAAGGCATCCGCCAGCATGTCCAGGCTGTCGGCTACCAGTCCCATCGACTTAGAGATCAGCCCGGTTGTCATTTCGATAACGAAGAAAGCAAAATTGATAACCAGCACCGCCCAAAGCACCTTGCGCTGCTTTGCCTGATATTTAATTTCCAAATTCATTTTTCACCAAATAAATATAACCCTACGCCCTACGCCCTACGCCCCCTACTCCAGCTTCATATCCGCAATGATCCCTTTGATCCTCCGGTCCAGTTCCTGATCGGTTTTTTCAAAATCAGAACGGGAGTTCAGTGCCGCCATCACGCCGAAATAAAACTTTATCTTGGGCTCTGTTCCACTGGGCCTCACACTGATCTTGCTGCCGTCTTCCAGGAAAAACTGCAGGACGTTGGATTTGGGTAAGCTAATGGTTGCTGTTTCACCGGTCACGGTGTTAGTAGCAGAAGAGGAGAGGTAGTCTTTGATCAGGATGACTTTGGAGCCGTTTATGGTTTCAGGCGGGGTGTTTCGGAAATCGTCCATGATCTTTTTGATCTCTTCCGCTCCTGATTTCCCTTTTCTGACGATGGAGATCAGCGATTCCTTGTAAAACCCGAATTCCAGGTAGATGTCGATCAGCAATTCGTACAGCGACTTACCGTTCGTTGCCGCCCAGGCAGCCGTTTCAGCGATCATGGCACAGGCGCTGACGGCGTCTTTGTCCCTGACAAAATCGCCGATCATAAAGCCGTAGCTCTCTTCGCCCCCTCCGATAAATGTCTTTTTCCCTTCATTCAGCCGGATGATCTCTGCGATCCATTTGAAGCCGGTCAGCACATCGTAACACTCCACGCCGAACTTCTCTGCCATGTCTGCCAGGATTTCGGAAGTAACGACGGTTTTTACAATGTATTCCTTCCCCGTCAGCTTCCCGTTTTCCTTCCATTTGGTGAGCAGGTAGTATGTGAGAAGGGCGGCGGTTTGGTTACCGTTCAGCAGGATCAACTCATTATCCAGGTCGCGGACGGCAATGCCCACGCGGTCACCGTCGGGATCGGTTGCCATTACGAGGCCGGAGCCAATCTTTCCGGCCAGTTCCATGGCCATCGCCAGGGCGGCCGGTTCTTCGGGATTCGGTGATTTGACCGTCGGGAAATTGCCGTCGGGTATTGCCTGCTCCTTCACCACGGTCACATTTTCGAAGCCGAACCTCTTCAGCCCGGCAGGGACCAGTTCCACCCCGGTCCCGTGCAGGGGGGTGTAGACGATCTTCATCTCTTTGTGCTGCCGGATGGCTTCAGGGGAGAGGGATAACCCTGCAACTTTTTCCAGGTAAAACTCATCGACCTCCGTACCGATCATATGGATATTTTCCGGTTTGCCGCTGAATTTCACTTCCGATACCGACGTGATCTTCTGCACTTCGGCAATGACGTTTTTATCGTGCGGCGGGATAAGCTGACCGCCGTCGTCCCAGTATGCTTTGTACCCGTTGTACTCAGGGGGGTTATGCGAGGCGGTAATGACGATGCCGCTCTGGCAGCCGAAATGCCGCACGGCAAAGGATAATTCCGGGGTGGGCCTGAGCGATTCAAACAGGTAAACCTGGATGTCATTGGCGGCAAAGACCTCTGCGGTGATCCGGGCAAAATAAGGACTGTTGTGGCGGCAGTCGTAAGCGATGGCTGCCCTGATTTTCCCGGAAAAATTCTTCTTCATGTAATTTGCCAGGCCCTGCGTGGCCATCCCTACAGTGTACCTGTTCATCCGGTTTGTGCCAACTCCCATGATCCCCCTCAATCCGCCGGTGCCGAATTCCAGGTCCTGGTAAAATGATTCCACCAGTTCCTGCGGGTTATTGTTAATTAAATCCTGAACTTTTTCTCTGGTTTCCTGATCGAAATCCTCGGACAGCCATGTGTTTGCTTTTTGTAAAATCTTTGGGTCAAGCATAAAAATGATTTTTTTTTGCCACTAAAACACGAAGGCACTAAAATACACTAAAAAGTTAGTGTTATTTGGTGTTTTCGTGATTTGGTGGCAAGATTAATTCAATGCATTTTTTTAAACTAACTTTCCATTCAGGAATAATGACTCCAAACCTTTCCCTGACCAAACTTTTATCCATTACGCTGTATGCCGGCCGTGGGGCTTTGGACGGATATTTCCCGGAAGTGACCGCGTTTATCTTACAAGGGATCCCGGCCAGTTCCGCGATGGCATGGGCAAATTCATACCAGGTGCAGCTGCCTTCATTGGAATAATGAATGATCTGCATTTCGTGCCGGGAGAGAACACCGGGTAAAATCTTCAGGATCGTGCTGGCCAGGTCGCGGGCATAGGTAGGGGTCCCGATCTGGTCATAGACTACATTCAATTCCCGGTTTTCATGGCAGTTCCTGATGATCGTTTTCACGAAATTATGCCCGTAGGAAGAATAGAGCCAGGATGTCCTGATGATCAATCCCTTTTGCAGGCATGCCATCATGGCCTCTTCGCCGTCGAGCTTTGAAATGCCGTAAACGGATATGGGCGATGGGATATCATTCTCCCGGTAAGGCCTGCTGGTTTTTCCGTCAAACACATAATCCGTGGAGATATGGATCAGATAACTGTCGAACCGGTCACACATCTCAGCCAAAACAGCCACGGCGTCTTTATTCAGCCAAATGGCCTTTTCCGGTTCATCTTCAGCTTTATCCACTGCCGTATAACCTGCACAATTGATGACGACATCAGGCTCATTATGATCAAAGAAATTCCTGACATCGGGCTCATTTGTGATGTTGAGCTCCTCCACATCGGTAAAATGAAAGGAAAATGCAGGATATTCTCCGGCGATTGCCCTGAATTCGTTGCCGAGCTGGCCATTGGCTCCGGTAACCAGAATGTTGACCATCAGAGGGTTGACTTGAAATAATGGATGGTTTTCTTCAGTCCCTCTTCCAGCGGCACTTTGGGTTCCCAATCTAAAACTTTTTTCGCCAGGGTGATATCTGGCTGGCGTTGCATGGGATCATCTTCCGGTAGTGGAAGAAAGACGAGTTTGGATCTGGAACCGGTGAGTTTCAGCACTTTTTCGGCCAGTTCAAGGATGGTGAATTCACCGGGATTGCCGATGTTCACAGGACCGATGAAATCATTCCCGGTGTGCATCAGCCGCACCATGCCCTCGAGCAGATCATCCACATAGCAGAAACTCCGGGTTTGCGTGCCGTCGCCATAAATGGTGATATCTTCATTTTTAAGGGCCTGGACGATGAAATTTGAAACAACCCGGCCGTCGTTCGGGTGCATCCGGGGGCCGTATGTGTTGAAGATGCGCATAATCTTGATCTTCACTTTGTTCTGGATATGGTAGTTCATGAAGAGTGATTCGGCACAGCGTTTCCCTTCGTCATAGCAGGCCCTGGAACCGATGGGATTGACATGTCCCCAGTAGGATTCGGGCTGGGGGTGCACCTCCGGATCGCCATAAACCTCTGAGGTGGAGGCCTGCAGAATCTTTGCCCTGATCCTCTTAGCCAGCCCCAGCATGTTGATGGCTCCCATCACCGATGTTTTGATGGTCTTGATCGGGTTGAACTGGTAATGGATCGGGGAGGCCGGGCACGCCAGGTTGTAGATCTCATCGACCTCGATATAGAAAGGCTGGGTGATGTCGTGCCGGATCACCTCAAAAAAAGGGTTTCCGATCAGGTGGGCGATGTTCTGCTTATCCCCGGTGAAATAATTGTCGACGCAGATCACATCGTTGTCTTCGGCCAGGAGCCTTTCGCAAAGGTGCGAGCCCAAAAAGCCCGCCCCGCCAGTAACCAGTATTCTTTTACGCATAAAATGAAAAATTCCAAAAAACAAATTCCAAATTCCAAACAAAATCTAAGAACCAAGAACCAAGAACCAGCACCTAATACCCAATCCCATAATAATCAAACCCTTCCTCTTTCATCTCCTCCGGATCGTATATATTCCTTCCGTCAAAAACAACGGGTTTTTTAAGCAATTGTTTCATCGCTGCCAGATCGGGGATGCGGAATTCTTTCCATTCGGTGACCAGCAACAGGCAATCGGCGCCTGCAAGGGCGTCATAGGGGTCATTGGCATAGCGTATGACGTTCCCGATCCGTCTTTCCGTTTCTTCCATGGCTACCGGGTCGTAAGCGCTGATCTTGCATCCGGCCTCGAGGAATTTGGCGATCAGCACCAGCGAGGGCGCTTCCCTCATATCATCCGTTTCAGGCTTAAACGATAAGCCCCAGATGGCAATCGTTTTGCCTTTCAGATTCCCTTTGAAATAATCATGGGCCTTATGATATAGCAACAGTTTCTGGTCATCGTTGACATCTTCCACCGCTTTCAGGATACGCATGGAATAGCCGTTTTCATCGGCCGTTTTGATCAGGGCTTTGACATCTTTCGGAAAGCAGGAACCGCCATAGCCCACGCCCGGATACAGGAATTTCGGGCCGATGCGGGGATCGCTGCCGATCCCTTTCCGTACCATGTTGACATCTGCTCCCATGATCTCGCACAGGTTGGCAATATCGTTCATAAAACTGATCCGGGTGGCCAGCATGGCATTGGCCGCATATTTGGTCATTTCAGCCGACGGGATATCCATGAAGATCACCGGGTGACCATTCAGGGTGAAGGGTTTGTATAATTTCGCCATGAGCTCTTCGGCTCGCTGGGATCCAATCCCGACGACAATGCGGTCGGGTTTGAGGAAATCGTCGACAGCGGCGCCTTCTTTGAGGAATTCCGGGTTGGAGGCGACATCGAAAGGTATATTGACACTGCGCCTATCCAGCTCTTCCTGTATGGCCGCCTTCACCATCCGGGCCGTACCGACCGGAACCGTACTTTTAGTGACCACCAGCAGGTAATCGCTCATGTGCTGCCCCACCTCACGGGCGACACCGATCACATATTGCAGGTCCGCGCTGCCGTCCTCATCCGGAGGGGTTCCCACCGCGCTGAAGACCACCTCACAGCCGTCAAGTGTTTCCGCCAGGTTTGTGGTGAAACTCAGTCGCCCCTTTTCGACATTTCGCTGGACAATCTCTTCCAGCCCCGGCTCGTATATCGGAATGATCCCGTTTTTCAGATTTTCTATTTTTTGGACATCGATATCCACGCAGGCCACATCGACCCCTACCTCGGCAAAACATGCCCCGGTTACCAGCCCGACATACCCGGTTCCGACGATTGTTATTTTCATATCTGTTATTTATTCCTGAGCCGCAAATTTAGGGAGAAAAGATGAAAGAAAGAAGTTAGAAGTTAGAAGATAGAAGTTAGAAGACAGGAGACAGGAGACAGGAGACTTAAGGTAGTGGGGGAAATAAAAAAGCAGCCGGGTATGTGGGGCCGGCTGCTCATGTCAGGTAAATGCAATTAAATTTAATTGATCCGGCGGAAGCGGAATATGATAAACGTAACGATCAGGAATAATCCGAGGTAGAGCGCCCAGTTGGAAACGGGGACTTTCGGGTCGGGATCAGGGGTGAAGCCCTCTGTTTTGATGAAGACCCAGGAGTCTAATACAGAGTCACTTGCATCAGCAATGGCCAGGCGGATATGATTTGTTACACCGGGATCGACGGGCCCTGAAACCGTCATGACCGTTGTGAAGCCATCCATTTCAGTACAGTAAACAGGATAGCCGGGATCTCCTGGATAAAACTCATTGTCTTTATAGAAAGATGGGTTCATACCGTTATTAATGGTGTTGATCGTGATAGGATTGGCCGTATTGGGGACCAATGCAATATTGACCCCATTCAGGAAAAAGGCAAACACATCATTGAATGGTGAGCCTACGTATTCATTGTACTCATCTGAACCGAAAACGAAAATGATGTAAATAATTCCGAAATCGGGCACAAAATCAAATTCGAGGATGGTGGCATCATAAGTGGTGAAACCCGCGATAGCGGTCAGTGCAGCATCACCCGGAAGGCCAAGCTGTCCTGTAATCCCCACGTTAGCATTCGGCCCTACCGCATTGCTGATAAAACCGGAGCTAAGCACGATGCCGCTTTCCATCTCTATTCCGGCGTCAATCCCCCCGGTAAACAGGCCGGCGGAGGCATATACAGGTGGATCAAAGGGTAATGCATCACCCAGGGCAATACCGGTGAAAAGAACATTGCTAAAAGAAATTCCTGGACCAAGGATTTGCTGCACCAAAGTGGTGGGGGTCACCGTAATGTTGTCGAGCGGGGTAAAGACGAAGCTTGGGCACTGCCTTTCATTAATAGGTACTTTTGGTTTGGCCGGATCGTATTCGCGTTGCTGGGCAATGGCGGCTACGATCAACAAACTGAATAAGACTGTCAGGATTTTTTTCATGGCAAAATTGATTTAAGTTAATAATAACCACAAAAATAACTCCTTGATAAGGGTTTGTCAAGTTTTTCAGCCCTGAAGATGTACGAATAAACTTCATCCGTACATCTTTTTTTAAAAAGTGGCTACCAAAAGACGGTGTAGAGTACAACGAGAATGACCATGATCGCATAGGCTGCCAGATTGAAACCCTTGTCAGTCTTGAAGGTTTCGCGTGGCAGTGGGATGGATTTGGGGTCTTCATCGTGCTTTGCAGTCATTAAGCTGACCATGACGATAACTGCCATGGTGATAATGCAGGTGTAGAGCATTTGATCGAGGAAAGGCATTTCCACGGGTAGTAGTTTCAGCATCAAAGCCACTGGAATGGAAGAGATAACGCCGATGATCGCCGCTTTGCTGTTGGCCTTTTTCCAGAAAAGCCCCATCATGAACACGGCTAAAATACCGGGGCTGACCACCCCAGTATATTCCTGGATGTACTGGAACATCTGGGGCATGGTGTCCAGGGCCGGAGCAAGCATTACGGCTATGATGAGGGCTGCCATCACGGCGATGCGCCCCACCGGCACGAGGTCCGATCCGTCCGATTTTTTTGAGAAATATGGCTTATAGATGTCCATGGTAAAGATTGTAGAGGTGGAATTGAGCATGGATGCCAGGGAAGAAACGATGGCGGCGGTCAGGGCAGCTACCACAAGCCCCTTGATACCTGTGGGGATAAAGGATTTGATCAGCCAGGGGTAGGAGATGTCGTAATTGATGGATCCGTCAGGGCGGAGGAAATCGGACCTTACCCCGTCTATGATAGCGGTGCCGGCCGGTTGGGTGAACATAACAAATGCAATGATGCCCGGGACGACCACGAAAATAGGCAGCAACAGCTTCAGGAAAGCGGCGAAGGCGAGCCCTTTCTGTGCTTCGCGGAGCGATTTGGCTGCCAGCGCCCGCTGGATGATATACTGGTTAAAGCCCCAGTAATAGAGATTCGCCACCCACATCCCGCCGATCAGCACCCCAATTCCCGGCAGGTTCATAAACTCCGGGTTATCCCGTTTCAGTATCATGTTGAACTTATCTCCCGCCGTGTTATAAATATGATCGAGGCCGGCGAAGACGCCTCCGTCAGGGGTAACATGGTTCAGTGCGATCAGGGTGGTGATAAAACCGCCCACTACCAGCAACACTACCTGGATCACATCGGTCCATGCCACTGCCGAAAGGCCTCCCCAGATGGAATAGGCTGCGGCGAAGCAGGCCAGGCCGATGATGAAGTAGATCATCATCGAGCCGTCGCCATTCCCCAGGATGGTGTCCAGCGCCTTGGCGCCCAGGAATAAAACCGATGTCAGGTTAACAAAAATGAACAGCGTGACCCAGAAAATGGCCAGGATGGTTTTTAAATTGGTATTGAACCGCTTTTCAATGAACTGGGGGATGGTGAACAATCCCTGTTTAATGAAGACGGGCAGGAAAAACTTGGCTACCACGATCAGTGTCAGGGCCGCCATCCACTCGTAGGTGGCAATGGCCAGGCCGATGGCAAAACCCGATCCCGACATCCCTATGAACTGTTCGGCGGAAATATTGGCCGCGATCAGCGAAGCCCCGATGGCCCAGAATGGCAGGCTTTTCCCGGCCAGGAAATAATCCTCGGCGCTTTTTTTCACCCCTTTCTTACTGCGGGAGACCCAAAGCCCCACGGACAGTATCAGTAAGCCATAAGCGGCAAAAATGATGTAGTCCAGCGTATGAAATGTTCCCATAAATTCTGTTGTTTGCGATACAAATATAACAGAATAGTTATTGTCAGCTATATGTCTTATTTGAACCGACGGCTTTAGTCGTCGGACAACAAAAAAAACTGATTGTGCTGAGGTTGTATCAAAAGGTTTGAATCATTTAAAAGCCACCAAAACACAAAATCACCAAATATCACAAAATACTGGTAATCAATAAAATAAATTTAGTGTAATTTTGTGTTTCTGTGATTTAGTGGCATGAAAAAGCCTTTTGATACAGCCTCTTCCTGGTATAGCATTAAAAACTCACGGCCCCTTTATCGTAAAGATAACTCCCGGCTGCAATTCAACCCCGGCACCGTTCGATATATCGATGCTTTTGCAGTCAAGGCCGGTGCTGTTGATCACCGGTGAAGGGATGACGAACGGAACAAACACATCTTCCGGGTCAAAGGGCACCCCGCGGGGGAACCAGTTGAACTGGTCCTGCCAGTCATCGCTTACCGTACCGGTCCACGTTTTCGTACCCCAGACAGGATTGGGATTAGCAATGATACCATTGAGCGAATGGCTCCAGATTGCGATGGCGTCTATATTGTCATTGAACTGGTGGGATGAAAAAGGTGCGTAGCTGCCATTCATAAATGTATAGTAGAGCATATTGGGGTTCAACCCTCCGGACTCATCGGGAAGGGTGAGGGTATCGTCATGATCAATACTGAATATCATGGCCAGTCCGTAGCGATCCTCGTCATCATCCCACACCCAGGCAAATTCAAAAGCGTTTATATCGGTGTCTGGCGGCAGGTTGTGATGCAGGTGCGTTACCACTTCCACCGGGCCACCAACTGTAGCCATGTAAATGATACCGGGATCGAGCCGGTGGGGAGGCGGCAGGCTCGGATGATTATAGGTCGCCTCATGGTCGGCGCTGAAATACCAAACGGTGCAGGGGGTCTGGTCATTATTGAACGGGATCATGTCAAGCGCATCGATATCATCGTCAGAATCATTATTTCCCAGGGGATTGGGGGATAAATTCGGATGAAAATCGGTTTCGGAAAAAATATCATGCCAGAAATAGTAAGCTGCAACAGGCGTTGCATCGAGGTTGAATTCCTGCATCTCATCCTGGTTCCCGGTATCGGCGTAAATGAGGTTCATGCCGGGCGAGTTGCTGTTCACCGGGACTGAAGGTGGCACAACGGATGTGTAATGTTCCGGCGTATCATCATCGAACGACAGGAAAACATATTCCGGAAGGAAAAGGCAGCTGTCGCTGAACCAGGCAATGCTGGCCTCTCCGGGGACGGGCAGCATGCCAATTAATGAAAACGAGAGCATGTCGGTGCCGTCCAGGTCAAAATATTGCGGGATGACCAGATCAGCCGGCTGTCCGGAGCCGACAGGGGCGGGGCTGTGGGGCGGGCTGTTGGTGGGAGGTGGGTCTGCACCAAAAATGGTTGTATCGTCTGCCCAGGGCGTGACTGAAGGCAAAGGGCCGGTATTGCTTTTTGCATAAAGGTCCCCGGGATCAAAAAACTCATTCCCATCCTGCTTCGGATCGCTGAATTCCGTGTCACTCCCGATATCCAGGGAGAACAAGATGAGCATATCATCCGTATTATTCACCGGTACCGGATATTGCGGAACGACAGTGAAATAAATCTCCCCGATGAAGTTGCCGTTGTTCTGGTCGACACCAAAACCAAATCCGCCCGGACCGGCAGGTTCCTGCAGGTAGAGACTGACATCGGAAGAAACGGAAAAGTTGAAATCCACGCCGGCGTCCACTTTAAATGTTCCTGTTACATTTTTCCATTCATTCCAGCCAGGGAGCCCGTTCGGCGACAAGAAATCAAATTCGCTTCCAAACTGCGGCGCTCCGTTTATTTCCATAGAATTGGTGACAAAAATGGAGTCCTCCTCCAGCAGGTTATCCTCGTGACTCGTAACCCCGCTTCCGAAAATATTGAACCACCAATAGATGGTCACTGGTGTACCGGGTGATACTCCCGTCACACTCATGGCAACATTGAAATCAAGCGATGTATGGATCTCGGCGTAATGGCCATCCGTTGTGGCATAGTTGGTGCCGGTGTTCTTCCACTTAATGTGAATGGTCGATGTATTATCGCCGTTGATAAATGCTCTGGCACCCACATAAGAACTGACTTCATGGTACTGGGGCAGCGCGCCCCATTCTTTGGCATGCACAAAACAGACGGTGCCGAAATTGTTGCCAAAAAGACCTGGAATAAAATTCCCCAGGGCACAGGTATCGGTATCGAAAATCAGTGGACCGTCGGGCCCGACCGGAACGATGTAATCGTTGGCCTTGGCAGTACTCACCCCTGTTGCATTTGTACCGGTAACGGTAAGCGTTTGAGCTGAAGAGATATTGGCCAACAGAAGAAATAAAAAAAAGTAGAATGATTTCATGTCGATTCGGATTTGTTACTTCAGAACCATTGTAAACTACAAAAATCGAAGCGTTGCAGAAATGGCAGAATAGATATCAGATTAAATCAGTTAGATAAATGTATATTTGATATAAAAGTATAACCAATAAATAATAGTCTAAAGAAAAAAAATGTTAATAAACTGTTAAAAATCAAATTATTATAATCTACATAAAACTATTTATGGTTCAATAATTCATGAGATTGAAACATAAGGTTATACAATCAAATTGCCGTCTTGATTTATGTCGTGCTCCAACGGGTAAACCCGTTGGTTCCTGTTATTTTGCAAATGATGAACCGACGGCTTTAGTCGTCGGACTACAAATAAAACTGGTCGTAGACAACCAAGGGGACTTTACTGAGCATTCCTGACTTTTGAGTCAAACTCTTAAAATATTTTTCTGAGAAATTTATGGATAAACAATTTAATTATCTTGCACGGCGATTGTTTACGGAAATATCCTTCGGCTAATTCTCCCAATCACAATCAATTAATAACTATTTATTAACCAAACAAACTAATTTGATCATGAAAAAATTCATTCTGCTGAGCATTATTGCATGTTTTTCCATTTCCCTGGCAGCCCAGTTACAGCGTTCGAAGCCAGTTGAAGGCCATGTCATAATTCAAAGGGAACTACAGCAATCTGAGACCTTTACAACAGTTCTCGAATCAATAAACGAGGGTTACGAATCTTTCACGGATTTCAGCCTTGATTTCAGCCCCTGGACGACCATTGATGTTGACGGGTCTGACACATATGGAATTGAGAATGTCACCTTTCTTCATAATTATGAACCGATGTCATTCATCGTATTCAATCCGGCTTCCACGACACCATCCATGGCGGGTGATGCGGGTTTGCAACCTCACGGGGGAAGCAAGTTTGCGGCATGTTTTGCGTCCGTTACTCCGCCGAATAATGACTGGATCATCACTCCACAGATCCAATTGGGAGCAAACGGTCAGCTTAAATTCTGGGTGAAATCCTATACCGCGCAATATGGATTGGAAAGATATAAGGTAGGCGTATCCACAACTACGCCAACTCCGGCCAGCTTTACTATTATAAGTGGTCCCACCTATCTTGAAGCTCCTGCTGCAGCCTGGCAGCAAAAGGAATTCGACTTGTCGGCCTACGCGGGGATGGATATCTACATTGGTATCCAATGCGTTTCTAATGATGCTTTCATTTTCATGCTGGACGATGTCGAAGTAACTTCAGAAGCTGTTTCCGGTTCCACATTAACGGGCAAGGTCACGGATGCCGTCAACGGCCAGCCTATTCCCAATGCGCTTGTTTCCGTTGCCGGTTTGAGCGATTACACGGATGCAAATGGAGATTATACCATTACTAATATCCCGGCTGGTGTGCTGAATGCTAATTTCACAGCCACGCCCACCAGTGGCGATGCTCCGCTGGCAGTGCAGTTCACCGATCTTTCATCCGAAGGGACCCATACGGTGACAGCTTCAGCTTCCGGTTATACTACCTATACGAACAGCCAGGTGGTTATCCCGGAAAACGGGACACTTGAGCTGCACATTGCCCTTTCGCCCACCCTGGCAGCCGGACAATACCGGTTTGTGCTCACCTGGGGCGAATTGCCCACCGATCTGGATTCGCACCTGAAGACACCGGTCATTGAGGGAAATGCCTATCACATCTCCTACCAGTATTACGGCTCGGCCACAACTCCTCCTTATGCCATCCTGGATATTGACGATGTTACAAGTTTTGGCCCGGAAACGGTTACCATTTATGAACTCAAGCCCGGGATCTACCATTATTACATTCATAATTTCTCCGAGAGCCCCGAAATAACCACATCCAATGCGGTTGTTCAAATATTCAATGACAGCGGTTTATTGCATACCCTGCAGGTGCCGACAACAGGCACGGGCCTGTATTGGGATGTTTTTACCCTGGATGGATCGACCGGGAATATCAGCATCATTAACCAGATTACTGCGGCAGAACCCGGTGGGACCCTGAAAACAGCGCCGGTACCTTTAAAAGAAAAGGCGCTCGCGCCCAACAGGAACATCGTTTCCTGGAACTGGAATTTCGGAGACGGAGGGACAAGTACTTTACAAAATCCTTCACATACCTATACAGCCGGTGGGACATACAATGTCAGCCTTACTGTATCAGATGGCGTGAACAACAAAACCGAAACGAAAAATGCTTATATCACTGTAGCCGGCGGAAGTGCAACATCCACGCTGACGGGCAAGGTTACGGATGCCCTGACCGGCGACCCCATCCCCAACGCCCTTGTTTCGGTTGCGGGTTTAAGCGATTATACAGATGCGAACGGGGATTATACGATCACCAATATCCCTGCAGGCGTTTTGCTTGCCAACTTCACAGCCACTCCAACCAACGGCAACGCTCCGTTAGCGGTGCAGTTCACCGACCTTTCTTCGGAAGGGACGCACCTGGTTACGGCATCTGCCACTGGTTACAGCAATTACACGAATAACCAGGTCGTTATCCCGGAAGGAGGATCGCTGGAATTGTATATCGCACTTTCTCCAACCCTGGCAGCCGGACAATACCGGTTTGTACTCACCTGGGGCGAATTACCCACCGACCTGGATTCACATCTGAAAACACCGGTCATTGAGGGAAATGCCTATCACATCTCATATCAGTATTATGGCTCTGCCACTGAACCGCCATATGCTATCCTGGATATTGACGACATAACCAGTTATGGCCCGGAAACGGTCACCATTTATGAGCTCAAGCCCGGGATCTATCATTATTATATTCATAATTTCTCGGAGAGCCCTGAAATAACCACATCCAATGCAGTCGTGCAAATATTCAACGATAACGGTTTACTGCATACCCTTCAGGTGCCGACAACGGGTACGGGCCTGTATTGGTATGTTTGTACCCTGAACGGATCGAACGGGAATATCAGCATCATTAACCAGATTGTCTCTGATGAACCAGTAGGAAACCTTAAAACAGCACCCGTAATGTTGTTAGAGAAAGCGATTCCGGCAAACAGGAACATCGTTTCCTGGAACTGGAACTTTGGCGACGGGGGAAGCAGCACTATGCAAAGTCCTTCGCATACCTACACGGCTAACGGAACTTATACTGTGAGCCTTACCGTATCGGATGGCGTCAATGTCAAGACCGAAACCAAGAATGCCTATATCATCGTTGGCCCGTCAGGAATGGTTGAAGCAGAATGGGAAAAAGCCATCAAAATTTTCCCTGTCCCCACCAGCGATCAGTTAAGTATCGTGTCAGAGATCAGGTTGGAGTCCGTTATACTCTTGAACATGAGCGGAGCAATTCAGTTCAGGAAAGACGATTGCGGCCTGGCTTGCTCACTCAGCTTAAGCCTTTTGCCGGACGGCGTTTATATTTTGAAGATCAAAACGGAAGAAGGGATCATGCAGCGGAAGGTACAGGTCAGGAGGTAAAAAAAAGAGGGTGTATCAAAAGTCTATGCAATCTACAGCCTGGAATTGGGTCGTGCTCCAACGACTAAAGCCGTTGGTTCCAGCTAAAGTGTTCGTGCTCCAACGACTAAAGCCGTTGGTTCCAGCTAAAGTGTTCGTACTCCAACGACTAAAGCCGTTGGTTCCGAATATGTTACAAAGGCTGGAACCGACGGCTTCAGTCGTCGGACTATAAAAAACTAGTCGTCGGACTACAAAAAACTAGTCGTCGGACTACAAAAAAACGAGACATTTTGACTTTTGAGACAGCCTCTTCAATGCATCAAAATCAGACTATTCTCCTGAAGCGGATAACGATAAAAGTGATCATCAGGAAGATGCCGAGATATAATGCCCAGTTGGAGATGGGGATAAAGCGCCGGTTTATAAAGGTATATTCCCCGGTATAGCAGTTAAAAATGATATCATATTCATCCACGGGGGCGTCGAGGCCAATGGGTACAGGGATATTCGGACCGTCCTGAACACCGATGCCTACCGGGAAATCAGCAGCTCCCCAGTTAATGGCCCAGTCAGCGTTCAGACGGAATTTCACCTCAATGATATCAGGATCGTTGTGCAGGTTCATGTCGTTGGTCAGTGCAATGGTTCCTGTCCAGATATCGGGATCGACCGGGTCCTGGGTCAGGTTAAAGTCACCGTCATCGCCCCAGTTGTTAAATTCCCCCACCAGGCTGACGACGCCATCGCACCTGTCGGCAGGTGATCCAAAAACCACACCTCCGTCAACGCTTAAAGTGAAATTCCCGCCGGCTCCATTTGAGAATGATGAGACAACCAGGATATATTTTATGTTAGGCTCAAGCCAGGCATTATCGCCAGGTAAAAATGCTGCGTTAACTCCAACACCGTCGTCGTCGTCACCGAGCCGCAGATTTGCCAGTGGTGCATTTGGATTAAACGGGTCGCAATAGAGCAATAGGTAAGAATCAAAGGGTGAAGAAACTTCAGCTACCAGATTTTCTCCGGTCGGAGAAAAAATTTCAAAAGTTTCATAAAAAACTGCGGTTCCAACACCTGATAAACTATAGCCCAAACCAGAACATGTCAAATCAACCCCTGAACCGACAGGTCGGTTGAATGTTTGCGGGCCGGCAAGCGATCCGTTGACACTTCCGGCACGGTTGCTGATGGTAAATTCGCTGACATCAGGTTTTTTTTCGCCAAAAACAGCTATCACGGTTATAGCCATGAAAACAAATAAAAAGGATAGTTTTTTCATGAGATTGGTTTTTAATTAATAGTTAATTATCGTTAATATTGCGAATCTAAGACATTAAATAGGTTTTGTCAATACCAAAAGCCAGAAAAGATGTACGGATAAATTTATTCGTACATCTTTTTCATATTCTACTGAGGGATTTTAATAGTTTTGTAATATACAACCGTCATGGCAAAGTACAATATTATCAATAGAAATGTCTGGGATTTATTTTCGTGTCTGAAGGAGGACGGAGAGTTTGCCATTGTCAGGAATAAGACCAGGGGAGGTGATGGGAAACGATGGGTGGTGATGTTTCTGATTATCAGCAAGATATTTTTGTTAGGGGGTTGCTGGGCTATGAAAATAGGCTATTGGGATAACTGGAAGGAGTACACCGTCAGGGCGGGCAGGCACTCGTCCAACATGCCCAGGATGGTCATTCAGGATAACTTTATTCAGTTTGTCGTTGAGGTGGATAGTTCCTGGTATTATACGGTTCCTGCAGAACGGAATGGCATAAGCAAAATAGTGGGGATAGGGTTTGGGGATCATCATAAGAACTCTGCCCGCCTGGGGTTTATCTGCATTGAAAATACCCTGTGGCTGTGCGGGTATTGTTATGTCAATGGGATAAGTCCACAGGAAAACACCGATTTTAAAAAGAGAATCATGAAAGTTACGCACGGCCTGCAGATACAGGGGAGGATACATTATAATAAAAAGACAAGGCAGTATAATTTCTTTATCGATGATTTGCCGGTGTGGAGTTGCGAGGCTGGCAATGGCAGAGGGGTTAAGACGGTGTTGACACCTTATATCGGTGGGACATACACTTTGCCCCATGATGCAAAATTCAAAATAATGATGGTAAAATAAAAACAGGAGAATACTCCATTTAATGTGGCATAAAAAAAGCGCCCTTGTTTAGGCGCTGCGGTGATCCTGCTGGGATTCGAACCCAGGACCCACGGCTTAAAAGGCCGTTGCTCTACCAGCTGAGCTACAGAATCAAAATGAGGGCGCAAAGATAAACAATTTTGAGTTTTAAATGTTGAATTTTGAATTCGGGCTTGAATTAAATGTGAATATCATTGGATTTAGAAGGAACAGGTAAGCTGTTAAATATTAAAATCGGATTTTATATTGTCCTAATTCAACATTCAAAATTCAACACTCAAAATTTCATTCCACCTCTCCTTTCCCTTCCCTCACCATCATAATCTCATCGCCCGTACAATCGATGATGGTACTGGGGATATTATCGCCGAAGCCGCCGTCAATAACAAGATCGACATGTTCTTTGTACTTCTCATGGATCAGTTCCGGATCGGTGGTGTATTCGATGATATCGTCATCGTCATGCACGGAGGTAGACATCAGGGGGTGCCCCAGTTCCCGGATGATCTCCGCTAAAATAATGTTCTCAGGTATCCGGATACCGACGGTCTTCTTCTTGTTTCCGAGGAGTTTCGGGACCTTGCTGTTGGCATTCAGGATGAATGTATAAGGGCCGGGCAGGGTGCGGCGCATTAGTTTGTAAACGTCGTTGCTGATCGGCCGGGTGTAATCGGACAGTTGGCTAAGATCGTAACAAAGGAATGAGAAATTGGCATTTTTGGGATTCACTCCCTTCAGGCGGGCGATGCGCTCAATGGCTTTGGTGCTGTAAATGCTGCAACCGATGGCATAAATGGTGTCGGTCGGGAAAATGACTACGCCGTCGTTGGCCAGGGACTCCACAACCTGCTGGATGTTTTTCTGGCTGGGATTCTTATCGTAAATTTTCAGTAACATCGGGATGTTGTATATATTTTAAACGAGATCAGTCGAAAAAGGGTAAGCTACTTATGTCGCACCGCTCAACCACCTACCCTTGCTTCCTTCCGGACCTGGGGGAGTTCAGCAGGAGCTGGTCGCATAAGACTTACCCGGTGCAAAGGTAGTGTTTTTTGTTTATAGTTTCTTGTTTCTTGTTTATTGTTTATCGTTTCAGGATTGAATCACAAAAAACACGAAACAAAAAACACGAAACACGAAACTAAAAACACTCTAAAACAATTTTTCTTAAGTTTGCATAAACCAAAAACGGATATTATGGAAAAGAAACCTTCTGCATTTGTCGTGAGTCTTGGCTACGGTGTGCTCCTGTCACTGGCACTGATTGTTTTCAGCCTCATCCTGTTTCTGCTGGAACTACAGCAGAAACCCGGTCTGGCTTATCTTTCCTACGTGATCCTGCTCATCGGGATCATCCTGGCACAGATCAATTTCAGGAATAAACACATGGGAGGGTATATAGAGTATGGTAAAGTCTTCACCATAGGATTGCTTACCAGCCTGGTTGTTGCCATCATCATGGGGATCTATACCTATGTGTTCTTTA
>JAWOHY010000243.1:0-4573 GCA_046484945.1 Bacteroidales bacterium
TACCCCTCCCATGAGGTTGTATCAAAAGGTTTGAATCATTTAAAAGCCACCAAAACACAAAATCACCAAATATCACAAAATACTGGTAATCAATAAAATAAATTTAGTGTAATTTTGTGTTTCTGTGATTTAGTGGCATGAAAAAGCCTTTTGATACAGCCTCCGGGGTGGGGTCAAAAAACCAGTTCATCAATTGACGGCAGACAGCCATGAAGGAAAAAGACCTGTATGTAGACGACAAAACGCGTGAGTTCATTCTTTATGCCGAAAAGGATGATGAGACCTATGCCGAGGTGAAGAGCGGGTCATATGCCGTCAGGCATTGCATGGACGAATTCTACCGTATCAGGCAGAACCTTGAGAATGAGCTGAACGAAAAGCTGGAGAAAGGATTGATCAGTCCGGTTTATTATTTTATGCTGATGCAGGATATGGGCCTGCGCGATCTGGCGGGCAGGATCGGGATCAGCCGGAGAAAGCTGAAAAAGCATTTTGAACCCCGTCATTTCTTGAAACTGGACGATGCGATGCTGGAGCGGTATGCACAGGTTTTCGGTGTGACTGCCGCACATTTGAAAGAGATGATGACCAAGCAGTAACAAATGGAATTACACGAGATACCTTTTGAGCACAGGATGGCGGCTCATTGTGAGACAGGGACGGTGACGGCCCTGCTGAACCATGCCGGCATGCAGCTTACCGAGCCGATGGTGTTCGGCATAGCCGGCGGCATATTTTTCGGCTATCTGAAGTCGCCCGATTTTTCTTTTCCGATGTTTATTTTACGCAGCAAGCCAGGCGATATCCGCAAGAAGATCTCGAAAAGGCTTGGGGTGAAGTTCCGGGAGCAGACCTTCCGTTCGCGGGAACAGGGCGAAGCGGCTTTGGATGAAGCGATAAGACAGGGTCATCCTGCCGCCGTGCAGGTCGATTTTTTCTACATGGACTACATGCCCGAATGGCAGCGGGTGCATCTCAACGCCCACTATGTCATCGTTTTCGGGATGAATGGCAGCCATTATCACCTGAGCGACAGTTACTACAAGCAGAAGTCGCAGCTGGAACGGCACAAGATGCTTACGGCGCGCTTTGCCGGCGGCGCACTGGCACCGAAAGGGATGATGTTCTACCCGGTGCATATCCCTGAGAATCCCGATTACGAAAAGGCCATCATTACCGGTATCCGGAAAGCATGCTTCAACATGATCCGCCTGCCGATCCCTTTCCTGGGGGTCAAAGGCATCCGCAGGTTTGCCGGCAAGGTGGTGGAGTGGCCCGCCATCGCCCGTAACATGGACGACCTGGCCGACAGGGTCATCAAAATAAATATCTTCCTTGAAGACCAGGGCACCGGCGGCGGAGGGTTCCGCTACATGTATGCCACCTTCCTGCAGCAGGCGGCAGGTGTTGTCAATGATGAAAGATTGAAAACAATGTCGAAAGAAATGATGGAAATAGGTGATAAGTGGAGGAATATTTCTTATTTTGCGGCCAAAATCGGAAAAAGCCGCGACCTGGGCCCTGAAAGGATGAAAGAACTGAGTGCGATGATCCACGCCCAGGCCGATCAGGAACATAAATTTTTTACCGAACTTTATAAACTGGTTAAGTAAAGTTTGATTCATGACAGTTGAACAGGCTACATCACTCAAGACGGAAATCAAGGAGCTGATCATACAGACCCTCAACATAAAAAACATCCGTCCGGAAGAAGTTCCAGACAGCGTTCCGTTGTTTTCCCCCGAAAATATTCTCGACCTCGATTCCATCGACGGGATAGAGATCGTCATGGCCGTCCAGGAAAGGTTCCAGGTCCGTATTGCCGATCAGAATGTGGCCCGCAACGTCCTGGAATCGGTCGACAGCATTGCCGAATTTCTCATCAGGGAAAAGGGGCTCTGACCACCGTGTTCCCATGCATTCTTATATCATAACAGGCATTCGTTTCGGGCCGTTGATGAAATTATTGCGCAGCAACGGCTTCACCGCTTCACCGCGGAACCTGGCCCGGCTGCTGTTCGTCATGCAAAACGGCATGTGGGCCTCGCTGCACGCCTGGCGGGAAAGAAGAAAGTATGGAAGGATTTATGATCAATTCCCTGTTCCGGATGACCCGGTCTTCATCATCGGACACTGGCGCACCGGGTCCACTTTCCTGCATTTGCTGCTGGCCCTGGATGACCGGTTGATTGCCCCCTCACTTTTCCAGGTAACCCTGCCGGAAGGGTTCCTGGCAGCCGACCGGTTTTACCGCCCCATCATGGGCGCCATGGTCGGCCGCCGGCCCATGGATAATATGATCCTGCGGTTTGACGATCCGCAGGAGGAGGAATTCGCCCTGCTGAAACTCACCCTGGAATCGCCCCTGCTGAAAGTGATATTCCCCGCCAAACCCGGCTACTTTATCGATGACCCCGCGGAATTCATTCCGCCGGATGATAAAAAGATCCTATGGCAGGAAAAGTTCAGGCTGTTCTGCCGGAAGATCATCCGGGATTCGGGGAAGATGATCTTACTGAAAAACCCGGTGCATTCGCTCAGGATCCCGCTGTTGCTGGAAACTTTCCCGAAAGCCCGGTTCATCCACCTCCACCGGCATCCTTACGAAGTGGTGGCCTCTTCACTCCATCTATGGAAGGTGATGGCCGGCGATAACCAGCTGAAGGGAAGGCCGTATTTTCCTTCGGTGAAAGAAGTAACAGACGGGCTCGGCCTGTTCCATGATGTGATCAGCCGCGACCTGGCTGTTTTACCGGCCGGCAGTTATTGCGAAACGGCTTACCGCGACCTGGTGCAGGATCCCGTTTCGGAGATCCGGCGGATTTACAGGGATATAGGGTGGGAATTCACCCCCGGTTTTGAAGAACGGATCAACGGCTATCTTGAAAAAACGAGGTCATTCAAAAAAAATACCTATAACTTTGGCGAGGAAGATAAACAATTGGTTTACGCGCGCCTGAAAAAGCATTTTGAACACTATCAATATCAACCCTGAAGATGATTTTACGCCTGATATACCCCAAATGGAATAAACTGGAAGGACAAACCCATTTCAACCTGCCCCCTTTGGGCCCTTCGGTGATGGCTGCCGCTTTGCCGGAGGATGTTACGGTTGATTTTATCGACGAGAATGTCCAGGAACTGAATTTCGATGATCCGGCCGACCTGGTAGGGATTTCGGTGATGATCACCGCGCAGATCAAAAGGGGATGGGAGATTGCCCGCGAATACCAGGCGCGCGGCAGGCAGGTGATCTTTGGCGGGGTGGCGACGATGCTGCACGCCGAAGAGACGATGCTGCATGCCGACAGCGTATTTCTTGGCGAAGCGGAAAGCCGGATGGAAGAGGTGATCGAAGATTTCCGGCGCGGACAGTTGAAAAAGCTGTACAACTTCATGCCCCATCCGCCCGATATCGGCATTGTGGGCCCGGCCCGCCGCGATATCCTCAACCAGGAACTTTATTACCACAAAGGCATCCGGATGGTGGACCTGTTCCAGGCATCGCGGGGATGCCGCTTCAGTTGCTATCCCTGCGCCGTTTCATTCCTGGGCGGCCGGAATTTCAGGCCGCGGCCTTTCGATAAGGTGGCCGAAGAGCTGGCTACCATCGATAATAACCGCCTGTTTGTTGTCGATAATTCGCTGGCGCAGGACCGGCCCTGGCTTAAAGACCTTTTCCGGATGATGATCCCGTTTAAAAAGAACTGGTGTAGCCATACGATCGACGATGACCCCGAAGTGCTCGACCTGGCGGCCAAAGCAGGCGCGTGGTACGTTTACCAGGCCGTCATCGATTCTTCCGATTTCATCCGCGAGCGCATTAAACGCTACCACGACCACGGCATCGCCGTGGAGGCGACCGTCCTGCTGGGTATGGACAACCAGTCGGAAGACGACATCCTGCGGCTCATCGATTTCCTGCTGGAGGTGAACCTCGACCTGGCCGAATTCACCGTAATGACCCCGTTCCGCCATACCAAGGCATGGGACGATATGGAGCGCGACGGCCGGATCTTCGACCGCGACTGGAACAATTACAACGCGGGCAGGGTGGTGTTCAAACCGCTGAAGATGTCGCCCGACCGGTTGCAGGAACTGTATCACTATGCCTGGGAGCAGTTTTACAGGGATGAAACCCAGGAACAGAAGATGTTCAAGCTGATCATGCGGGTGATTGAGAGGGAGCGCAAACTGGGCACCTATCAATCGCCCCGGAAAGACCTGGCCGGGGTCAGTTTTGGAAAACAGGTTGACCGGTAAAAACGATGGATGAAAACATTAAATACGTGGATGAGATCTTCCATTTCAACGGGAAATGGGATATGCCTTCGCTGTGTGGCGTTAAGATCAGGAAAATGGAGAGCGGCACCCTGGTCATCCTGACCGAACTGTATGAGCAAAACCCCGGCAGCTCGGTGACCGGGATGATCGTTTCGATAGCGGCGGAGGTGGTGAAGCACTATGGCATCCCGCCTGAAACGGCCACATTCATCGTCCATAACCCGGAACGGAGCAAGCGTCATGAATTTTTCGCCGAGATATTCTATTTTGCCCATATGAAGTGGGACGG
>JAWOHY010000265.1:0-4391 GCA_046484945.1 Bacteroidales bacterium
CTTGAAGATAATCTTATAGATATTCGGAAGGTAACTAGAATAGAACCGGATAGAGTCTTCTACGAGAAGTATCGCCTGTACGCCTACCTCACGGATGTCGTGATCGACATTCATCTTGTCTTCGATCAGTTTGATGATGGCCAACAGCAAGTCCGCATTCCCAAGCCAGCTAAAAATATAATCAATCACACTTTTACTTGCATCGTTCAATTTCAGGGTGACCTCGCGTGAGAAAGGTGTCAGGACAACGATCGGGATGTTGGCATATTTCTTCTTGATCTTCTCTGCCAGGCTGAAGGTATCCATTTCTTCGGAGCTTAGCATCACCACCACCAGGTCGATCTTTTCATCCTGGAGGATTTGGAAAGCCTGATTTTCGGATGAGGCGAGGATAAACTGGGGTGGGTACCGGAGGTTGAGTGAGACGTATTCGATGAATATCTGCTCGTCGATCCGGCCGTCATCTTCAAGTACGAAAGCGTCATAGGCGCTGGATATAAGCAGAACATGATATATTCGGCGGCGCATCAGTTTCTGGAAGGATGTGTCGCTGAAGTAGTATTTGGGCGCCCGGTATGCGATATTGGTCATTGGCATGGCAGCCGGAATTTAATGATTCACCGCAAAAATACAAAAAAGTCACACAGGGACGGAGTCCCTTTCAACAGGGACTCCATCCCTGTCCGGAAAACAATTTCCCGGCTAAATTGTTAATTCTCAAAACCACTATCCGTGATCCGCAAAACGCTCATGGTTTTAATATTTGCCCTGGCGTCATTGGTGACCGCCGCCCAGGAGGCCGACTTCATCCTGTCCGATTTCTTTGCCGTGCAGGTGGAAGAACGGGTGTATATGCGCTGGACGATCATCCAGGGAAACACCTGCGAAGACACTTACATTGAAAGGTCGGAGGATGGGGCAAGCTATGAACGGATCGGCCTGATCGGCGGGATCTGCGGAAGCCCCGACCAGTCGATCACCTATGATTTCAACGACGTGGAACCGTTGCCCAACCGGCCTGTGCACTACCGTCTCTACCTGGGCCAGTTCGGCTTCTCATCACCCCGGACTGTGGAATTTGTGCAATACAATGATCAGGGGTTTCTACTGGCGCCCAACCCTTTTCGTGAACAAGCCCGGTTAACCTTTGAAAATCAGTTCAACGAAGAGCATTCCCTGGTGATCATTGACCTTCAGGGGCGTGTGGTTGCCGAATTAATCAACTCAGACGATTCATTCGATATATTCCGGGGAAACCTGAGAGCAGGCGCTTATTATTTCATAGTCAGTCGCAACGGACAGGTCATTTTTGATGGGAGACTAATGGTTTTGTAAAAGCTATTTCACCAAAAAGGGATGGAGTCCCTGCGCAAATGCGGCAGTCCCAACCAGTCGATCACTATGGAAAACCCGATTTTGAAGGGAAATTTGCAGTAATATAGTCAACTTAGGCTCAATCTTCAGGAACTTAAGCTGATCGTCATCATTATCCTTATGCCAGTAATCAAGAACCAAGAACCAAGAACCAAGAACCAAGAACCAAGAACCAGGAACCAGGAACCCGAAACGCTAATTCTCCCTCAGCACATACTCATCATACTCCAGTTCGAACCGCAGCTTATGCCTTGATTCCTCCATAGCCAGGGATTGAAAGACCTCGCGCAACTGCTGGTTTGGCGCCCGTTCGGCCAGGGTAGTGTAGAGCCGGAAAGCCGCTTTCTCCCGTTTCATTGCCACGACCAGCGCCTCTTCGTAACTCAGCTTGCCGCCGGTCTTCACCTCCACCACGTAGTCGGCGATCTTCAGATCGGCCACCTTTTCAGTGGGCATGGTGAACACGCCTTCTTCACGGATTCGCGTCAGCCGCTGCTTGTGTTTGATCTCTTCACCGGCAAACTCAATGAAGACATTCTTCATTTCTTCGGAATGGGCTTCCCTGGCCAGTTCGGTGTAAAAATCGACGGCTTTCTGCTCCTGCTCGATGGCAAAAACCAGGATGGCATCAATGTTATCAAACTCTTTCATAAAGTTCAGATTTTACGTTTTCAAATGCCTGCCTGAATTCGGTATCAAAACGGCCAGCGATGGCGTCGCAGCCGGATTCAAACAGCCGGTACTGATTATCTCTGTTGGTATAAATGAATGGATGTCCGGGACTTTCATTGTCCTTCGGGAGCATCGACAAGGCTTGCTGTTGAACATCAGGCACATCGTCGCTTTGCTCTATGCCCTTCGCCCTGAGCAAGTCGGCCAGCTGGGCCAGGGAGGACTTTTCGGTTTTCAGCGGGAATACCGCATCGAACTGCTGGATCACCCGCTGGGTGCTGGTGAACGAGCCGCCGGTTTCGACAGGCAGCGATGCAGGCAAAATGATATCGGCCAGTTTCGCCGTTTCTGTCATAAAATAATCCTGGACCACCACAAACCCGGCTTTTTTCAGCCATTCCGCCGGCTGCGCTTCTCCGGTAGCGGATCCCACCGGATCCTCGCCGAAAATGAAGATGTTTTTCAGGCTGCCTTCCTCCAGTTTAGCTGAAATACCAGGACTCTCCGGACAGCATCCCATGTCAAACAATCCCTGGGCATTGTTCTTTTCCTTCAACGATATCAACCCGCTGGCCGTCTTGCCCAATTTCCCGGTAATCATTGCCAGGTTGAAGAGTTCCGTGCATGCGTTGTCCGACAATTCCTTCTCTGAAAAGACAATAACGGCATTGATCTCTTCATTGTATGCTGTGGCAAAAGCTATCAGCGATTCGGCATCGACACCGGCCTGGCTGACGAGGTCGGTGAAATCCTCCTTCAGCAGTTCAGCCTTGTATTCTTCAAACCCTTTGCAGTTGTCCCTGATAAAAAGATCATTTTGCAGTTTGCCGGCAAGCAGGTAATGGTTGAGGGCTTTGATGAAATGATAATACGATCTGATCACCATCACCAAATCCACTTTCCGTGCCATCGAACTGTCTGGTCTTGTTGTAACCAGGTCGACCGGCACCCCTTTTTTAAATTGTAAATTGTAAATTGCAAATCCCGGCACAGCATTGTCCTCGTTGATCTCCGAGCCGACCAGGTAAATGCGGCTGGCATCCCTGATCTGTTCAAAAGGCACGTTGGCGATGGAATTCCGTTTGTAACCATTTCCCCTTCCCAGGTAGTGAAAACTGCCGGTCTGAGCGGTTTTAACGCCTTCCTTCGCCAGCTTCCTCACCAGGAACTGCTCTTCATTGGTCAGCCTGGCCCCTGCGAAGAACGCGTTCTCTTCCGGTTTCACGGCATTGATGCGCTGCAGGATGGTTCCGTAAGCTTTCTCATAGCTTACCTCTTCGAATTCACCGTTAATCTTCATCAGGGGCCTGGTGATCCTTGTATTGTCGTTGATGTACCGGTAGCCGAATTTGGCATAGCGGCAAAGGTTCCCGTCGGCATTGACCTGTCCTTCTGCACCGGTCACCATCATCACAAACTGGTTTTTGTGATTGAGGGTGATCTTACATCCGATGGAGCAGTAATTGCAGATGGTCTCTGCCTGGTCGAGCCTGACCGGTCCCGGTTTGAAAAATACGTTTTCGGTGATCGCCCCTGTCGGGCAGGTGGAGATGCACAGGCCGCAGGATTCGCAGGGGGTATCGGTCAGGGCGAATCCCATGCTGGGGGCGACATAGGTCTCGAATCCGCGGTTTATCAGCCCGAGCGCGTCGGCGCCCACTACCTCGCGACAGATACGGATGCAACGGCTGCACAGGATGCATTTGTTGTTGTCGATTTCTATGTAAGGATGGCGGAAATCAACGTGATATTCCTTGAACTCACCGGCCTGCGCCAGCTGGTCGGCCTCATAATCGGTACAGTATTTCTTCAGGTCGCAGGTGAAAAGGGCGGTACAACCGCACTCCAGGCAGCGCTGGGCTTCATTGAAAGCCACCGCCTCTGAGGCATAGCCCAGTTCCACTTCCTTGAAATTATTCCGGTCTCCGGGCGGCAATGTGGGCATCTCCTCCCTTTGCTGCGTGCTGAAATATCCCTTGTAATCTGTGTCAATCTGTGTTTTAAAATTCTCCTTCATGCTGAAGAATTCCTTTTTCATCGGGACAACCGGCTGCCCTTTGAGGTAAAGGTCGCAGCTATGCGAAGCTTTCCTGGCCTGGGCGATGGCTGCAATGAGGGTAGCCGGTCCTGTCACGCCGTCGCCGGCGGCAAACACCGAGGGTATGCCGGTCTGCAGGGTATCGGGATTGGCTTCCAGATCGCCCCAGCGGTTGGCTTTCACTTCGCCCTGTTCGGTGTTGGCTTTGATATCTTCGAGGAAATCGGCCACGGTCTTCTGCCCGATGGCTGCGAGAATATAATCGACCTCCACTTCAAACTCTGACCCCGGTACCGGCACCGGCCGG
>JAWOHY010000266.1:0-6097 GCA_046484945.1 Bacteroidales bacterium
CGGCTGCTGAACGGCTCCAGGCGGAAAAGGATCGCCATCGGCAGTGGTACCGATATCCAGGAGGTCAACCGCCTGATCAAACAATTCTACGAAACCAGCAAAATGATGAAGATGCTGTCGGGCGGAAAAGGGAAAAATATGATGCGGGCAATGCAGAATATGAAGAAATGAGCATAGGGCGTAGGGCGTAGGGCGTAGGGTTTTGTTTAATAGTTTAAATTAGAAAACATGCAATTGTTGGATGGTAAGTTGGTGGCTGAGAAGCTGAGGGAGGGGATTCAGAAGGATTCTGAGCGGCTGATCGATGCCGGAATTGACCCGCACCTGGCGGCGATCCTGGTCGGGGAGGACGCTGCCAGCCAGACCTATGTGCGCAATAAGGAAAAAGCCTGCCGGGATACAGGGATTGTCTCTTCTGTATATAAATTGCCGGAGTCAGTTTCGGAAAAGGAATTGCTCGAACTGATCGGGTTTATCAATAAAGATGAATCGGTCCACGGGTTGATCGTGCAGTTGCCGTTACCGGCCCACATCGACAGCGACAGGGTCATCCAGCACATCGATCCGTTAAAGGATGTGGATGGCTTTCACCCGGTTAACGCAGGCCGCATGCTGCAGGGATTACCTTCATATTTGCCGGCCACACCATTCGGTATCCTGAAGCTTATCGAACATTACAAGATAGAGACCGAGGGGAAAAACTGCGTGATCCTGGGCAGAAGCAATATTGTCGGCACCCCGCTCGCCATCCTGATGTCACGCAAAGCCAATCCCGGAAACGCCACCGTGACGATCTGCCACACCAGAACGGCCAATCTTCCCGGCATAGCAAAAGAAGCAGACATCCTGGTGGCGGCTATCGGGCAGCCGGAATTTGTGACAGCCGGCATGGTCAAAGCAGGCGCCGTGGTGATCGACGTTGGCATCCACCGGATCCCCGACAATGGAGCCAAATCGGGCTACCGGCTGGTGGGGGATGTCGCCTTTGCAGAGGTGTCGAAAAAGGCCTCCTGGATCACCCCCGTTCCGGGCGGCGTGGGGCCGATGACCATCGTTTCCCTCCTGACCAATACGATACGGGCCGCAAAAAAAGAGATCCGGCCCTGATGCTGCATACTTTCCATGATGACGCAACAACAAAAGATCCTGTTTGACCAGGGGAAACTCCTTCCGCTGATGGAAGACTTTTACACCATCCAGGGAGAGGGATATAACACCGGGAAACCGGCCTGTTTCATCCGCCTGGGCGGCTGCGACATGGGCTGCTGGTGGTGCGATGTCAAGGAATCCTGGGATGCTACCCTTCATCCCCTCACCGAAACCAGCCTGATCATCGAAAGGGCTTCACAATATCCGGCCAGGGCCGTGGTGGTAACAGGCGGCGAACCCGTCCTCTATAACCTGGATTACCTTTGCAAAGGGCTGAAAGAAAAAGGGATCAAAACATACCTGGAAACGGCTGGTGTTAAAAAAATAACAGGCCAGTGGGACTGGGTCTGCCTGTCGCCCAAAAAAGGCAGTCTGCCGCTGCTGGAATATTTCAACCGGGCGGATGAACTGAAAGTGATCATCCACAACGAAGGCGATTTTCGCTGGGCAGAACTGAACGCCGGGAAAGTCCACCCGGAATGCCTGCTTTTTTTGCAGCCCGAATGGAGCGTGCATACGGAAATAATGCCTTTGATCGTTAACTATGTGAAGGAAAACCCGAAGTGGAACATCTCCCTGCAGACACATAAATTCATGAATATTCCCTGATTTATGCCACTAAATCACCAATACACCAAATGGCACAAAAGTTTGCTTTGCAACTTGAACATCTTTAGTGAACTTTCGTGTTTCAGTGTTTCCGTGGCAATAATAAAACGCTCAGGTAAAACCAAACATAGGCGCTTAAATTTATTTTTATTGATTCTCTTAATTTCTAATTCATTCTATTTACCACTTTTAAAGGCCCAGCCCACCGAATCCACTCGTGCGCTAAGGATTTTTCAGAAAGGGATAGAGGCTTTTCAGGAGGGGAGGTGGGATAATTGCGAGAAAGAGATGCTGAAAGCCATTGCGGTGGACAGTGCCTTTGCCGATGCGCATATTATGCTGGGAGACGTTTACCTGGAGACCAGGCGGCCGGAACGGGCGGTGGAATCATATCGGAGGGCCCTGCGTTTTAATCCTGACCGGGCATTTATCGTCAATAACCTGCTGGCCAATACGCTTTATGACCTGGAACGCTACCCGGAGGCCTGTGCCGCTTATGAGGCTGTGTTGAATGACCCGGAAGCCCCTGCCGGCCTTAAAGACATCCTGGAACAGAAGTATTTCATATGTAAAAAAAGAAGGTCGCTGATCGAAAACCCGGTCAATTTTGTTCCCGTCAACCTCGGTGCAGGCGTAAACAGCATTGCAGACGAATACGTGAATGCGATCAGCACGGAAGGAGATGTGCTTTACTTTACCCGGAAGGAAAAAACGCCGGAGGATCAATTAAAGGGTTTTTATGAGACATTCTATAAATCAAAGTGGACCGGCAGTGAGTGGGGCCTGGCTGAAAAGCTGGGCTATCCGCCGGGGACGGAGCAGGATGCCGGGGCCCTGTGCATCTCACCCGATGGCCTGACCATTTACTTTACCGCCTGTTTCCGTCCCGACAGCTATGGCAGCTGCGATCTCTATTATTCTGATAAACAAGGCGATGAATGGTCTGAGCCCAGGAATATGGGGGCGGATATCAATTCCGACCACTGGGATGCCCAGCCCTCCATCTCACCCGACGGGAATACTCTCTATTTTGCCAGCAACCGGAAAGGGGGCGTTGGTAGCGCTGACATCTGGAAAACGGAGCGGACCGCCGATGGGGGATGGGGCAAGCCGGTCAACCTGGGCAGGCCCGTAAATACAGCGGAAGTGGAAATGGCGCCATTCATCCATTATGACAACACGACCCTCTATTTTTCCTCTGCCGGCCATCCCGGGCTGGGCGGGCAGGACCTTTTCCTGACCCGCCGGTCGGGTGATCAGTGGAGCAAACCGCAGAACCTCGGCTATCCCCTCAACAGCTCCGCCGATGAACTGATCATCATTATCAATTCCACCGGAACCAAAGGATACATTTCCATCGATGATGAAGAGGGGGAAGGCGGTTTTGATATCTATGCGTTTGACCTTTATCCTGAAATCATGCCCCTCACCATCAGCGATCTGAAGGCTCCGGATATGCCGGCCGCGGCACCGGTTGCAGTGGGTTCGAAGATCGTCCTGCGGAATATCCTGTATGAAACCGATAAGTACAAACTGTTGCCGGAATCATTTGCCGAACTGGATATCCTGGTGCAATTCCTGGAAGAAAACCCGGGGGTCCGGATCGAGATCGGAGGCCATACCGATGATGAAGGGACGGCGGAATACAACCTGGACCTGTCCGGCAAAAGGGCCGGGACAGTATATGATTATTTGATTTCCAAAGGGATAAGTGAAGAAAGACTGACATACAAAGGCTTTGGCGAATCCCAGCCGGTGAGTCCTAACGATACACCGGAAGGACGAGCCCTGAACCGGCGGACCGAGATCAGGATCATCGGAATGGATTGACAGTTCTAATCGATCCTTACGAAATCCTTTTTGGTCACACCGCAAACGGGACACTGCCAGTTGTCCGGGATGTCTTCAAATGCAGTGCCGGGCGCGATGCCCGCATGCGGGTCGCCTACCTCCGGATCATAAATATATCCGCAAATCTTGCACTGGTATTTTTTCGGTTTTTCCTGCATTTCAGCCTGTTCTTCGATAATTATTTTTTCCAGCTTACCGCCGGTATACGTGGGAGATTTTTCGGGAGAAAGCCCCTTGATCACCCCGCGATAGTAATCATATGTCAGCGTTTTGGCGCCGGGATCAAGTATTTCGGCATCGACCACCCGTCCCACAAACAATATGTGCGTGCCGGTATCAACCTCATCTTCCACTTCACATTCGATGTAGGCAACAGCCTTGTCTAAAACAATGGGCACACCCGTCACACCCGTTTTATAATTCATCCCGGAGAATTTGTCGATGGATTTACCTGATTGAAAACCCCAGGGGCCGAGAAAGGCCAGGTCAACATCCTGCCCGAGAACGGAAACGCTGAAAGATCTGCTCTTCCTGATATATTCCGTGGTCAGGTTCTCTTTGTGGGATGCCACCACGAACTTCGGAGGATCGGCCGTTACCTGGAATACCGTGTTGGAAACATGCCCGTTGAAATTGTTTCCATCCCTGGAGCATACCAGGTAAAGGCCGTAGGTTACTTTAAAAAATGCCTGAATGTTCAAAATCTTTTATCCTTTAATCCAGTTTACGATCTTATCGCCCATGGGCTTTTCGCTCGGCGGCGCCATGTCCACCAAATTCCCGTTCTCGTCGATCATGAATTTCTGGAAATTCCATTTCACGCCGGCATCCATCACCCCGTTCTCGCTCTTGTTGGTAAGCCACTGATAAAGCGGGTGAATGTCGCTGCCCTTTACCGAGATCTTCGACATCATCGGGAAAGTCACACCGAACTTCGTCGTGCAGAATTCCTTGATCTCAGCGTTGGAACCGGGTTCCTGTTTCATAAAATTGTTCGCCGGGAAACCGATCACGGTGAAATCATCACCGCCATAAGTCTGGTATAATTTCTCCAGGTCTTCATATTGCGGGGTAAATCCGCATTTGGAAGCCGTGTTGACCACCAGCACCTTTTTTCCTTTTAACTGAGATAAGGCGAATTCTTTTCCATCGATATCCTCCACGGTGAAATCGTGAAAAGTTTTATTGCTTTGCCCGAATACGGCAGCGCCTGAAATAGCCATCATTGTGATTAAGATTAGTGTTTTCATTGTATTGATTTTTCAAGCTAAACAGGCTGAATCCGCATTTGTTCATTTATCGGGCAGTATTCCTGATCGACACGGCTAATTTAATAATTTTGCTGTCATCATGATGGGATTATTTCACGGCAACATCCCGCTGAACGAAAGCGAAAAAAAAGCCTTCCGGTTGCACATGATCTACCAGTCGGTGGAAGGGATCATCCTGGGGATCCTTGCCCTTAATGAGTTTGTGTTCCTGAAGAGCCTGAAGGGGTCCGATTACCAGGTCGGACTGCTGTTCCAGTTCAGCATGGTGGTATTCATTTTCCTGTTCTTTTTCAATGAAATGAGAAAAAGGATCAGGAACAAAAAGAAGCTGCTCAGGGTGGCAGGCCTTGTCACCCGGCTGCCGTTATTGGGTATTGCTTTTTTCCCGGCCGATCCTTCTGCTTATCACTTTCATTCAGTCTATCATTATATTTTCCTGGCCATTTTCCTGATATATTATTTCGGGAATATCGTCATTTACCCGGCCATCAACGTACTGCTGAAGACCAACTACCGGCATGAGAACTTTGGCCGGTTGTACGGTTATTCCACCTCTCTGAACAAAGTGATCATGATGCTGGTAACCCTTGTGTATGGCATCTGGCTGGATATCGACCTTTTTGCCTTCCGGTATGTGTTTTTGCTGGTTTCCATAACAGGGGTGGTTTCCATTTTTTACCTTTCACGTATCGATTACAGCAAGGTGCAGCAATCCCCCAAAGCAGGTTCATGGTGGGCTTCGGTGACCCTGTCGGTGCGCACGATGATCCGCATCCTGAAAAACAACAAGCCCTACCGGGATTTCGAGATCGCTTTTATGTTATACGGCGCGGCCTTCATGCTGGCTTCACCCGTCATCAACATATTTTTCAATACGGGACTTGAACTGAATTATTCCAGTGTCGCCTTTTATAAGAACGCATACAATATCCTGGCCATCATCCTGCTGGTATTTACCGGAAAGTGGCTGGGGAAAATGGATCCGAGGTCTTTCTCCATCCTTACCTTTTTATCCCTGGCGCTTTACATATTCTTCCTGATGCTGACGCAATACATACCTGTTTACAGAACGATAGGCAGTGTGCAACTATACCCTATGCTGATCCTGGGATTTATTTCTTATGGTTTTTTTGCAGGGACGATGGTGCTGCTCTGGAACATCGGGTCGGCTTACTTCTGCTCCCCTGAGGAAGCCGACGATTACCAATCGGTGCATT
>JAWOHY010000267.1:0-3476 GCA_046484945.1 Bacteroidales bacterium
TCAAAAAATCGTAACCTAAAAATAATTATCCGAAAAAAGGTAACTTCTCAAAAAATTTGGGCAAGACGCCCGCCCTGAAAATTCCTGGTGCCTTTTCAGAAATGACAATAGGTTTTCTCAAACGTCATTCCGGCACAAGCAGGAATCCAGCATAGTCCACCAGGAACTGTTACAATTACAATTCCTGGTGGCTGGGGTTGTCATCACTTTCAGCGACCAGTCGTCGGTGCACCTTTTCAAGTTCGTCTTTCACCGCCCGCGGCCCTGCCATGAACCAGCGCTGCAGGAGCTGGTGCATCTCGTCAATAACAAATGCGGCGGGCCCTATGGATTTATTTCCTCCCACGCCGCCAATTCCTTCGCCCTGGCGGCATATCTGTCCCTGTTATTGGGCAGGAAGATCAGGTATTTTGCCCCATTGATCCTGTTGTGGGCTTCCTTGCTGGCATACAGCCGGGTTTATCTCGGCGTGCATTACCCGGGCGATGTCATCGCCGGCGCCATCTGGGGCGCGGCAATCGGGGCGGCTGTTTTTGTGCTTCTTTCGATGGTTTTTAAGAAAATTGATTAATAATCTGACAAATTATATAAAATTTGTCGGGTTAACCTGACGAATTTAATAGAATATGAATAGAATTATCTACCATATTAGCGAGAATTCCTGGCAGTAAAACACTTTTTTAAATTCAATTTTTCAAAAATACTGAATATAACCGGAAAATAATATAAGATTTACCGGTTATATACATTATATTTTATATTTTTGTAGAAATCTATACTTTTTATGATTTATCGAAAATTAAAACCGCTTATTGAAAGCAAACTTTTCAAGGGCAAAGCAATCATATTGCTGGGGCCCAGGCAAACAGGAAAAACCACTTTGCTCAGGGAAATAACATCTAATTACAAACAGGAGCTGTTGTGGCTTGATGCTGATGAACCCTTCGTCAGAAATCAGCTCAGCGGTCCGAATATTACAGATTTAAAGCTGCTGATAGGGGGACATAAGATATTGGTCATTGATGAGGCACAGCAAATCAGAAATATTGGATTAACCCTGAAGCTTATTACAGATCATTTAAAAAGTGTTCAACTTTTAGTGAGTGGTTCATCTGCCCTGGAACTGGCTGAGGCAACCAGCGAGCCACTTACAGGGCGCAAATTTGAATATTTCCTTTTTCCACTCTCTTACCAGGAACTTCATGACCATTATGGCTGGCCTGAGGAGAAAAAGATGTTACCTCACAGGCTGATCTACGGTGCTTACCCTGAAATAGTTACCTCCGTTGAGAACTTCAGGGAAACACTTGGATTACTGGCTGGCAGCTATCTGTATAAAGATATTTTTAAATACAAAGACCTTCGCAGGCCGGAATTACTGGAAAGTCTCCTTCAATCCCTTGCACTGCAGTTGGGTTCTGAAGTGTCGTATAATGAATTGAGCCAGATGATTGGCGCTGATGCCGAAACTGTTCGGCGCTATGTTGATTTACTGGAGAAGACATATGTCATATTTCGCTTACGTTCTTTTAGCCGAAACGTGAGGAATGAACTGCGCAAATCCCACAAAATATATTTCTATGATAACGGTATAAGAAACGCATTGATCAATAATTATAACCCGATCGAATTACGCACGGATAAAGGCGCATTGTGGGAAAACTTTTTGATCAGTGAACGTTTGAAATATCTGCATTACAATGGACATTATGCGAACAGGTATTTTTGGCGTACCCACCAGCAACAAGAGATCGGCTACATAGAGGAGAGGGATGGTGTTCTCCATGCCTTTGAATTTAAATGGAGTGGAAAGGTACGTGCCAAAGCACCGTTAACATTTTCCAATAATTACCCGGAACATACTTTTAATGTAATTACTCAGGAAAATTATGAATCATTCCTGAAGGAATAGTGCAGGGTTGCCTCATTCGTGCCCTAAAACCCCTCATTAAAAGATGGCGAGCGGCACGTTCGCCAGTCGCTTTCCTATTTACGGCCCACCTGCCGAAAGGTATTTATTTTCTAAGGTTAATAAATGGGGAAAAGCTGGAGGTGAGAAAGTTGCTGAAACATTAATGCCCGGAAGCTCCAGGTGATCAAACGATTTTTTGCTGATTCTTTTAAAAATCCCCCATTTTCATTATATTAGCTAAAATTTTATTGATGATTAAAGCCGTCGTTATTTCAGGCGATCAGGCTGCCGCCGGCGTTGTGTCGTCGCTGATAGGGTCATGTTGCCCGGATATCTCAGTTATTGCCACCGCATCCACCCGGAATGAAGCCATACACCTGATGAATTCCAGCCAGGCCGACCTGGTGATCCTGGACACTTATCTCAAGGACGGCAGTGGGTTTGACCTGCTCGGTCACTTTCAAAAGCCCGATTTCAGGATCATCTTCATATCAGAGTATCCCGAATATGCCATCCGTGCCTTCGATTATAATGCCATTGGCTATGTCGTGAAACCTATCCGGGAGCAGAAATTCATCACCACTGTGAACCGGGCGATGGATGCAATAAAATATGAGGAGAAGCTGCAACTCAGGCAACTGGAATCGGACATGAAAGGCCTGAGCCAGGCCGAAAAACTGATCCTCCGCACCAACGAGGAGATACACTCGGTGGATATGGCCAGGATCATCCGGGTGGAGGCCGATGGCAGCTATTCAAGCTTTTTTATCGATGACGGCCGAAAGATCATCGTTTCAAAACCCATGAAGGAATACGAGGAGAACCTGCTGGCCAACGGTTTTTTCAGGATACATAAGTCGCATATCATCAATATAAAAAAGCTGAAGTATTTTGAAAAGGCAGAGGGCGGATATATGGTAATGTCGGATGGGGAAAGGGTCCCTGTTTCATCCCGGAAAAGGGATTCCGTGATCGCCTTGCTCGAAAGCCTGGATTAATCGAATCATTCACGTTTATAAATAAATCCCGGGCGTTCACGAATTTCTACCGTGCGTTCATGTATTTTTCACCCTGGAGGCATGCTATTTCCGTATCTTTACCCTGATATGCCAAAAACCTCTTGCTATGAAAGAAAAACCCGGGAAGATCAATGCCACCGTTGTCAGTGGCGCTGTGCATGGTTACCCTGATGGTCAGCCTGACGCTGCTGACCGGATGGAAGACCTGCTTTCGTCAGTCTATGATGTGATCCACAAGGTGTCCGACTACCATGGTGGGGAAGTTTACCATTATACGGGCAGGGAGTTCGGTATCCTGTTCCGGGATGATAAACGCAAGAAATCATCCTTGAAGGCACTGGATGCGGTTTCGGAACTACAGGAGAAGCTCCGGGAGCTGAATTATTCCGGCCAACCCCTGCCTATCAGCATGAAGGCGGGTTTGGATTACGGGGAGATCATCACGGGCTTTCTGGGAAAGGAGGGCGGCCGGCATCGTACTTATTTGGGGGTGACAATGGATATAGCCCATCGGATCAGGATGATCGCCAATTGGGATCAATTGC
>JAWOHY010000071.1:0-14548 GCA_046484945.1 Bacteroidales bacterium
CTCGCCGCCTCCCGGCCTTCCAGGCAACCCCGGCAGCGGGCTTTCGCACAACCGGAAAGAGCCGCGATCCGTGGCCCGGTAGTCGTACGCCTGACCCTCGTGCTCCAAGACCACCCAGTAGCCATCGAGCACTGCTGCCTGAACTGGCCAGCAGGGCGCACCAGCAAAACATCATACCCGTCACAGAACACGCGTTGCAGCAAGCAAATATAAGCAAAAATCAATTAAATGCCATTGCTTTCACCCGTGGCCCCGGATTACTGGGTTCACTGCTGGTGGGCACCTCCTTTGCCAAGTCGTTCGCGCTTTCACTTGGCATCCCTGTCATAGAGATAGATCACATGGATGCGCATATACTTGCCCATTTCATCGAAGATCATAAAGAACAGGATTATCCGGCTTTTCCATTCCTGTGTCTGACCGTTTCCGGCGGACACACGCAGATTGTGAAAGTAAACGATCATTTTGATTTCGAGATCGTAGGCAAAACAATTGACGATGCTTCCGGAGAGGCATTTGACAAAGCGGCCAAGATCATGGGATTGCCCTATCCCGGCGGGCCAATGATCGACAAACTTGCCCGGCAGGGCAATCCGCAAGCTTTTCACTTTCCGGAACCGGTGGTCCCCGGGTTCGATTACAGCTTCAGCGGACTGAAGACATCATTTCTTTATTTCCTGAGGGACAAGCTAAAGGAAGACGGCCTGTTCATCGAAAAAAACAAAGCCGACCTGTCGGCTTCCATTCAGCATGCCATTGTCGGAATCCTGCTGAAAAAACTGATCGCCGCCGCACAGGCTTTTGGCATACGGGATATTGCCATCGCCGGCGGGGTCTCGGCCAACTCCAGGCTGAGGCAAGCCCTCGAGGAGATAAAGACCGGGCTGGGATGGCGCGTATTCATCCCGAAATTCGAATACTGCACCGATAACGCCGCCATGATCGCCATCGCCGGATATTTCAAATACCTGAAGAAAGACTTTGCCAGGCAGGATGTTTCGGTTTACGCGCGCAAGGCTTAGGGAAATGTAAGAACCAACACCTAACACCCAACACCAATGAACGCCATCATTCTTCCAGACTACAACGCCAACATCATCCGGGCCATGAAGAGCCTGCGGGTAAGTGAAACGCAAATCCCGAAGCCTTCCGGGGATCAGGTACTGATAAAAGTAGTGGCGGCGCCGTGCAATCCCTCCGATATAGCCTTCCTGCGGGGCGGGTACAATGTCAGGAAACCATTGCCTGCCGTGATGGGATTTGAATGTACCGGCACGGTGGTGGAGAGCGGCCCCGACCCTAAAGCACAAATGCTGAAAGGCAAAAGAGTGAGCTGTTTCGGGGATGAGACCGACGGTGGCACCTGGGCCGAGTATTTCATGACCCGTTATGAGAATTGCATCGAAATAACTGAAGCCCTGCCCGATGAGCAGGCGGCGGCATTTTGCATCAATCCCTTTACGGCTTATGCCATGATCCAGATGGCCATCGAAAGCAAGGCGAAAACGATCATTCAAAACGGGGCATCGGGGCAGATCGGCATTTTTATTCGTAAGTTGGCCAGGATGAACGACATACAGATAATCAACCTCGTCAGAAAAGAGGATCACCTGGACAAATTAAAACAGGAAGGCGAAAAGCATGTGCTCGGCCTGAACCAGCCTGATTTTGAAGATCGTTTGCATCAGCTGGCCCATAGCCTGGAAGCTGTCATCGCTTTCGATGCCGTCGGGGGTGAATGGTCCGGTCAAATCCTCAACGCCATGCCCGCGGGCGCCACGCTCATAGTTTACGGAGGATTGTCGGGGAAACCACTCGGCGCATTAAATCCGATGGATATTATTTTCAAGGGAAAAACAGTGAAAGGGTTTAACTTGAATCAATGGAAAAAAGAAGCGGATGAGAAGAAATTCAGGGAAGTGTCGTCAATACTGCAGCAACTGATCCTGGACCATACCCTGCACACGAGGATCCAGGGGGAATTTCCACTGGAAGAGGTGCAGCAGGCCATGGAGCAATACATCCGTAACATGTCGGCCGGAAAGATACTCTTTATCCCCTGAGGGCAGAGGCTTCCTAGTTCAGTTCGATGATCCGTTCACCCGAATCCACCGGGTAGACGATCCGCCTGCGGGTATCATAATGATAGTAATAAGGATCATAGGGATAACTGGCAGGAATGTTTTCCCTGACATACCGGTTCAGAAGATAATCATACAGGTAACCGGCCGTAAAGGAACCGAATCTCCCTGAAAAATCATAAACATCATTCAGGGTAAGGGTGTCGATGGTGTAATCGAAGCGAAATTTACCGGTGATGAGGTGTTGTTTCAGAAGCCCGTTCAGATCATCCATCAGATAATCACTGGTGAACAGCACTTTATGGTCGCCCTCCACATTCAGTTTGCTTAATTCGATCCAAATATTAAAATTGATGGCATTCAGATCAATCCCGTCGATCACGATCACTTCATCATAGACGACCTCTTCCGACCAGTAAGGATGGATATACTCCTCCAGGGAGATCTGGGCCAGGTTCACGACGGTAGCGCTAAGGCTTTCCGCCATGAGCACCGGAAGGGAATCTTCCGGAAACACCGTATAGCCCATCCGGGTCATGGACCTCTCAAAACCACCATAAAACGTATACAATAGCAACGAATCATCTATGTCTTTGAGCAACAGGCTGTTTTCATAAAGCAGGCTGTCTTTCAGATAATCGCTGAGGGTATCTATGCCCGGTATTTCATACTCCTTGAGATTATATTTGAAAACAATATCAGGCTTCATGACCAGTATGGGCATCGGTTTTTCCATCACCACAAATTTCCGGGCCAGCTTCTGTTCGGCATTACAGCCGGCCAGCAGCAGTAACAGCAAAAAGAATATTACAGGGTATGATAAAAAGTTTTTCATCTCAGGCAACCGTTGCGTTGCTATGTATTGTTTTCAGCCAGCAATGCTTCGCCGAATGATCGGCCATAATCGACGGCCTGTTGTTGTTCGGCTGGGTCGGGAGAGAATTTCACAAAGACACCATCTTCGAAATACTTCATTTTCAGATTTTCCAGATTGGTTTTGATCAATTGACGGCTCTCACCGCTCCATCCAAAGGAACCAAATCCCCCTGCCAGCTTACCTTTATCTCTCAATGGGTTGATAACGGAAAACAGCTTATAAACCGGGAGCAGGATATTCTGATTGATGGTAGTGCTGCCGACAATGATGGCCGCACTCTCCGCCACCTTTTGCTCCAGGTCGCCGATACTTGATTTTTCAATATCATAAACTTCCACTGAAATATCACCCGCCTGCCGGATCCCCTCCCCTATTTTCTGCGCCAGCAAACCGGTTTTGGAATAAGCCGAAACATACGGAATGAACACTTTTCGGCGGACCGGCAGCCGCAGGTGTTCCGCAGCATACATCTCTGAAAGATCGACATATTTCTTCCAGTTGGTGCGCAGGATAGGCCCGTGGCCGGTGGCTATCATCTTGATATCCAACTCCCTGATCTTTTCGACGGCCTTGAGCATGAACTTACTGAATGGCTTCAGGATCACATCGAAATAATATTTGAAATCCTCATCGAAATCCCCAACGCGGTCATCGTACATGTCTTCATGGCAGAAATGGGCTCCGAACGAATCGCAGGTGAAAAGGATCTTTTCCTCGGCAAGGTAAGTGTACATCGTATCGGGCCAGTGCAGGTTCGGTGCGCTGATAAAACGAAGGGTGCGGTCGCCAAGGTCAAGCGTGTACCCGTCCTTCACAATAATGTACGGAAAGTCGAAGAAGATCATCTCCTTCAGGTAACGGATCGCATTGCCTGTACCGACAACAGTGGCTTTCGGCGCCAGCTTGAGCAAATGCACCAGGCTGCCGGAATGATCCGGCTCGGTGTGGTTCAGGATAATGTATTCAATCTCCGAAGGATCGGTCAGCTGTTGGATCTTTGCCAGGTAAGTCTCCCAGAAACTTTCCTTTACCGTCTCGATGACCGCCTTCTTTTGGGCATTGATAAAATAGGAATTGTAAGTGGTGCCGTTTTTTGTCTCCATCACTACATCGAAAGTAACGATGTCGCGGTCAAGTACCCCGATCCAGTGTACATTCGGGGTAAGTTCAAGTATCTTATCGTCGTTCATATTTATCAATTAATCCTGGTTATAATTCGCTGTCAATGGTTAATCAAATTCCAGCCTGATCTGTTTTCCGGGAACCTGCGAATCCTCATCAGGCTGCTCGCCGGAATCCTCCGGTTCCACATCTCCTTTATTAATAAACGATTCATCGTCTTTTTCGTTCACTTCTTCAGCGGGAATTTCCCTCGTTTCACCTGCGATGGGGCTTCCCATTTCAACCATCTCGTTTTCAGCCAGTTTCTGTTGAGACATCTCATAAGGCAATGGATCCAGCCATTGCAGCGTATCCACTTCATGGACCGGGAGCCTCTTGCCCTTGGCGCGATGGCTTTTCACACCAATGAAGTCTGACAGAACGATCGTCTCGGGATCTCTCAGCCTGCCGTTCTTTTCTTTGAAAGTGAGGTGCAGTTGCGGGAGCCAGTCAAGACTGATCTCTATCAGCCGTGTCTCCTTATGCTCGTTCAGGAAATTCACCGGTTTGTCGGAAGGTTCGATGGTAAAACGTTTCACGTAAAGATGACCTGAAATGCCATCCTGATATATCGCCGAAACCACCCGTTCGGGTTCGAACTTCATGATAAAGATCATATCTTCCTCGAAATGGGTGGAAAGATCATAATTATATAACCGGTAGTGTCCTGATTTCTGGATCGTCAGGATCTTATCGTCTCCTTCAAAAGCGCCCAGGTACGAACCCCTTTCTTCGGCACTCAGCCTTTTCACCGATTCGTCGAACCATATGCCCCTGGCGCCCAGGGTCGAAACGCCCTCCTCCTTTTTAATGATCTGGCGGATGGCATTTTTCGTCAGGATGTTCCCCTGGCTGTTCCTGCCCTTGATGGCTACCTGGCTGAAGTCATATTCAAAGGCGGTCTTTTTCATGCGGGGTTTCGGCCGCAGGAAAATTTTCAACATCTCAGCCTCTCCGTTCGGATTGGCGCTGAAGTAAATTACCTTCGACCCGTTTGTCCCGCGGGTGAGATCATATTCCTTGTCGCGCGTGATCCCCACCACGGCAAAGCGCTTGATGTAATTGTTCCCTTTTTTGCCATCGCGGTAAACCATGTTGTAGATGGTCCTGTCGTCATTTTTCTTAAAGACATTGATATGGATGACGTCCTTCCCGGCAAAGAACTTCCCCTCTACTTTGGTCACTACGAAAGTGCCATCGCCCCTGAAAATAATAACATCGTCGATATCGGAGCAATCGCACACATACTCATCCTTCTTCAGCGAAGTACCGGCAAAACCCTCCGCCCTGTTGATATAGAGCTTCTGGCTGGCCGCAGCCACCGCAGCAGCCTCAATGTTATCAAAACTGCGTATTTCCGTTTTCCTGTCCTTACCCTGCCCGAATTTCTTCCGGATCTGCCGGTAATACAGGATTGCATAATCGATCAGGTGCCCGAGGTGGTTCTGAACCTCCTCCAGCTCGCTTTCGATGGCGGCAATTAGCTCATCGGCATGTTGGGCGTCGTATTTAGAGATACGCTTGATCTTTAATTCCGTCAGCCTGATAATATCCTCACGGGTGACTTCCCGCAGCAATTTCTTTGTATGCGGAGCCAGCCCCTTTTCAATGGTTGCCAGTACATCTTCCCAGGTGGTGCTGTTCTCTATTTTCCGGTAGATCTTATGTTCGATGAAAATTTTCTCCAGGCTGGCATAATGCCACTGGTCCTGCAATTCGCCCTTCCGGATCTCGAGTTCTTTCCGGATCAGCTCAGCCGTATGTTCAACAGAAACACGAAGGATCTCCTTCACATCGAGGAACTGCGGTTTTGCGTCCCGGATCACACAGGCATTGGGAGATACCGGGACTTCGCATTGCGTGAAAGCGTACAAGGCGTCGATGGTCTGGTCGGGAGAGGTACCCTGCGCCAGGTGTACCACGATCTCAGCTTCTGCCGATGTGTTATCGTCGATCTTGCGAATCTTGATCTTCCTTTTATCATTGGCCTGGATAATGGAATCTATCAGGTTGGAGGTGGTCACTCCGAAAGGCATCTCCGAAATGACGAGCGTTTTGTTGTCCAGTTTTTTGATCCGGGCCCTGATCCGGACCTTTCCGCCGCGGGCCCCGTCGTTGTATTTTGAAACATCGATCAGGCCGCCGGTCATAAAATCGGGATAGATCGTAAAATCTTCGCCTTCCAGGATACGGATCGAGGCGTCGATCAATTCGTTGAAGTTATGCGGCAATATCTTGGAGGATAGTCCAACGGCGATTCCTTCCACGCCCTGTGCCAGCAGGAGCGGGAACTTCACCGGCAGGGTGACAGGCTCCTTGTTCCTCCCGTCATACGAAGGTTTCCATGGTGTTGTCTTCGGGTTGAACACCACCTCCAGGGCGAACTTCGACAGGCGGGCTTCGATATAACGGGGGGCCGCCGGACTGTCGCCGGTCAGTATGTTGCCCCAGTTTCCCTGTGTCTCGATGAGCAGGTCTTTTTGCCCGAGCTGCACCAGGGCATCACCGATCGATGCGTCGCCATGGGGGTGATACTGCATCGTATGCCCTATGATGTTGGCCACCTTGTTAAAACGGCCGTCGTCGAGCTGCTTCATCGAATGCAGTATCCTTCGCTGAACGGGCTTGAGACCGTCGGTCACCTCAGGCACTGCCCGCTCCAGGATCACATAAGAAGCATAATCCAGGAACCAGTTCTCGTATAATCCCGACACCTTGATGGTCCGCTGCGCATCATTGGAAAGCGCCTTTTCATCAGTCGCTTCGGCGCCAGAAACTTCTTCACCGCTGCCTTCCTCCCTGATATCGTCCAGTATTTCTTCCATCTGCCCTGCCGTTGTGCCCTCTATTTAACAAGTTTCGAAACTGCCCTGAATTCATCGGTACCGGAATAGCGAAGCAATTCAAAGAGCACTGATTCATAAGTGCCAATGATGGCTCCCTCTCTCCGCATGCGCATCATCGCCATTTTTTTATCGTTGGGCCTGCGGGAAGAGACACAGTCATCCACCACCACCGGGACAAAATTTCTCTCCAGCAGGTCCAGCGTGGTTTGCATCACGCAAACGTGCGACTCGATACCGGCGATCACGATGAATTTCTTACCCAGCTTTATCAACGCTTCTGTGAAAGACTGATCGTCGCAACAACTGAACGACATCTTCTCCAGCGGTGCGGGCGTCTGGAACAACGCCCGCAAGGGTTCTATGGTGGGCCCGAGCCCTTTGGTGTATTGTTCCGTAAGAATAATGGGGATTTGCATGACCTGCAATCCCTGTACGAGTATGCCCGTATTGCGTGCAATGGACTCGTGATCATCGATATAAGGAAAAAGACGTTCCTGTATGTCGATGACCAGTCCCGCGGTTTGATCTTTTATAATTCTCATCTATAAATACTTAATATTCTATCGGTTGATCTTCCAGAATCTTAATAAAACGATTTCCAAAGCCAGAAAAATCAGTGCTAAAATTACAAATATCTTCCACAACGGCGTCCCCTGACTCATGGCTATGATCGAATCGGTAAGCGGTTTGCCTTTCCCGGTGAGTATCCTGAAATGGCCGGGAGCATAACGCCCGGTCATCTCCTTCAGTTCATCCTCCCCGGCAAACTGCATGACCGACTCCGTCCGGTCGTAATTGAAAGCCACTCCCCGCACCGTCACATCATCCTGGTGAATCCGGTAATGTCCGGCCCGGTCAACCTGTCCGTACAATGGCAGAATGATCCGTTTGTTCAACACCTGTTGACCGGGAATGAAGCCAAAGGAGCCATCGAGGGAGGATATATTCAGGATTTTGTCGCCGGAAATACCGGAATGGCTCAGTTCGAGCTGATTGTCCCTGCCGATGGTATGATACAACGGGGCGGTAGCGGCGCTCAGCAAAGCCATCCTGAAAAAAACAGGGACAAAAAGGGCGTGCCTGGGGAAATTACTCACGGCATCGTCCAGCGGGACGGTCAGCAGATAGACATCCCCCTGTGGGAGCGCTTCCCATGTCAAAAACGGCCTGCCGTTCAGCATGCTCATGACGCTGATCCGGGAGGTCCGGGTGCCCCTTGAAAGGCCATAAAAGGATTTCACAACCGGCAGGTCCATGGTGGCCGGGTCTGGCCCGCGTCCCGGCCCCGATCGCTCAAAAACATCCGAAAAAACCGCGTTGTCCAGGTCAAGGGAAGAAACCCGTGTCTCCTCCTGTATCCACTCCGTGTAATGATTCGCCCCGGCTGAGGAAAGAAAAGCGCGGAACGAAATCACATCCATCTCAGGCGATGGAATGATCAGGAGCGTTCCCGAATTCTCCAGGAAAAGCGTGAGCTCCTGTGCCAGGCCCGATGAGATATCCCGCAATTCATTCAGAATGATCAGCTCAAAAGCCTGTAGGTTGTTGAAATCAATATTTCTTACGTTATTATTGACGAAATAAATGGAAGAATCCTTGCCAAACAGCGAATTCAGGAAAAAGCTTTCTTCAGCGCCATGGATGGCCAGGACCGGAACTGCGCCGGCAACATGATAAACCAGGTGCAGCCGGTCATCGAATGTCACGGGATAATCGGCAATTTCGAGGGTGCCGTACTGGAAGCCCGCCTCGTAATTGGTAAACGGCAGCGCTACATCCAGGTAGGTTTTGGCTTTGACATCAAAAGCGGCCACAGCCTTTTGTGTTCCGTTGATCATCAGCTTTAGGGGTACCTTTTCATAATCAGTGGCCGATTCATTGACAATTCGTGTCAAAAGACGCACCCCCTGGTTAAGCTGATGTACCGGCGTGGCAAACCAGCAGCTGTCGATATAAAGATTGTCCCTATTGACGGCTGTTACCGGTACCAGCCAGTAATTGATGAGACTGTCGGCCATAACATTTTCGAAATCAGCCATCGTTAACTGAAAATCTGAAACCAGGCAGGCCATTCCGTATTGTCCGCTCTCGCTGCGAAACGCATCATTTTGCCGGCTGACAATCTCCGATACGGTCCTGACATTGGGTGAAACCTGCACTTCATCCAGCATTTGCAGGAATTCCTCCGCACTCACCCACCGCTGGTGCCTTCCTTCAAGATCATTGGTCAGCAGCATGAACAGATCGGTGGCCCTGAATGCCGCCACTACTTCACGGGCACCGTCCTTCGCTGTTTCAATCAGCGGACCGGCGGGGGATAAGGCCTCCATACTGAATGAATTATCGATATAAATGCTGACCTTATTGACGGCATCAGGTTGCAGCGCAGCATCTTCCCCCGGGATGTACGGCTGGGCAAAGGCGAAAACCAGCGAAGCAATGACCAGCATCCTGAGGATCATGACCAGCAGGTGCCGCAATTGTGACTGACGTTTGGTTTGTTGCTTCAATTCCTCGAGAAACCGTACATTGGTGAAATAAACTTTCCGGAACCGCTTGAAGTTAAAAAGATGTATGATCACCGGCACCGAAATGGCCAGTAATCCCCACAACAGGTATGGAAAAAGAAAATTCATCCGCGTTTCAGATGCGGCAAAAGTAATCATATTCTCTGATAAGAACCGGCCCGGATACGTTTTAAGATACACCGCATCTGTGAAAAAAATTTTTTTTTAAAGTCGGACATTCATAAAGGAAAAATATATTTGCATCCGCTTTTATTTCAAAACAATATGAAAATGGACCGGAAGAAGCTCGAAAAGCTTGCCAACATCAGGAATTACATCGAAAATGATGACATTACGGGGTTGAATAAGTATATCGAAAGAATAAAGCCAAAGGTTGGGGAGGATGAAGATTTTCTCGATATTTTTGAAGAAGTGCAAAACAGGAATTACGACCAGGCGCTTTTCCTGACGGAGGAAATAATTTTTGATACCGATGAGGATGATTATATGGATGGCTTTAATAAACTGGACCTGGATGATTTTGAAGATAAGGAAGATTTTATTCTGGATGAAGACGTAGATGATCTGGAAGATTTCAATGGCGATGAATTCGATGACCTTGGTTTTGATGATGACAAAGATGATGACTTCTTTTAATATTTACTACTTTTGGGATATTAATCATCAAAACCAATCATTATGAGCTTTACGAAAGATTTTAAGACCTTTATCATGAGAGGCAACGTGGTCGACCTTGCCGTGGCCGTTGTGATCGGCATGGCATTTGGCAAGATCGTGACATCCTTTGTAAATGACATCCTGATGCCACCGCTGGGATTGCTTCTGGGCGGCATTGATTTCAAGGACCTGGTAGTGATCATGAAAGCCGCTACGGAAGAGGTTCCGGCGGTTACCTGGAACTATGGTATGTTCATCCAGAATGTGGTGGATTTCCTGATCATTGCCTTCGCTATCTTTATGGTGATCCGGGCCATGACCTATATGCAGCGGAAAAAAGCAGAAGAACCTGCCCCGGCTCCTGCCCCTCCGGAACCTACCAATGAGGAAAAGCTGCTGACGGAGATCAGGGACCTGTTAAAGAAATAATCCGGATCATGATAAACGTACTGATCGCAGACGACCACCAGCTTCTGATCGATGGGATCAAGACTGCGCTGGAAGGGGTGGAAGACATCACGGTTGTGGCCGAAGCCAACAACGGTTACAAAGTCCTGGAAACGCTCGAATCGGGCATCCCGGTGGATGTCATCCTCATGGACATCAACATGCCCCTGCTCGACGGGCTGAACTGCACCAAAATGGTGGCGAAAAAATTCCCGGATGTGAAAGTGATCGCCCTTTCACAATACGACGAAAAGCGGTTTGTCAAACAGATGGTCAAGAATGGCGCCTCGGGGTACCTTTTGAAAGATACCGGAAAAGATATCCTGGTAAAAGCCATCCAGACCGTCCACCGAGGGGAAACATATTATTGCGAGAGGCTGTCGATGCGGCTGATCAACCAGGAACTGAAGATGCAGGATACCAAAGCGCTTTTCCCAAAGCTTTCCAAAAGAGAAGTGGAGATCCTGCAGCTCATCGGCAAGGAATACTCAAGCCAGCAGATCGCCGATAAGCTGTTTATCAGCTTTCATACCGTAGAGAGCCATCGCGCCAACCTGATGTTCAAGGCCGGAGTGAAAAATACCGCCGGCCTGATCCGCTGGGCCGTCGAAAACGACCTGCTCGATTAAATGAAGAAAGGCACCCCCCTGGCCGGGATGCCTTTTCTTTTCTGGCTTGTTCTCACCTGAAACCTGAAAGTATCTCTTTCAGAGGATCGAAACGATCATGATGAAAATCACAAATGCAGGATACAGAACAAAAAGCGCCATCTTTACCGATTCAATCATAGTTTTCATAGCAACCTCCTTTTTAATTAAGTTTTGTTTTGCGTTCACTTGCGTGAAACTGACAATACAAAACTATATCCATCGAAGGGGAAAATCATCACAGAATATCACCAAAGGTTTTTTTAGTGGTTTTCCATGACCCGGTGTGACATCATAAATATTTACTGCCAATTATTTTTTTAGTGGTTTTCTGCTACTTTTTTGGTCCTGAACGGTCATATCATTGCACCGATGAATAAGAATATAAAATATATCAACCGTATCAGGGTCGTCAGAAACGTTGCTGAAAACGACCTTTTGTTCGTAAAAGCATGTGGCACCTCTGAAATCATGCTGCAGGCATTGCCGGTGCTCGTACCGAAGAAATATGAATCCATACCGGAAGATGGCATTTACGAACTCGATTTCAAACTGGATGAAAACCAGCACGATATCACCAGTGTGATGATGGAGGTGGAGGTTGTGCTTCGCCTGAGCGAACTGCCCGATTGGGTGAAAGGGATCCGGATCAATGCCAATGAAAACTCAGATATTGAATTGATCTAAACATAAGGAACGCCAAAAATAAAATAATAGTTGCTTTTCAACATTTTATGTTGTAAATTGTAGCGCTTTTTTTAAATTAACCGATTAATTAATCTTAAGATCAAACAGCTATGGAAAATTACCAACCCTGCCAGGGGCTGACCTGGTACTACAGGCAAAGTGAAGGATTACTGAAACTCAAATCCACCATTATAGTGCAGTACAATCCTATGGATGCCAGGCGTATTACTGCCACTGCCTCCAGCCTGGTGCGGAATATCCAGGGCATCATCGACCTTACAGTCCATATTGATGGAACCAATGATCCCAATCCGGTGAATATTATAAACTATTGGGAAGTAAAAGACATTGGGAAAGATAAAACTCAATCAGAAGTGTTGAATGAAATCGGTGCAAGAAGTGATTTTCCGGTTATTTCTGTAACGATAGAACATAGCGGACTGAAGGATGAACAATCCGGCACTATTTCCGGAAACTCTGCCCTTGACTATGCCTGACATTTGATCAACACCAACCATGATTTTACATATACTAATTAATAAACGGTTTTCAATTACGGGAATCGCCCTGTTTTCATTGCTTGCCGGAATTACAGGCAACAACCTGTCGTCTTCCGGAGAAGCCGACAGTCTGAAGAAATTGGTTACGGGGAAAAATAACGATAGTGAGAAATCTGAACTCCTGCTAAACCTGTCATCCTATTATTATTCAAGAAATATCCTTGATAGTGCGGAATATTTTTGCCTGCAAGCCTCTGCCGTTTCAAACGATATAAATGATAAGACAGGCATTATAGATAGTTATTACAGACTGGGTCTGATTTATAATCGAAGAGGCGACTTTGTCATGGCATCCGAAAGGGCTTTAAAATCATTAAACCTGGCAAAACCTCTGAATGACAGTCTCCGGCTGACCAGGATAAATTATTTATATGGCATGGCCTTATCCAATCAGGGGAAAAATGACTCAGCGCTTTTTTATTACAGGGAAAGTTATCTAATGGCTAAACAAATGGGGGATATTCAGCGGCTGATCGCCTTATATAATGGTACCGGCAATATTTACCAGGGTATCTCCGTGTACGATTCAGCAGCTTTTTATTATTTGAAAGCCATTAGGTTATGTGAGGAATATAATTATCATCAATTCCTGGGGATGATGTATAATAATTTAGGGAAAACTTTGAACCTTCTTGGAGAATATGATGAATCGTTGCGCTATCTTAAAAAAAGTCTTGAAATCAACCGAAAATCAAATTTTACCAAAGATATTGCCTTAAGTCTCACTAATATTGGCATAGTTTATTACAACATGCTGGAAGATGATAGCGCCAGGTCATATTACGATCAGGCAATGGAGCTGCTGAAAACTGCGCAGCTTCCGCACGAATTGGCTAACCTGTATGTTAACTACGGAGTCCTGCATCTGAAGAAAAATGAAAATGATAAAGCATTGGTGAATTTCCGGAAAGCCCTGGATTACTATTATAGCTGGAATTATAGTGATGGCATAGCCATTGGATTGATGAATATCGGAAGGGCTTATTCAAATCTGGGAAAATACCAGCAGGCCTATGCGGTGATGGATTCCGCCCTGGAGGTGTCCAGGGAATCAAGATCCCTTGTTAACCAGCAGGACATTTATTATCATTTATCAGAAAATGCATACAAGGCAGGGAACTACAAAACAGCTTATGAATATTACATCTTACAAACCGATCTGAAAGATAGCATATATACTCTTGAGAGTACACGGCTAATAAACGACCTGAAGCTGGCCTATGAGCGGGAGCAGGACCAGACACAGATCCTTTCTTTAAAAAACCTCAACCTGGAGATGGCGCTGGATCTGCAACGCCAAAAAAGCCAGCTCAATGCAGCACTTTTCACAGGAATTGGTATAATAGTGCTTGCCCTGTTCCTCCTGCTCTATTTCCGCCAACTTTCCAGGAAGGATAAGATCATCGCGAAACAAAAAATACAGCAACTTGAAGAGGAAAAGAAGCTGCTGGCAGCCCGACTGCTGGTTGAAGGCCAGGAAGAAGAGCGCAAGCGGATCGCCAGGGAATTGCACGACGGTCTGGGCGTCCTGCTCTCCGCCACCAAACTGCAGTTTACCTCGATAAAGGATAAAAGCCCGGAGAACAAACCCCTGATAGAGAAAGCAACCCAGTTACTGGAACAGGCTTCCAATGATGTACGCAAAATTTCGCATAACATGATGCCGGGATTGCTGACCAAACTGGGGCTTTATGAAGCCACGGCCGACCTGATCGAAAGGATCAACGAAACGGAAAATATCAACGCCCGCTTTCAGATATCCGGCAAAAAAAGCAGGCTGCCCGAAAACAAGGAGATCATGCTCTACCGCATCGTACAGGAGCTGGTGAACAATACCCTGAAACATGCCCGGGCCGGCAAAATTGAGCTGACGATCGAAACAAGCCCTGACACATTGCGATTGCATTACATGGATGACGGAGTGGGATTTGACGTGCAAAAACTCCTGGACGCCGAAACGGGCTCTTTTGGACTGAAAAGCCTGCAGTCTCGCGCCGGGTATCCTGTAGCCAATTCGGCGCAACCGGATCACTGCCGGGCATCTCCGGCAAACTACC
>JAWOHY010000230.1:0-4984 GCA_046484945.1 Bacteroidales bacterium
TTGGCACCCACGGGGATAGAAGCCCCGGTAAAGGAGTAAACCCCGCAACCGGTCAGCGCCAGTGTAAACAGAAGCAATACCAGGCCGGTGAGCTTAGTTGATGTCATATTCCTTGATCTTTCTGTAAAGGGTTCTTTCCGAAATGCCGAGCTCACGGGCGGCGTGCTTTCGCTTACCGTTATATTTTTCCAGGGCTTTTTTGATCAGGTCGATCTCCTTCTTCTGAAGCGACAGGGATTCTTCAATCACTTCCGAATCCTGTATGGGTTCTTCAAAATCTTCGTTGTATTCCTCTGACAAGGCCCCTGTTGGGTTGGGTTTGCGGATGCTTACCTGCCGCTCGTCATCCACGTTCAGAAGATGCGCGTTGGTTTCCGCCAGTTGCACATGGCTTTTGTCACCTTCCAGGATATCGCCCACGATCTTCTTGAGATCATGAATATCCTTTTTCATATCAAACAGGACTTTATACAGGAGATCGCGTTCCGTAAAGGTGGTATCATTGGTTTGGCCCTGGTAAAGTACCGGGAGTTCATTGAAAGACCCTTCCGGCAGGTAGCGCCGCAGATTTTCGGGAGTGATCTTCCGGTTACTCTCAATAATCGAGATCTGCTCGGTAATGTTTTTCAGTTGCCTGATGTTCCCCGGCCAGCGGTAATTCTCGATCATCATCCGGGCTTCGTCGGTCAGTTCGAGTACCGGCATCCGGTATTTTTCCGCAAAATCGGCGGCGAACTTACGGAACAGCAAGACAATATCATCCCTTCTTTCCCGTAACGGCGGGATGATGATGGGCACATTGCTGAGCCGGTAATAGAGGTCTTCCCTGAATTTTCCCTGACGGATGGCCCCTTCCACGTTCACATTGGTGGCGGCTACCACCCGCACGTCCGTTTTCAGGACCCTGGAGGAGCCTACTTTGAGGAATTCGCCTGATTCCAGGACACGGAGCAGGCGCACCTGGGTCGATAGCGGCAGCTCGGCCACCTCGTCGAGGAATATGGTTCCCCCGTTCACGACTTCGAAATATCCTTTGCGGGCCTCGAGCGCCCCGGTGAAAGACCCCTTTTCATGACCGAATAATTCGCTGTCAATCGTCCCTTCCGGGATAGCACCGCAGTTTACGGCTATATAAGGGCCGTGCTTGCGGGCGCTGAGCTGATGGATAATTTGCGGGAACGCCTCCTTGCCCGTACCGCTCTCGCCGGTGATCAGAACAGTGAGATCGGTCGGGGCGACCTGCCGGGCAATATCGATGGCACGGATCAGCAAAGGTGAATTCCCGATTATTCCGAACCGCTGTTTAATTGCCTGGATGTCCATATCAATCGAAGTCAAAATTTTAGTATGACAAAAATACAATGAAATTTTGACATAATGGCATACTTTTCTGCCGGTGGAATGTCTATTTCGTTCCTTGCTGCACCTCTTTTTTGATCCGCTGGATATGTCCGCGGCCAAGGGCCTTGACTTCACAACCCAGCTCAAAGTAGCGCCGGATCATGTCGTCGCTCAGGATGCCAAAACAATCGATAACGGCCAGGGGGTTTCCCGCCCATGAAACGATATCATCCGGACTGAGGTGCAGGTATTCCTGGTGGGGAACGGCCAGGATAAGTCCTTCGACCCCTATCATCGATGCTTTCAGGTCTTTCTGGACACGCAATTCGGTCAGATGGTCCTGGTTACGGAAGAACCGCTTCCAGGAAAGTCCGGGTGCGGGATAAGTATCCTGTAATTCAAGTTCGTACCAGTGGTCCACATATGGATCATGGACATGGATATCAGCGCCCATTTCGGTGAGTTTGCGCACGATGATTTCCGAGCCGGAGTAACGCGTATCGCCAACATCCTGCCGGTAACTGGCCCCGCACAGCAGGATCTTCGACCCGGCAATATATTTCGACATATTTCGCAGGGCGTCGCGGGTGAGCTCAGCCACATGCAGCGAACGGGTGTCGTTGATATCAATGGCGGCGGGAGTGATCTGGAAGATGTTATCACCATCCTCAAAGCCCAGGATATGGCGGTAGGCCCAGTAGCCCAGCCCGCCGTCTTTGGGAAGGCAGTAACCACCGATCCCCGGACCGGGGAAGATCATATTGCTGTGGGTCGGCCGCATTTTGATCGCCTGGATCACCTTGATCAGGTCCACCCCGTTCCGTTCGGCAAACAAGCTCCATTCGTTCAGATAGGCCAGGATGGTCGCCCGGTAAGAATTCTCTATGATCTTGGTGGTTTCTGATTCGATCGGCCGGTCCATCACCGTCAGCGGAAAATCTTTCGTGTTCAATACCTCGTGCAGGAATTTCTCCACCCGCCGGCGCGCTTCCTGGTCGCATCCCGAGCAAACACGCCAGAAATCACGGATACTCGACACGTATTCCTTACCAGGCATTACCCGTTCGAAACTGTGTGCCAGCAAGGGGGTTTTCTTCAACCCCCGCCGTTGAAATTCTTTCTTCAATATCGGCCAGCCAACAAATTCAGTCGTTCCGGGAGCGACTGTCGTTTCGATGAGTACCAGGCAGTGTTCGTTTATTTTCTCCCCTATCGTCTTCAGGGTTGCCTCCAGGGCGGCCATGTCGGCTTCCCCGTCGCGCATATCGCCGAGGGAGTGCTTGATATAATCGCATTGCACATCGACGATGACACAGTCGGCCAGAGACAGGGCATCACTGTTGTAAGTGGCTGTGAGTGTACCGGTTTCGGTGACACACCGGTGGATCAGGATATCCACCTCGGGGTCCTCGGCTTTGACCGGCGACACGCCCCGGTTCAGCAACGGTATTTTCCAGTAGCTGCGCGTGCTGGGCCGCTGGCACCCGATCACAAACTTGCTGTAACGTCCCTGTTCATCTTTGGTATCAGCCACAATGGCAGCCATCACCGCCCCGACAAAACCCACTCCCATGACCACGACGATCTCTTTACCCTCCTGGCGGGCCCGCGTTACCAATCCTTCCAGACGCCCATATTCCCCGGCATATGCATCCGGTGCAGGCAGTGGGAATTTCTCTCCCTCAGGACTGAAGGAGTATGCATTCTGATCAAATTCAGTCATAATAAAATTTTTCAGATTTACATGGTCTACCTGACGGCAGCATTGAATTTCTCCTTGAAAACACGCAGTATCTTATCCATGGTCTTCTCTATGACCCGGTCAGTCAGGGTCTTCTCATCGTCCCGGAGGATGAAGCTGATGGCATAAGACTTTTTTTCGGGGCCGATCTTTTCCCCCTGATAAATATCGAACAAACTGACGGACCGCAGAAGGTGTTTCTCCGCCTGGTAAGCCGCCTTCTCCAGCTCTTCATAGGTAACCCGCTGATCCAGGACCAGCGCCAGGTCACGCCGCACCTCAGGGAATTTAGGGATCTCATTATACCAGGTTTTATTCAGGGCGACCTGTCTGATCATTTCTTCCCAGTCAAAATCGGCAAAAAAGACATCCTGTTTCAGGTCGAAATTTTTTAATACCTTTTTCGTAAGTATCCCAAAAATTGCCAGTGTACGGTCGCGTGAAACCAACTGGATTCCTTCCAGGAACAAGTCATCACTAAAAACAGTCATTTCGATCTGGTCAGGTGTGAAACCCAAACGTTTTGTGACAGCACTGACAGTTTCTTTCACATCAAAAATATCCAGCAACTGATCGCCTGTCCGCCAGCTTTCAGGTTCTTTCCGGCCCGTCATAAAGATGGCCAGGCGCTCATGTTCGTCATATTTCCCCAGGGGATCTTCCTGCCCATCAGGCAGGGGCTTCAGGCGGTAAACCCGGCCAAATTCATATAACCTCAGGTCGGTGGTTTTACGATTCTGGTTATAGGCGATGGTTTCAAGGCCACCGAAGAGCAACGTCTGCCGCATCACATTCAGGTCGCTGCTGAGTGGATTGAGCAGTCTGACACTCGCGGCGACGTCGAGCCAGGCGCTTTCTTCAGCGTACTTTTCCCTTGTCAGGGAGTTGGTCATGATCTCGTGGTAACCGCGGTGGCTAAGCATTTCAGACACCAGATCGCGAAGCCTTTCCGGGTCTGGTTTCTGCGAAAAAGAGAGCGAAGAGCGTAACTGGGTGGTCATCTCCACCTGGTCATAGCCGTAAATGCGCAGGATCTCCTCGATCACATCGGCCTCACGCAGCACATCGGTCTTAAAGGTAGGAATATACAGCACCAGGTCCGTTTTTGTTTCCTGACCGATCTTTATTTCCAGATCCTGCAGGATGTCTTTGATGATTTCACGGTCGATCACCTTTCCGATCAACCGGTCAATATTTTTCCAGGCAACAGCGACCCTGGGTGGAGTGACGGGTTCCGGATAGGTATCTACAATACCGGAAGAGATTCTGCCGCCGGCAATCTCACGGATCATCAGGGCGGCCCTTTTCAGGGCGTAAACGGTGATATTCGGATCGGTTCCGCGCTCAAAGCGGAAGGAAGCGTCGGTCTGCAAGCCATGGTAGCGGGAAGTTTTCCGGATACTGCGCGGGCTGAAATGGGCGCTTTCCAGGAAAACAGATGTTGTCTTTCCGGTCACTCCGGAAACGGCGCCGCCAAAAACGCCGGCAATGCACATCCCGCCTTCAGTATCACAAATCATCAGGTCATCAGGGGACAGTTTCCGCTGCACCTCATCGAGTGTAACGAAAGTTTCATCCCGGTGTGCTTTCCTGACGATCACTTTGCCGCCTTTGATCTCTTCGGCATCGAAAGCATGCAGGGGCTGACCAAGCTCCATCAGCACAAAGTTGGTAATATCGACGATATTGTTGATTGGGCGGATACCGGCAGCGTTCAGAAGATCTTTCAGCCAGGCGGGTGAATCGGCCACCTTCACCCCGGTCATGGTCAGGCCGCTGTACCGGGGGCAGGCATCGGTATCTTCCACAATGACAGGTATTTCAAGGGAGTGGTCATCCGGTTCAAAATCATCCACCGAAGGTTTTTCCAGGCTGATCTTTGTCTCTTCATTGCGCCGGTTG
>JAWOHY010000241.1:0-8938 GCA_046484945.1 Bacteroidales bacterium
GTTACGGGTGTAGCTCAATTGGCAGAGTAGTGGTCTCCAAAACCATTGGCTGTAGGTTCGAGTCCTACCACCCGTGCAAAACGCATAAGTTAAATGGCAAAGTTTAAAATACAGGCGTACCTCAAAGAGAGCTACGACGAACTTAAACACAAAACATCCTGGCCTACATGGAGTGAGCTGCAAAGTAGTGCTATCGTGGTATCAGTTGCTTCCCTGATCATCGCTTTAGTTGTATTTGCGATGGATAAATCATTAGGTACATTGTTGGAACAGTTTTACAAACTCTTCTGATAATGCCGGCACTACAGAATTTAAACTTAACTGAATCATAAACTGTTTCATCCCAGGATCAGTATGGGCGAGCACGTAAAAAAATGGTATGTTGTCCGGGCGATTAGCGGCAAGGAAAAGAAGGTGAAGGAATATCTCGAAAATGAGATAAGCCGGCTTAACTTGCAGGATTTTATCACCCAGATCCTGATCCCTACTGAAAAGGTTTACCAGGTTCGAAAAGGGAAAAAGATCAGCAAGGAACGGAATTACTTTCCGGGCTACGTGCTGATCGAGGCTGCCCTGGTGGGCGAAATACCCCATATTATCCGGAATATCCCCAATGTATTGGGATTTTTAGGATCGGGCAACGAGCCAAGCCCTATGCGCCTCAGCGAAGTCAAACGCATCCTCGGAAAAGTGGATGAACTGGCCGAGCAGGGCGAAGGGATCAATGTTCCCTTTATCGTGGGCGAATCTGTCAAGGTGATCGACGGCCCCTTCAACAGCTTTTCAGGTGTGATCGAAGAGATCAACGAAGAAAAGAAAAAACTGAAGGTGATGGTCAAGATCTTCGGACGGAAAACCCCGCTGGAACTAAGCTTTATGCAGGTGGAAAAAGAATGATGATGGTTAACCTGATTTAGGTATTAACAATTCAATTTATTATTAGCATGGCAAAAGAAGTTGCTGGATTGATCAAACTGCAAATAAAGGGGGGAGCTGCAAATCCTTCTCCGCCGGTGGGTCCTGCACTTGGTTCCAAAGGCGTAAACATCATGGAATTTTGCAAACAGTTCAACGCCAGGACCCAGGACCAGTCCGGGAAACTGCTCCCGGTCATCATTACGGTGTACAGGGATAAGAGCTTTGATTTCATTATCAAACGCCCTCCAGTCGCAGTACAGTTGATGGAAGCATCGAAAATCAGCAAAGGCTCGGCCGAGTCTAACCGCATCAAGGTGGGATCGGTAACCTGGGAACAGGTAAGGGTAATAGCTGAAGACAAGATGAATGACCTGAACTGCTTCTCGATTGAATCGGCCATCACTATGGTTGCCGGTACAGCCCGGAGCATGGGTCTGACCATCAAAGGTACTTCTCCGGTCGCAAAGCAATAACCGGCCATCCCTAAATGTGAATTAAAAAACGAGGTAATACAATGGCTAAACTAACCAAAAAACAGAAGGAAGCCCTGACGAAGTTTGATCAAATGAAGCCTTACCCGCTTCCCGAAGCAGTGGAGGTCGTGAAGGGAATCACTTTTACAAGCTTTGACGCTTCGGTCGACCTCGATGTAAGGCTGGGCGTTGATCCGCGAAAAGCCAATCAGATGGTCCGTGGTACCGTCACACTGCCGCATGGCACCGGTAAAACGATCCGCGTGCTGGCCCTGGTAACCCCCGACAAGGAGGACGAAGCCAAAGAGGCCGGCGCCGATCATGTCGGGCTTGATGAGTTTATCGATAAAATCAAGCAGGGATGGACAGATATTGACGTCGTGATAACAATGCCCCAGGTGATGCCCAAAATCGGCCCCCTCGGAAAAATCCTCGGCCCCCGCGGTCTGATGCCCAACCCAAAGACGGGTACAGTGACCATGGAGGTCGGTAAGGCAATTAAAGAGGTGAAAGCCGGTAAAATCGACTTCCGGGTCGATAAATATGGCATCATCCATGCCTCTATCGGAAAAGTCTCCTTTGAAAATGAAAAGCTCGTTGACAATGCCAGGGAGCTGCTGCAAACGATCATTAAACTGAAACCGACTGCAGCCAAAGGAACTTATATGAAGAGCATATATATGTCGAGCACCATGAGCCCGGGAATACAGATCGAGCCCAAATCCGTTACAGTGTAATTACCAACTAAGAAAAAAAAGAGTCATGACAAGAGAAGAGAAAAATCAAATGATCGACTCATTGGCGGAAACACTGAAAAATAGCGAAACCGTTTATATTGCAGATATCTCTGATTTGGATTCAAGCAATTCCACCCGCCTGCGTTCGCTCTGCTACAAGCGGAACATTACGCTGCAGGTGGTCAAGAATACCTTATTGAAGAAAGCCATGGAGAAATCGGAAAAAGATTTCACCGGGCTGTATGGCATTTTGAACGGACCGACTTCCCTAATGATCTCGGAAGCGGGCAACGTCCCGGCAAAACTCATCAAGGAGTTCAGAAAGACATCCGACAGACCCATTCTCAAAGGAGCCTATATCCAGGAGATGGTCTTTATCGGTGATGAACAACTGGATCTCCTGGTATCCCTCAAATCCAAGAACGAGCTGATCGGAGATATCATTTTGCTTCTCCAATCGCCCGTCAGGAATGTTATTTCAGGCCTCCAGTCAGGCGGCCACAAACTTTCCGGTATCCTGAAAACTTTATCAGAGAAGGAAGGTTAATCATTATTTGTTTAATTAATAAGAAAACACTTAAAAAACGATACAAATGGCAGAAATTAAAGCTCTCGCAGAACAATTGGTAAACTTGACTGTAAAAGAGGTCAATGAACTGGCACAGTTCCTTAAGGACGAATATGGTATTGAGCCGGCGGCGACTGCAATGGCAGTGGCACCGGGAGCAGCAGCCGGCGGCGAAGCCGCAGCCGCTGAGGAAGAAAAAAATACTTTTGATGTGATCCTTAAGCATCCCGGACAGGCTAAGCTGGCCGTGGTCAAACTCGTAAAGGAACTCACCAGCCTCGGCCTCAAGGAAGCCAAGGAATTAGTAGATGCATCCCCAAAAGCGATCAAGGAAGGCGCCTCGAAGGATGAGGCTGAAGCACTCAAGAAACAGCTCGAAGAAGCTGGCGCTGAAGTTGAAGTTAAGTAATGCTGATGAACCGGCTACCTAAAAATAGCCGTTCTTTTACCGGGCCTGTCCCCGATCAAATCGGGGTTCAGGCTCGTCACCATTAACATCATCTGTCTATTCTTATTGTGCTAAACCGGCCCCGCAGGCCTTAAAAATCAAAACCTTGGCCACTAAAAAAGTTGAAAGAATAAACTTCGGATCATCAAAGGTTCAAGCCGAATATCCCGATTTTCTTGAAATTCAGCTCCAGTCATTCCAGGATTTCTTCCAGTTGGAAACCAACCCGGAAGACAGGATGAATGAAGGGTTGTACAAAGTCTTCAGTGAGAACTTTCCGATCACCGACGCCCGCAACAACTTTGTCCTTGAATTCCTGGACTATTTTATTGATCCCCCAAGATATTCAATCGAAGAGTGCATGGAACGCGGACTGACATACTCGGTCCCCTTAAAAGCCAAACTGAAGCTGTATTGCACCGATCCGGAACACGAAGACTTTGAAACGATCATCCAGGATGTGTACCTGGGAATGATCCCTTACATGACCCCTAAAGGCACCTTTATCATCAATGGCGCCGAAAGAGTGGTCGTATCCCAGTTGCACCGTTCACCGGGTGTTTTCTTCGGCACCAGTTTTCATGCCAACGGTACGCAGCTCTATTCTGCCAGGATCATCCCCTTCAAAGGTTCCTGGATTGAATTCACCACCGACATCAATAACGTCATGTATGCGTACATTGACAGAAAGAAGAAATTGCCGGTGACAACGCTGCTCCGGGCTATCGGTTATGAAACCGATAAGGACATCCTGGAGATATTCCAGCTGGCCGAAGAGATAAAAGTCAACAAAACCAGCCTGAAAAAGGCCACCGGGCGCAAACTTGCAGCGCGTGTCGTACGTGCCTGGGTTGAAGACTTTGTCGATGAGGATACCGGAGAGGTGGTATCCATTGAAAGAACAGAGGTGATCATCGAAAGAGAAGTGATCATCGAAAAAGAACACGTGGAATTAATCCTTAATTCAGGGGTTGACAATATCCTTCTCCACAAGGAAGATATTAACACCCTGGAATATGCCATCATTTTCAACACCCTTCAGAAAGACACCGCCAATTCTGAAAAAGAGGCAGTTGAATATATCTACCGGCAGCTCCGGAACGCAGAACCCCCGGATGAAGAAACCGCCCGCGGTATCATCGACAAACTCTTCTTTTCGGAAAAACGATATGACCTGGGCGACGTTGGCAGGTACAGGATCAATACCAAACTGGAATTGAAAGTCGATGAAAGCATCAAAGTGCTTACCAAGGAAGATATCATCTCGATCATCAAATACCTGGTAGAGCTTTCCAACTCAAAAACAGAAGTGGATGATATCGACCACCTGAGCAACCGGCGTGTCAGAACAGTCGGTGAACAACTCTACTCCCAGTTTGGCGTCGGGCTGGCCCGTATGGCCCGTACTATCCGGGAACGAATGAATGTAAGGGATAATGAGGTTTTCACCCCGATGGATCTGATCAATGCCAAAACCCTCTCTTCGGTCATCAATTCATTTTTTGGCACCAACCAGCTATCACAGTTCATGGATCAGACCAATCCTTTGTCGGAACTTACGCACAAGCGGAGGATCTCGGCACTGGGCCCCGGCGGTCTGTCGAGGGAAAGGGCCGGTTTTGAGGTCAGGGACGTCCATTATACGCATTACGGCCGCCTATGTACGATTGAAACACCGGAAGGCCCCAATATCGGGCTGATCTCTTCTCTCTGTGTATTTGCAAAGGTCAATAACCTGGGCTTTATCGAAACACCCTACAAACGGGTTGAAAACGGGCAGGTATTGCTGAACGAGGCACCTACCTTCCTGACAGCGGAAGAAGAGGAAAAGAAGATTATCGCGCAGGCGAGCGCCCCATTGCAGAGCGACGGGAAATTTGTCAACGAAAAGGTTAAGGTCCGTTATCAGGCCGACTATCCGATCATCGAAAAAGATGAGGTGAACTTTATGGATACGGCGCCGAACCAGATCGCTTCCATTGCTGCCTCGCTCATCCCGTTCCTGGAACACGATGACGCCAACCGCGCACTCATGGGCTCAAACATGATGCGCCAGGCGGTCCCGCTGCTGGAACCGGAAATTCCCATTGTCGGAACCGGTATCGAAGCAGATGTGGTCAGGGATTCACGCGTGCTGATGAATGCCGAAGGTGACGGCTTTGTCGAATATGTTGATTCCAATGAGATCGTGATCCGGTATACACGCGATGAAACCGAAAAACTTGTCAGCTTCGATGATGATATAAAGCGGTATAAACTGACGAAATTCCTCCGCACCAACCAGAACACCTGTGTTAATCTCCGGCCTATTGTCAGGAAAGGTGATAAAGTGACCAGGGGACAGGTACTGTGTGAAGGTTATGCCACGAAAGATGGCGAACTCGCCCTGGGGAGGAACCTTATGGTGGCTTTCATGCCCTGGAAAGGTTATAACTTCGAAGATGCCATCGTGATCAGTGAAAAAGTGGTGAAAGAAGACATCTTTACCTCCATATACATTGAAGAATTCACGCTTGAAGTCAGGGATACCAAACGAGGGATAGAAGAACTCACTAACGACATTCCCAATGTCAGTGCCGAAGCCACAAAAGATCTCGATGAGAATGGTTTGATCAGGATCGGAGCCGAGGTCAAAGAGGGCGATATCCTTATTGGTAAGATCACTCCAAAGGGAGAAAGTGACCCGACACCGGAAGAAAAATTGCTCAGGGCCATCTTTGGCGATAAGGCCGGGGATGTAAAGAACGCATCCCTGAAAGCACCTCCTGCTATGAGAGGCGTTGTTATCGAAAACAAACTTTTCAGCCGGGTGATAAAAGACCGCAAATCAAGGGTGAAGGAAAAAGACATCGTAAAGGAGCTGGACGACCAGATGCACAAGGAAATCACAGACCTGAAATCAAAACTTGTCGATAAGCTCATGATCCTTGTCAGTGGCAAGACCTCACAGGGGGTTTACAACAACTTCAAGGAAGAGGTAGTGCCGAAAAAAACCAAATTCACACAGAAAATGTTGCTGGGATTAGATTACAGCAATATCAACCCGAACCGGTGGACGGTGGATAAGGATAAGAATGAACAGATCAAGATATTGATCAATAACTATAACATCAAAGACAAGGAGCTGCACGGAAGGTATAACCGCCTCAAATTCCAGGCTTCCGTGGGGGATGACCTGCCCAATGGAATTATCCAGATGGCCAAAGTCTATGTCGCCCGGAAACGCAAACTGCAGGTTGGAGATAAAATGTCGGGGCGGCACGGTAATAAGGGGATCGTAGCCAAAATTGTCCGGCAGGAAGATATGCCGTTCCTGGAAGATGGCACCCCGGTTGACATTGTGTTGAATCCCCTGGGCGTTCCCAGCCGTATGAACCTCGGACAGATCTATGAAACGGTCCTTGGCTGGGCGGGACATAAACTGGGGATGACTTTCAGCACGCCCATTTTTGATGGCGCCAGCTATGAACAGGTCAATGAACTGATGGATAAAGCAGGCTTGCCGAGGGATGGAAAAGTATATTTATTCGACGGAGAAACAGGAGAAAGATTCCATCAGCCCACCACCGTTGGTTATATCTATATGCTGAAACTGCACCATATGGTTGAGGACAAGATCCATGCCCGTTCCATCGGTCCTTACTCGCTGATCACCCAGCAACCACTGGGAGGTAAAGCGCAATTCGGCGGCCAGCGTTTCGGTGAAATGGAGGTCTGGGCGCTGGAAGCTTTCGGCGCATCCAATATCCTGCAGGAGATCCTTACGGTCAAATCAGATGACGTGCAGGGCAGGGCAAAAACCTACGAGACCATCGTCAAAGGAGAGAACATGCCCAAATCCAGCATTCCTGAATCGTTCAACGTACTGGTCCATGAACTCAGAGGCCTTGGCCTGGAGATCACCTTCGATTAAAAACAACAAATAACAAAAGTACATGGCTTTCAGAAGAGAATCGAATATATCCAGTGAATTTTCGAACATTACGATCAGCCTCACCTCTCCGGAAACGATCCTGGAGCGTTCCTACGGGGAGGTGCTGAAACCGGAAACCATCAATTACAGGACCTATAAGCCTGAGCGTGATGGTTTGTTCTGTGAGAGGATCTTTGGCCCGGTAAAAGATTACGAATGTCACTGCGGTAAATACAAACGCATCCGTTATAAAGGCATTATATGTGACCGTTGCGGTGTGGAAGTGACGGAGAAAAAAGTCAGGCGTGAGCGGACCGGACACATCCAGCTGGTGGTCCCCGTCGCCCACATCTGGTTCTTCCGCTCCCTCCCCAATAAAATAGGGGCTCTGCTTGGCCTTCCGTCAAAAAAAATGGATTCTATCATCTACTATGAAAAGTATGTTGTCATCCAGCCCGGTGTCAAGGAAAAAGATGGAGTGAAGGAGATGGACTTCCTGAGCGAAGAGGAATATTTTGACATTATTGATTCACTGCCGGAAAACCAATATCTTGACGATTCCGACCCGAACAAGTTCATTGCCAGGATGGGAGCCGAAGCGCTGCAGGCGCTACTGCAGCGTATTGACCTCGACCAGGTATCGTTCGATCTGCGGCATAAGGCCAATACGGAAACTTCGCAGCAGCGGAAACAGGAAGCTCTGAAAAGGCTTCAGGTCTTTGAAGCATTCCGGGATGCGCGGACCCGCATAGAAAACCGGCCCGAATGGATGATCATGAAGATCGTCCCGGTGATCCCACCCGAGCTTCGCCCGCTGGTACCGCTGGATGGAGGCAGGTTTGCCACATCCGACCTGAACGACCTCTACCGCAGGGTGATCATCCGGAACAACCGGTTGAAAAGGCTGATTGAGATCAAAGCGCCCGATGTGATCATGCGGAATGAAAAACGTATGCTCCAGGAAGCAGTCGATTCATTGCTGGATAACTCCAGGAAGGTCAGCGCAGTGAAAACTGAGTCGAACAGGCCGCTGAAATCCCTCAGCGACAGCCTGAAAGGCAAACAGGGCCGTTTCCGTCAAAACCTCCTGGGGAAACGTGTCGATTATTCGGGCCGTTCGGTCATCGTGGTCGGCCCGTGCTTGTTGGCGGGGCAACGGCGATCGAGAGTTCCACACCGGCAGGCACATCGATGAACGGGGTGGCGGCACGGAAGGCGAAATTGTCGAGAAGCAGACCACCGTTTACATAGATATCAACGGCAGCAGCTCCAGGATCGGCCGCGTTGTGGATCACCTGAAGACGTGCGGTTGGCGCCGGTGCTTCGTAGGCAGGAAGCTCAATCACTGTACCATCGGCAAGTACGGCGATCAGCGTGAAAGCCGCACCATCCTGGTTGGCCGACGGGGTAAGGAAACCGGAGGCGGCTACCACGGCAGATCCGCCGGCAAGGCCCGATAAGTCAGCTTCGAAAGTGGCGACTATAGTTTCATTGGCACCGGCAGGGGTGATGTCGAGAATGTATGATGCGGGCGGTACGGAGAGATAACCGGTGGCATCGCCGTAAGCGGCACCGTCTACCAGTTTTGCGTCGCCGGCCAGTACGTCAACAGCAGGGGCATCGGTCGCGCCGTGGAATACAAAGAACTCCACATTATCGGTGTTTTCGGCCGCTTCACGGGCGCCGGCTACCGGGAACAGGCTGAAGCCGATGCTCAGTTCATCGGGGTTGGCCGCAAAATTGTCGGGGTTCAGCACACCGTTGGCGAATACCACGTAGGTTTCACCGTCGACAAGGGTCACCGGGAAAGTGGCAATGGCATCATCCACGCTTGTACTTGTTGGCGGGGCCACGGCGATCGACAGTTCAACTCCGGCAGGC
>JAWOHY010000249.1:0-8092 GCA_046484945.1 Bacteroidales bacterium
AGGATATTTTCCTTTTTGGCAAACCATACGCTCAGCAAGCCAAAAAAGACTGCCACGGCTTCAAGCCAGCTTGAAGCTAAAATGTTGTCGTACAGCGCCTGGATAATGCTGATCAGGTCCATCAGGAGCCGGTAGTGTTCAGATCGGCGTTGACGATCTTCATCACAAATACCGAATGAGGATGCTTGAACGATTCTTTCATTTCCTTTACCAGTGCGCCCATCAAAATGTCGTATTCCCCGAAAATCTGCGTGCTCATCCCGCTGGTTTTCGCAACCAGCCCGTCATAGGTGTTCATCCGATCAATGAATTCCCTGATCGGCGGGATATACTCATCACGGAGCGGATAATAACTGATTTCAACCGATGTTTTCATTTTTATAGTTTATCCTGCAAAATTAAAAAGATTGAAGGTCTTTCGTTAAACGAACTTAAATCCCTATCTTTGTTTTATCTATTTTGATAAGAATCTTAAAACCAATCCGATGAAAAAGACCTATTTAAGCATTCTGGCTGTGATGATCACGGCAATGTTCATCAGCGGGTGCCTTACCTGTGAAAAGAAGGAATACTCGTTTGTTTTTACCGGTGAAAATTCGGGAACACTGACGATCAAATACATCAACCTGCTATCCACCATGGATGACGGGGAAGATGTTTCCGAGGATGATTTCCAGATACTGCTCAATGATTATTACGAAGGGAATGAGATCGAGAATGAATTTCCCAATGCCACTGTTGTTGAGAAAAGGTTGTTCGAAGAAAACGGCGTTTTATGCGGCGAAATAGTCTTTGAATTCGATGACCTGGTAGCGGCAAACCTTTACCGTTACAAGGGAACGGGTCCTGTTATGTACTGCCTGAGCTGTTTCTCGATAGATACGGAGTACTATGCTGAATCTAACGGAGAATATGGTGGTGATATGATGCCGGTGGTTTTCTGGGAAGCGGAGCTGAAGAAGCTAAGCCTTACCACGGATGTGACAATTCCTGACGAAACGACGGTCAGCCTGCTGGATGCCTATTATAATTGGGAAGCCGGCCAATAAGGAAGACTATTGCCTCCCTGGTTTTCCGGCAGGCCCTCTGCCTTCCTGCAGTCGCTCAAGTAAAGCCCTTTTAAAACCGGCTTCCGCTTCGTATAAGTTGTATATCTTCCTGACAGAAATGACCTTTTTCAGTTTCTCATGATATTCCTTTTTGAGGAGGATGATCTGTTCTTCCTGCAGGATACGGTTTTTAAGAAAAGTATCAATTTCAGCATCTGACATCTGCTCAATATCGGGCCGCTTTTTTTGGACCTGGTCGGAAAGGTTCATTTCAATATCAATGCGTTTTTGCTCAAATTCATTATACACCGGCCAGAATACCTGCGCCTCTTCAGGTGTCAGCTGCATTTTTTCAGTAAGATAGGCGATCTTCATGGCCTGTATTTTTGCCCTTCTCTCTTTGAATTCCTGGCAGGGTTGCGCCATGCCGGATTGAGTCAGCAAAAAGATCCCCAATGTGATGAATATTAACTTTTTCATGATACCAGGTATTAATAATGTAAGATTAATGATTCAATATTGTTGGTTTCAAGCAGATATGATTTGATCTCTTCATCGGTGATATCTGTTCCGGAAGACATTCCCGAAAACTCATCCGTTTCAAGGATGAAGCTGACAAGCGTGTATTCGTCAATGTCACCGGTCAGTAATGTCGTTTCAATATCCATCATGCTGATGCCGTTGATTTGTCCGAAATAGACAGGTTCATCATTCCGCTCATAAAGGAGCGCAATGGCCAGGCCGATCAGCAGCGCAAGTCCGGCAGCGGCTAACAGGGCTTTTTGCACGACCGGATGCATATAGAACTGGCGTTTGCGTAATTTGTCCTGCTCGATCCTTGTTTTGATCCGCCCGGGCAATTCGTCAAAATAATGATCGGGCACCTGGAAAGGATTTACTTTGAATGACGCTGGAAAATCATTCCGGTGATCATCATTCTTATTTGAGATGTGCCGGTTCATGTCTTTTAGATTGATTTTATGATGAATGGTTTATTCAAGGGTAAGTTTTTTTCTGATTTTTTTTACAGCGTGGTGATAAGTTGCTTTTAATGCGCCTACGGAGGTTCCTGTAATTTCTGAGATCTGCTCATAGGTCAGGTCATCGTAATATTTCATGTGGAAGATCAGACGCTGTTTATCGGGGAGCTCTGTCATGGCTTTCTGGAACTTCCTCATGGTGTCATCGCTCCGGTAAAAGGCATCGTTATAATCGGGAATGGCTTCGGTCGATTTCATATCAGGTGAAAGAAATCTGAAGGATATCCTTTTTTTTCTCAGGTGTGCCAGCGCTTCATTGGTAGCGATGCGGTAAATCCAGGTAAAAAGGGCCGATTCGCCCCGGAAACGGTCCAGGTTGTTCCATATCTTTACGAAGGTCTCCTGTGTCAGGTCATCCGCATCCTCATGGTCGATCACCATCCGCCGGATCAGCCAGTAAATTTCCTGCTGGTAGGCCTTTACCAGCTGATCAAAGCCTTTTTCACGGTTCGATTCATTTTGAAGGAGGGATATTATTTCCTGGTCGGCGTGGTGCATGTTGCCGGGAGGTGTTTTATCTCATGTCGATGACCTCCACGCCGGGATAATCTGCGGTGTTGAATTTGAAATCGCTGTCTTTCACAGGGACATTGGCGTCGAATTTATTGACGATATAACTGAAAGTATTGCCGTTCTGATCCTGGATGGCTAACCGTGCGATACGCATCAACTCCTTGTCAATATTCAGTTCCACATTGGTAAATGATTTATCGGCCTGCGGTTTGAGTTCCAGCACGTATTGCACCCTGCCCCCTTTGGTCACTTCCCCGGTGAGTTTAGCTTTATAATCGGTGCTGTAAGCGGTCAGCAGGCGGTTCGGTGTGAGGATGCTTTCATCGTCCTCCACCTCGTTGATCTGCACTTCGTTTACATCGGAGATATATGTCCATACCGTTGCGCCGTCGGAGATCACCAGCTGGCCTGCGATATCGAGCCGGTATTGATCGTCTTTGACTAGCAGCGTGCCGTTTTCCGATTCATGCACTTTGGCGTTCGGGTTGTCCATGTTATAGGTGAAGTTTATCCGGATGGAAGAAAAGGATTTCGTCTTTTCGGAAACTTCTTTCAGGATTTCATCGGCACTTTTCTTTGACTGGGCATAACCAGCCGAGCCTGCCAGCAGGATAATAGTTGCTATAAGAATGTTCTTAATTTTCAGCATATAAAATTTATTATGTATCCTCTTTTCACTCTTCACTCTTCACTATTCACTGTAGAGGTCTCTCAAAAACTGTTCCAAAGCCATTTCGTTGGCTACAAGAACCTCGCGGGCCTTGCTGCCTTCGAATGGTCCTACTATTCCAGCCGCTTCCAGCTGGTCGATGATGCGGCCGGCGCGGTTATACCCCAGTTTCAGTCTGCGCTGCAGCAGGGAAGTTGAGCCTTGCTGATGCTGTACGATGATACGGGCTGCCTCTTCGAAGAGCTCATCTCGCTGGTTCGGGTCGAAGTCGCCTTTGTCCAGTTCATCGTTTTCATCATAGTATTCCGGCAGGTGAAAGGCGTCAGCGTATCCGCGTTGCGAGCCGATGTATTCTGTGACGCGTTCTACCTCGGGGGTATCGACAAAGGCGCATTGCAGCCGGATCAGGTCGCTGCCGGTCGACATCAGCATATCGCCCCGGCCGACGAGCTGGTCGGCTCCGCTGCTATCGAGGATGGTCCTGGAGTCGATCTTGGAGATGACCCTGTAGGCGATCCGGGCGGGGAAGTTGGCCTTTATGGTGCCGGTGATGATATTGACCGAAGGGCGCTGGGTGGCAATTATGAGATGTATCCCGGTAGCCCTTGCCAGCTGCGCCAGGCGGGTGAGCGGCGTTTCGATCTCCCGGCCGGCCGTCATGATCAGGTCGGCGAACTCATCCACCACCATCACAATGTAAGGCATGAAATCATGACCCTCATTGGGATTCAGCCTGCGGGCGATGAATTTGGTATTGTATTCCTTGATATTCCTGACCTGTGCATCTTTCAGCAACTGGTACCGGTGATCCATCTCAATGCCAAGGGAGATCAGGGTCCGTACCACTTTCCGTGTATCTGTGACAATGGCTTCTTCCGAATCGGGCAGCCGGGCCAGGAAATGCCTTTCGATCTTGGAAAACAGGGTGAGCTCCACCTTCTTTGGGTCGACAAGGATGAATTTTATCTGCGATGGGTGTTTCTTGTACAGAAGGGAAAGCAGAATGGCATTCAGCCCCACCGATTTGCCCTGCCCGGTGGCGCCGGCCATAAGGATATGCGGCATTTTGGAGAGATCGGCGATGTAACTCTCGTTCGAAATGGTCTTGCCGAGGGCAATGGGCAGGTCAAAGGGAGAATTTCTGAATTTGTCTGATGACAACAGCGACTTGACCGAAACGATTTCGGGTTTCTGGTTGGGCACCTCGATGCCGATCGTCCCTTTGCCTGGGATCGGGGCTATAATACGGATCCCCAGTGCGGACAGGGAAAGGGCGATATCATCTTCGAGGTTTTTAATCCGCGAGATGCGGACGCCCGGTGCCGGAATGATCTCGTATAGCGTCACCGCCGGCCCGATCGTCGCCTTGATCTTGTCGATACGGATCGCGTAATTGTTCAGGGTTTCGACTATCCGGTCCTTGTTCGCCTCCAGTTCTTCCTTGGCAACCGGAACGACATCGCTGGTGTAGTCGGCCAGCAGGTCCAGGGTGGGGTATCGGTAGTCGGGCAGATCCAGCGTGGGATCGTAAGGCGTGTCAATGCCACCGTAAACCGTCCCTTTCTGGTTGCCATGCGCTTCGACCGGGTTTTCTTCAATGGTCAGCTCGACCTTTTTCTCTGCCGGCCCTGCTACCGTTTCCGCTACCGGTTCCACAACAGGATCTTCAGGCTCTTCTTCAGGCTGCGGGTTGAGGGCGTATTCCCGGGTGTTGTAAAGATCTTCCCTGGGCTGGTTCACGGCCGTGGTGTCCTGTGATCCTTCCCCGCCCTCTTTCGAACGGGGCGTTTTTTTGCGGATAACAGGGAACAGGTTTACGATGATCAAAAAACTGATCAGACTAAAGATCAATATCAACACTGTTCCCGGACGGCCAACGACATCGATCAGCCACAGGGAGGCTTCAAGGCCGAAAACACCACCCAGGAGACCGAGATCAGGATTGTTAAGGAAAGCAAATCCCAGTGTCACGGAAAACCACAGCATACCCAGGACGGAATACCGGAAGGTTTTCCAGAAAGGCATCAGCATCAGCCCGGTCATTAGCCGGAAGCCTGTTAAAAAAAGCATAAGGATAACAAAATAGGCCGATATGCCTATACCTCGTTTGATGAACAGGTGGCCCAGCCAGGCCCCGAGTTTACCCGTCCAGTTCTGTACCTGGATGCTCCGGTCAAGGATAAACCCGGCGTCACGGCTTTCCAGGATGCTGCTGTCGAAGCGCCATGTGGTTAAATAGGATGTGAAAGCCAGCAATAGAAAAGCAGCCAGCAACAGCATGAAAAATCCCGCTATCCTGGCAAAACGGCCGTCGGTCAGCGAGGCCGGAAGCCGGTATTTGCTTTTCACCGTTTTCCGTCGTCTCTCTCGTTTGGCCCGCTTATTCTCCCCGTTTGTGAACTGGTTGGCCTTCTTTACCATTTTTTATCAGAATCCGCCAAACATGCCCCTCATCTCGTCCTTCGTCTTTATCTGGTATCCATCCGGAATAATGAACATGCTGTCGTCTACCTTTTTCTTCTCAACCGATGTGGCAACAAATTGCATGGTGAACTGTTCGTTCGGCATTTCAAACTCCAGCATGACCCCGTTGATATCCTTGAACTGCGGATTGTCGAAATTCAGGTCTTTCGATCCCAGCTCTTCGGTAAAATATACAAAAATCTCCATATCTTCATCCGGGTGGGTGATGATCGCTTTTTTGCATACGTATCCGCAGATTGTTTTTGTTTCACCTGTGACTTTAACGTCGAGTTCAGGGCTTTTATCCATCTCCTCCATGATATCCTCATAGGTGGATTGGATGGCAATTTTCTGTCCCATCATGTCGATCAGGGTGATGCTCGACTTGTCGTCGGCATTTGCAATAGAGACGGTTTTACCCATTCCCATGACCATTTCGGTGTGGGATTTATTGCCTTTGATGGTCATGATCATGGTTTTTGGCATCATTGTTTTCATCTCATCGGTGATGCCCGATCCCTGCAGGGTGATTTTATAGGTGATCACTCCTGTAAAATCCTTCCCGGCTGCCTGTAAGGTGAACAGCATAAAAAATGCGGGAATCAACAAGCTTAAAGTTACATTTTTTCTCATGGTATTTTATTTAATATGATTAATTAACGTACGATTCGGAAAAGTTTGTTCCACCTGATCCTGCCGCTGAGCAGTGATTTGTTCCGGTCGAGGGAGAACCATACAAAGACCGCTTTCCCAACAATATGATCTTCGGGAACGACGCCCCAATATCTTGAATCGGCTGAATTATGGCGGTTGTCGCCCATCATCCAGTAATAGTTCATCCGGAAAGTGTATTGGTCTGTTTCCTGCCCGTTGATGAAGATTTTATCGTCTGTAACCCGGAGGTCATTCAGTTCATAGTTCCGGATGATCCGCTCATACAACGGCATGTTTTCCGTGGACAATTCGATGGTAACGCCGGCTGCGGGTATCACGAACGGGCCAAAATTATCACGGTTCCATGGATATTGGGGTGCGTTGGGGAATATATCCCTGTCCCACTTTCCTTGCGGTTCCAGAAGTTTCTGCACCTCATCCACTCCTTTGACCTGGGCCAGCTGCTGGGCTGCCTTATCGGTGAGGGTTACCACGAACTCCCCCGGGCCAACGGGCCAGACCTTATCAGTCACGTCGAGCTGATCGAGAACCCTGGGGTTCAGCTGGTTGCCTGTCACCCTGACCAGGTACTGGTATTCCAGGATCCCCCGGTGCGTTGATTTTTCGCCGTTTATATAAACCTGCTGATCGATGATCTGCAGGGTGTCACCGGCCATGGCCACGCATCGTTTGATGTAATTTTCCCGTTTATCGACGGGCCGGGAGATGATCTTTCCAAATCTTGACGGGTTGTTGTTGACAGCCCTCCAGCCAAATTCCCTCACCAGGGAGTAATAACTCCGGTTGCTCTGGAATTTCACCGAAAGGGTATCCCCGTCGGGATAATTGAATACCACAGCATCGTTGCGTTCCACGTCGCCAAAACCGGGAAAACGGTAGTATGGGAATTTGATCCATTCCACGTACGACTTGGTTTCAGTCGTGAGTGGAAGGGTGTGATGCACGAAAGGAAATGATATGGGTGTCATCGGGAGCCGCGGACCATAGGCCATCTTGCTTACGAAAAGAAAATCACCTACCAGTAAGGATTTCTCCATGGACGGGGTGGGGATGGTATAGGCTTCGATCAGGAAGGTGCGGATGATGGTGGCGGCAATGACGGCGAATATGATGGCATCGACCCATTCCCTGGCCCATGAATGTTTCACAGGCTTCCGGTCATTGGGATGAGTGTATTTTTCATTTTGGGAAAAGCCAAGGTAAGGAAGGTAGATAAAAGGGAACAGCACGCTGAGGGCCTGTGCGCCCAGACCAAATTTGCCGAAGCACTTGACGATCTCCACGATCATCAGCAGTACCGTAAAGACATTGATGAACGGGATCAACAGGAAAATATACCACCAGAGCGGTTTTTTGATGACTTTCAACCAGATGTAAAAGTTATAAAAAGGGATCAGGATGTACCACCCGGGGTAGCCTGCTTTCTCAAAAATCTTGTAAAGCCCTACAGCAGAGGCAATAAAAAAGATTATAAAAAGGATGAGAAAAATACTCATAGGATTTTGATTAGTTTGCGAAAGTAAAGAATTTAAGGCAGATAGCGGTTATTCCATCTAGTTAATTTTTGTTAAGCACACAGTTCATCGATCCAGGCAGAGCATGTCATTCATTCCGAAATATCCCGTTTTTCCTTTCAGCCACTCGGCTGCCAGCAGCGCTCCTTTTGCAAACCCTTGCCTGTT